>NZ_VFPU01000001.1:2551951-2870945 GCF_006716885.1 Ornithinimicrobium humiphilum
TGCCGAGCAGGTGCGGCAGGCGGGGCCGACCCTGGCCGGGAAGGTGTCCCCGGCCATGCCGGTGCCGGCCTCGAGCAGCATCGTGCGTGCCCAGCGGGGATCGTCGTCCAGGGTCACGGGGCGTTGCTCCTGCGTGGTGGGGCCTCCGCTGCCGAGCTGCACGAGCTGGGCGCCGCCGCTGCGGGCACCGGGGGCGACCTCGGCGAAGGCGCCCTCCTCGACGGCCACCTGGTAGGCGCCGAGCTGGGCGTGGCGCTGGATCTCCGCGGTGGTGGGCTTGGTGCGGCTCGTCTTGAGGTCGAGGACCACGAGGTCGCCGCCGCCGTCGCGCTCCAACCGGTCGACCTGGCCGCGCAGGTGCACCTCCCTGAGGGGCTCCCCCTCCTCGGGGCGGACCGTGACGGACAGCTCGAGCTCGGTGGCCACGAGCGTGCGGCCGGCCGCGCGGGCCTCCTCCACGTAGCGGCTGTAGCGGCCGATCATGTCCCGCGCCTCGCGCAGCTGCTTCTCGGCCACCCAGCCCGGCCGCAGCCCCAGCTCGGACCAGCGCCGCTCGAGCTCGGCCGTCAGCGCCTCGCGTCCTGCGTCGGGCAGGGAGGCGACGACGTCGTGGACCAGCGTTCCGATCTCGGCGCGCACGGCCTCGCCGCTCTCGGCGCCGCGGGAGGTCAGGAACCAGCGCAAGGGGCACTCGAGGAAGGTCTGCACCCGGGACGGCGACACCCGCACCGGGCCCTCCGGTGCGACAGGGCGGTCGCTCGAGACGTCGCGGGTGTCCCACCAGGACTCGGGCCGGGCCCCGGCGACGTCGGCCTCGGCCAGCAGCAGCAGGGTGTCGAGCGCGGCGTCGCGCCGGACGTGGTCCCCCTCCCGCTGGGCGGTGACGGCCTCCCGGCGGAGGTGCCCGACGAGACCCCGCAGCGTGAGGGCGGAGGGCACCTCGACGGGCGGGCGGGCGGCGGCCTCGGGGTCGACGAGCCCCAGGAAGCCGGAGGGCTGGTCCTCGGTGCTCGCCACGGCGGTCACCAGGAGCGCCTCGGAGGCTCGGGTCACGGCGACGTGGAACTGCCGCAGCTCGTCGGCGCGGACCTGGGCCTGGGCGGCACGCACCGCCTCCGGGCCGTCGACCGGAAGACCGCGCAGGGCGGCGACGAGGGCCTCGGAGCCCAGGAGGGTGCCGCGCAGGCGCAGGTCCGGCCACACGCCGTCCTGCACGCCGACCACCGCCACCCGCCGCCACTCCCGGCCCGCAGCCGCCTGGGGCGTGAGCACCTCGACGGCTCCCCCGGTGCGGGCGCCGACGACCAGGGTGTCGGCCGCCACCTCCGCGCTGCGCACCGAGTCGAGGAAGCTGCGCGCCCGGGCGCCGGGCAACCGGTCGACGTAGGCCTCCGCCGCCCCGAAGAGCACCAGGACCGCGTCGAGGTCGCGGTCGGCGCGCGCACCCAGGGCGCCACCGCCGAGCGCCTGACGGGTCCAGGCGGCCGCCAGGCCGCTGGTGTCCCACAGCGCCCACAGCACGTCCTCCGCCGACCCCGAGGGCTCCCGGAGCAGGGCGGCGCGGCCCGCCTCCAGGATCCGGGCCACCCGGACGAGCGGGGCGAGGTCGGGATGCAGCTCGGCCGGCGGCGTGGTCAGCAGGTCGGGGTCGCAGAGCCGGTCGGCCAGGACCTCGTCGGCGGAGCGCTCCCCGCCGTCGGCCAGCTCGGCGGTCCGCAACCGGCGGCGCAGCCGGCGCAGGTGGACGGGGTCGACGCCGCCCAGCGGGCTGGTCACGAGCGAGACCGCCTCCTCGGGCGTGGCCCGCCAGCGGACGTCGTGCTCGCGGGTGACGACGTCGTAGGCGACGAGCAACGGAGCGACCGCCGGGTCCTGGCCGAGCGGCAGCCCCGCCCGGTCGACCCGGACCGGGACGCCGCCGGAGGCGAGGGCGCGGCGCACCGACTCCTGCTGCCCGCCGGAGCGGGCGATCACGGCCATCTGCTCCCAGGGCACGCCGTCGCGCAGGTGGGCGGCGCGCAGGACACCGGCGACGTAGGCGACCTCCTGCGCACGGCTGCGGGCGACCGCGACCTCGACCGCTCCGGGGCCGGAGTCCCCGGACACGCTGACGGGATGCCGGTGCGCAGCACCGGCCGCGGTCCCGATGCGACCGGCCACCCGCGTCCAGGCCGTGGCGAGGGCCGGGCCGCCCCGGTGCCGGCGGTCGAGGAGGACGGTCGGCACGGCCCCTCCTGTCCGGGTCACGGCCCCGGGGTCGGTGCGGTGCAGGTCGGCGGCCAGGCCCACGAACCGGTCCGGCACCGCCCCCCGGAACCCGAGGACGCTGGTGTCGGGATCACCGACGAGGAGCACGTCGGTCCCCGGCGGCCGGAGCACGGCGAGGAGCCGGGCGGTCGAGGCGGTGAGCTCCTGGGCGTCGTCCACCACCAGCACGCGGAGGCGCTGCTGCACCCGGGCGAGCAGCTCGGGGTCGTCCTCCAGCACGTCCGCCGCGGCCGTGCCGATCCAGGCGGGGTCGTAGGCGCCGGGCTCCGACAGGGCGGTCACCTCGTCGTACTCCTGGAGGACGTCGGCCGCCGCGTCCCACTCGGGCCTTTCGTGCTCGTCGGCCAGCCGGCGCAGGTCGTCCGGCTCGAGACCGTGCTCGACCGCGCGCATGAGCAGGTCGCGCAGCTGGCCCCGGAAGCCCGCGGTGGGCAGCGCCGCGGCGAGGTGGTCGGGCCAGCGGGGCCGGCGGGCCCCGGGCGGCGGCGGGCCGGCCTCGTGCCCCGCCAGCAGCTCGCGCAGCACGACGTCCTGCTCCGCCCCCGAGAGCAGGCGCGGGAGCGGCTCCTCCGAGCCGGCGGCGGCCAGCCGCAGCACGGCGAAGGCGAGCGAGGAGGGCGTGCGGGCCAGCGGCTCGGCGAAGGTCCGGCCCAGACCTCGTCCGATACGGGTGCGCAACCTGGCCGCGGCGTGCCGCGTCGGGGCCAGGACGAGGCAGGAGTCGGGGTCGAGGCCGTCGTCGAGGATGCGGCGGCGCACGTGCTCCACGACGGTGGTGGTCTTGCCCGTGCCGGGTGCCCCGAGGACGAGGAGCACGCCGCCGCGGTGCCGGGCGACGCGCTCCTGCGTCTCGTCCAGCACCGGCGCGGTCGCGCCGGGTCGGTCCTCGGGTAGGGCTGCCATGTGCCCATCACATCATCGAGCGCGGACAGCCCCGCCCTCCGGTGCTCCCTGGCGTGCCGGGACCTCGCACGGAGGACGTCGCGTTCTAGGATGGAGGGCGCGAGAGTCGAGGTGGGACGGGTGACGAAGGTCGGGTCGAGAGGTGCTGCTCCGACGCGTGTCCGCATGCCCCGGGACGAGCGCCGTGCGCTTCTCCTCGAGGCAGCCCTGGGCGCCTTCTCCGAGCAGGGCTACCACGCCACGTCCATGGACGACATCGCCGAGCGGGCGGGTGTCTCCAAGCCCGTGCTCTACCAGCACTTCGACAGCAAGCTCGACCTCTACCTCGGCCTCGCCGGCCGGGTCTGCGACGAGGTGGTGGCGAAGATCGAGGGTGCGCTGGCCTCCACGACGGACAACGGCGAGCGGATCGAGGCGTGCCTGCACGGCTTCTTCGAGCTCGTCGACCGGCCCGGCTCGGGCTACCAGCTCGTGTTCGACTCCGACATGGGCGGGCAGCGCGAGGTCGCGGCGCTCCTCGACGAGGCCCGGCGTCGGTGCGCCGAGGCGATCGGGCGGGTGCTCCAGGAGCAGTCCCCGCTGACCTGGGACGAGTGCGTGCTGCTCGGCAGCACCCTCGTCGGCATGGCGCAGTCGGCGGCCCGGCACTGGGTGGAGAGCGGCTCGACGATCCCGCGCCGCGAGGCCGCCGACCTCGTCGCCAAGCTCGCCTGGCGCGGCATGGGCAACGTCCCGCACCTGCCGGAGGGGCACGACGGCACGGGGCGCGAGGCCGGACCGGACGGTGAGCCGCCGGCGGGTTAACCTCGACGCAGAGCACCGCCCCCTACGAGCAGCAAGGAGGACGACCGTGGAGATCCGCATCGGAGTCCGCAACGTCGCCCGCGAGGTGACCCTCGAGTCCAAGCAGACCCCCGCCGAGGTCCGCGCCGTGGTGTCGGAGGCCATCTCCTCCGGCGCCCCCCTGGTCGAGCTGGAGGACGAGAAGGGCGCCACCGTCCTGGTCCCGACCGCCTCGCTGGGCTACGTGGAGATCGGCCACCCCGAGCGGGGCCGGGTGGGCTTCGGCACCACCCACTGACCACGCTCCCGACGCCGCGGCGGGACCCCGGTCCCGCCGCGGCGTCGCGCCACGCCGTCGTTCTTGTGGCGCGGTGAGGCAAATGACACTAGCGTGACGCGTGTGACCACGATCACGTGGTCATCCCCGGTACTCCCGGAGCGTCGAGTGGAAAGGCAGTACAGAATGGTCTGGACCATCATCGTCGCCCTGATCGTCGGTTGCATCGTTGGGCCGTTGGCCCGGCTCATCCTTCCGGGCAAGCAGAACATCTCGGTCCCCATGACCGTGGTTCTGGGTGCGGTCGGCGCCCTTGTCGGCTCGTGGCTCGGTGCGACCCTCTTCGGTGGTGAGAGCGGTGACCCGTGGAGCTGGTCTGGCTTCATCCTCGGCACCGTCGTCGCCATCGTCGCCGTGCTCATCTACGGCGCCATCACCGGTCGCCGCGACACGGCCGGCCGGATCGGCTGACACCTCCCGCACGTCCCCGACGGCGCGTGCCCGGTCCCGGGGGCGCGCCGTCGGCGCGCGTGGGATAGGGGACCCGGCGCAGGCTCCGCTACCCTGGAAGGGTTCACCGGTGACCGGTCGGCCGCTTTCGCTGCGGTTGCATCACGTCGGGCGCGTCGCCCGACACCTCCACAAGGACGTTCCCGATCGGCCCGTGAGACCCGGCGCACGGCGACCAGGCCTGCGCCCGGAACCCCCGGACGACCCGATCGGAAGACCTTCATGGAGCAGACCCCTACCTTCGCCGACTTCGGCCTTCACCCCGACCTGGTCCGCGGCCTCGCGGACAACGGCATCACCGCGCCCTTCCCCATCCAGGCGATGACCCTGCCGGTCGCGCTGTCGAGGCACGACATCATCGGCCAGGCCAAGACCGGCACCGGCAAGACCCTCGGCTTCGGCCTCCCGCTGCTGCAGCACGTCGTCGCCCCCGGTGACGACGGTTTCGCCGACCTGGAGGCGCCCGGCGCCCCGCAGGCCCTGGTCGTGGCCCCCACCCGCGAGCTCGCCGTGCAGGTCTCCGGCGACCTGGCTAAGGCGGGCACCCACCGCGGCATCCGTGTCCTGACCATCTACGGCGGCCGCGCCTACGAGCCGCAGATCGAGACGCTGCAGCAGGGTGTCGAGGTCGTCGTGGGCACCCCCGGCCGCCTGCTCGACCTGGCCGCCAAGGGACACCTGAACCTCGCGCACGCCCGCACGGTCGTGCTCGACGAGGCCGACGAGATGCTCGACCTGGGCTTCCTGCCCGACGTCGAGAAGCTGCTGGCGCTCACCCCGGCGGGCCGCCACACCATGCTCTTCAGCGCCACGATGCCCGGCGCCGTCGTCTCCCTGGCCCGCCAGTACATGACCCAGCCCACGCACATCCGCGCGATGAGCGACGACGGCGACGACCGTCAGACCGTGGCCGCCGTGGAGCAGTTCGTCTACCGGGCCCACGCCATGGACAAGGTCGAGATGGTCGCGCGCATCCTGCAGGCGGAGGGCCGGGGCCGGTCCATCATCTTCACGCGCACCAAGCGCACCGCCGCCAAGGTCGCCGACGAGCTCGTCGAGCGCGGCTTCGCCGCCGCCCCGCTGCACGGCGACCTCGGCCAGGGCGCCCGCGAGCAGGCGCTGCGCGCCTTCCGCAACGACAAGGTGGACGTCCTCGTCGCGACCGACGTCGCGGCCCGCGGCATCGACGTCGAGGCCGTCACCCACGTCATCAACTTCCAGTGCCCCGAGGACGAGAAGACCTACCTGCACCGCATCGGCCGCACCGGGCGGGCCGGCGCCACGGGCGTGGCCATCACCTTCGTCGACTGGGACGACCTGCCCCGCTGGGGCCTGATCAACAAGGCCCTCGACCTCGGCTACCCGGAGCCGGAGGAGACCTACTCCTCCAGCCCGCACCTCTACGAGCAGCTCGACATCCCCGAGGGCACGCGCGGCACGCTGCCGAAGTCCGCGCGCACCCACGAGGGCCTCTCGGGCGAGCGCCTGGAGGACCTGGGCGGTCCCGAGCAGCGCGGCGGCAAGGGCCGTGGCGCGGGTCGGAGCCGGGGCGGGCGCACCGGGTCCGAGGGTCGCCGTGAGGGTGGCTCGCGCCGTCGCGAGGGCGCCGCGGGCACGGCCGAGCAGTCCGGCTCCGCCGAGCGTCCGCGTCGCCGTCGCCGCCGCACCACCAAGGTGACCGGCACCGCCACCGACGCCAGCTGACGACCCCTGCCGGGGCGGTCGGGTCAGCCCACCGCCCCCAGCAGCGGCGTCCCGGAGGCCCGCCCGAGGATCGCCTCGAGCACCTCCGGGGACGTCGTGTTCTCCGCCAGCCGGTTCTCCTTGCCGGTGCCGTGGTAGTCGCTGGACCCCGTGCGCAGCAGCCCCAGCCGCGCAGCCAGGGTCGCCGCGTGCTCCCGCTCCCGGGGCCCGTGGTCGCGGTGGTCCACCTCGAGGCCGGCCAGCCCGGCCTCGGCCATGGTCGCGACGACGTCGTCGGTGACGGTGCGGCCGCGCTTGGCCGCGAACGGGTGGGCGAGCACCGCCGCTCCCCCGGCCGCGACGACGAGCTCGGTGGCGCGCACCGGGTCGGGGGCCGCGTGCGTCACGTAGTAGGGACTGCGGGACGACAGCACGTCGGCGAAGGCCTGGTCCCGGGTCGAGTAGACCCCGTTGCGCACCAGCACGTCGGCGATGTGCGGGCGGCCGAGCGAGGCGTCGTCCCCGGCACCGGCCAGCACCTCCGCGTAGGAGACGGGATAGCCGTCGGCGGCCAGCCGCTCCACCATGACCTGCAGCCTGCTGTCCCTGCTGTGCCGGCTCGCGGCCAGCTCGCGCGCGAGGGCCTCGTCGTCGGGGTCGGGCAGGTAGGCGAGCAGGTGCACCGAGACCCCGCGCCAGCTGCAGGACACCTCGATCCCGGGCACGACCAGGACCCCTGCCTCCCGGCCCGCCACGTCGGCTTCGGCCCAGCCGGTCACGACGTCGTGGTCGGTCAGCGCGAGCACGTCCACCCCGGCGTCCGCAGCCTGCCGCACGAGGGTCGCGGGAGGCTCGGTGCCGTCGCTGTGGAGCGAGTGGGTGTGCAGGTCGATCACCGCGTCGGCCGGGAGGGGGTGCATGACGGACACGGTATGCGGTGCCCGAGGCGGCATACTGGTGAACCTGACCGTCGGTGCCCGGGCCCGGGTGCCCCGACCCGAGGAGTTCCATGACCCTGACGCCCCGTCGTCCCCGTCCGGCGGCCGCGACCGGCCTCGCCGGGCTGCTGGCCCTCGCCGTGCTGACCGGGTGCGCGCAGGAGGACCCCACCGACGACGAGGTGACGTCCAGCACCCCGACGGTCGACGACGACGTCGCGACGTCGAGCGCGCCGGACGAGTCCGTGGTCACCTCCGAGGCCCCGGACGACTCGGCCGCCACCTCCTCCGCGCCGGTCGAGCGCGGCCCGATCACCCTGGCGGCGACCGACGGCAGCTTCGAGATCGAGATCCCCGGGCGCTGGGAGGACGCGATCGACCTGGTGGACGACGAGAGCATCCTCGTCGCGGCCAAGGACACCGAGCGGATCGACGACTTCTTCACCAACGTCGTGGTGACGCAGGAGGAGTACGTCCAGAACCTCACCTCCGCGGTGGAGCGCACCGCCCAGGAGCTGGCCGGCGAGGACGGCGAGTACGAGCTGCTCGAGCCCGCTCCGGTCGACGGCAACCGCGCCCCCGGCTACACGCTGGTGCGCGAGGTCGACGGGGTCTCCGTCCACCAGACGCAGCGCTGGGTCAGCCACGACGGCACGCTCTACGTCGTGACGTTCTCGGCGGTCGAGAGCCAGGCCGAGGAGAGCGCGCCCGTCCTCGACGACATCCTCGCCTCCTGGACCTGGAACGACTGACGGGCGGAGCCGGACGACCGCGGCAGCGGGCGACCGACCCTCGACCTCAGGGCTCGACGACGCGCCCCCGGGAGCGCTTCCGCGCCCGCTGGGCGGCGACGTCCAGACCGAGACGCCGGCGGGCCAGGTAGCCACCGATCGACAGCCCGCCCGCCAGGGCGATGCCGGTGGCGACCGCCGTGAGGAGGTGCGTCAGCGCGTTGGGCACGACGGCCGGCGTGCCCTCCTGCATGAGGTAGATCGCCCGGTAGACCGCGAGCCCGGGCAGCAGCGGCACGATGCCCGCGGTGCCGATCGCCAGCTCGGGCAGGCGCAGCCGCCGGTTGGCCAGGACCGCGAGCGCCCCGACGGGGGACGCCGCGACGGCGGTGCTCGCCACCGGACCCAGCCCCAGCCCGAGCGCGAGCTCGAGGACCAGCCACGCCAGGGAGGCCACCAGCGTCGCGACGAGGGTGGCCCGGAAGCCGGTGTAGGTGCCGAGGCAGAAGCCGACGGCGATGAGGGCGGCGCCGAGCGTGCTCAGCAGGGGCGTCCCGCCGAGCACCACGAACGGCGAGACCTCCATCGAGACGCCGAGCCGGTTGGCCGTGCCGATGACGATGGCGACGCCGACGGCGATGCCGAGCGTCATCATCACCACCTCCATGACCCGCGCACCGGCGGTGACGTAGTAGCCGTCCAGGGCGTCCTGGGCGGCACCGACGACGCCCAGACCGGCGAGGAGCATGACGATGCCGGAGATGACCACCAGCGAGGGCGAGCGCACCCCCGGCACGTCGATGCCGTTCTCGACGGCCGCGAAGAGCGCCAGCGCGATCGTCGCCGGCACCATGGCGCTGAGCACCTGGGCGAAGAATGCGGCGAGGCCGATGCCGTACATCACCCGCTGCACCCGGTCGACGATCACGGCGGAGACCGCGGCGACGAACCACATGCCCGGGGACGCGCCGAAGAGCATGACCACGCCCACGGTCAGCAGCGCCGCCCCGAGCGTGACGACCCACCGCCGGTAGGGGTGCGGGGCGGTCAGGATCTCGGTGAGCCGGCGCCGCGCCTCGTCGACGTCCAGGGGCTCGCGCCCGGCCGCCGAGTCGCGCACCGCCCGGTCGACCATCCGCTGGACGGCCTCCAGCCGCGTGTAGTCCGGGGCCCTGCCGGGGATGACGCGCATCACCGACAGCGGGTCCTCGTGCAGGCCGCGGTGGATGGACACGGTGATCGAGGTGAAGGTCACGTCGACGTGCGCCGAGCGCACGCCGTAGGCGGAGGTGAGGCGCAGCACGGTCGCCACGCAGTCTGCGGCCGAGGCGCCGGTGGAGAGCATCGCCTCGCCGACCCGCAGCGCGAGGTCGATGACGGCACGGGCGTGGCGCTGGGAGATGTCCTCGTCGCCGCCCAGGCGGGTGCCCAGGGCCATCGTCGGGGGCGAGACGCCCCGGACCACGTGCACGGCCCGGTCGCGCCACACGCGGCCCACCCGCCGGGCCGGTCGGACCACGGGCGCGGGGACGCGTTGCGGCCCGGTGACCTCGCCGGCGGGCAGGGGGTCGGTGGTCGGCTCGCTCACGCCGACCAGCCTAGGTGCGGTCCCCCGGTCGCCGCTGCCGGAGCCGTCGATGCACCGCCTACGATGACCGGGTGAGCGAGAAGCAGCACAAGGCCGACCACCGCAGCCGCCCCACGGGGGCGGCCTTCCGAGAGTTCATGGGCAGCAGCTGGGCGCCGCGCAGCGGCGAGCTGCCGACCCTGACCGAGGCGGCGAGGTATGCCGCGAGCCGGCGGGAGCAGGTCTCCGCCGCCTATCCCGGCACCCGGGTGGTGGTCCCCGCCGGCGGGTTCAAGATCCGCAGCAACGACACCGACTACGTCTTCCGCCCCCACAGCGCCTTCGCGCACCTGACCGGGCTGGGTGCCGACCGCGAGCCGGACGCCGTGCTCGTCCTCGAGCCGCGCACCGCCGAGGACGGCTCCCCCGACGGCCACGAGGCCGTCCTCTACTTCCTGCCGCTCGCCGACCGCGACAGCGAGGAGTTCTTCGCCGACTCCCGGGTGGGCGAGTTCTGGGTCGGCGAGCGCCCGACGCTGGCCTCGGCCGCCGCCGAGCTCGGCGTCACCACCCGCCACCTGGACGAGCTGCAGGACGCCCTGGCCAAGGACGCCGGCCCCGGCGGGCTGGCGCTCGCCGTCGTCCGCGACGCCGACCGCGAGGTCGCCGAGATGGTCGACGCGGTGCGCGCCCAGGTGGGGCTGACCACCGACGAGGCGGCCGCCGCCGCCGCGCAGGAGGCCGACGCCGCGCTGGCCCGTGCGCTGTCCACGCTGCGTCTGGTCAAGGACGACTGGGAGGTGCGGCAGATGGAGGAGGCCGTCGAGGCGACCGCGACGGCCTTCGACGCCGTCGTCGGGCAGCTGCCCGAGGCGGTGCGCCGGGGCCGCGGTGAGCGCTGGGTCGAGGGGGTCTTCGGGCTGCACGCCCGGCACCAGGGCAACGGCGTGGGCTACGACTCGATCGCGGCCGCCGGCGAGCACGCCACCACCCTGCACTGGATCCGTAACACCGGTGAGGTGCGCGACGGCGACCTGCTCCTGCTGGACGCCGGTGTCGAGACCGACTCCCTCTTCACCGCCGACGTGACCCGGACCGTCCCGGTCAACGGCACCTTCACGCCCGCCCAGCGCAAGGTCTACGAGGCTGTGCTGGAGGCCCAGGAGGCGGGCCTGGCCGCCGCGCGACCGGGCAACCGCTTCAAGGACGTGCACGCCGCCGCGATCGAGGTCATCGCGCGCCACCTGCTCGAGTGGGGCCTGCTGCCCGAGGGCGTGACCCTGGAGCAGACGCTGGACGCCGAGGAGGGCCAGTTCCACCGGCGCTGGATGGTCCACGGCACCAGCCACCACCTGGGCATCGACGTGCACGACTGCGCGCTGGCGCTGCGGGAGGACTACGTCGAGGGCGAGCTGCGCGAGGGCATGGTGCTCACCGTGGAGCCGGGCCTCTACTTCAAGTCCGACGACCTGCTGGTCCCGGAGGAGCTGCGGGGCATCGGCGTGCGCATCGAGGACGACATCGTCATCACCGCCGACGGCCACCGCAACCTGTCGGCGATGCTGCCGCGCACGGCCGACGAGGTCGAGGCCTGGGTGCGCTCCGGGGGCGTCCGCTCCTGACGGGGCGGGGCGCGCCGGCCTCGAGGTCGGCGCGCACGGCCCTGCCGCCCCCTCGGGGTCGACCGCGGAGCGGCTCAGCTCAGCGGGCGACCGGGGCGGCGGTCGAGCAGGTCGCGGGCTTGCTCCACCAGCTTGTGCTCGGTGAGCACCTCGTAGCGGGTGGCGACGACCTGGCTCACGGAGACGAAGTCGCGGCGACCCCGTGTCATGGAGTAGCCCAGGAGCGCCCACACCAGACCGAAGAAGGCGCCGAAGAAGAGCGAGCCGACGACGGTCATGAGCGCGTCGCCCGACGGGGCGAAGAGGGCGAAGATCAGGCCCACGAAGAGGCCCAGCCAGACTCCGGAGAGCAGGCCGCCGACGGCGACCCGTCCGGTCGTGAGACGCCCGGTGACCCGCTCGACCTGCTTGAGGTCGGTGCCGACGATCATGCACTGGTCGACGGGGAACTCCTCGTCGGACAGGTAGTCGACGACCGCCTGGGCCTCCTCGTAGGTGTCGAAGACGCCGAGGCTCATCGGGTAGTCCAGCGCGAGGACGGGTCCGGGGCGCCCTGGGGTGCTCGCAGGTGAGGTCACGAGCACATTGTGCCGCGCCGGGGCTCCCCCCGGCGACCCTGCCCCGCCCAGGGACGCGAAGACCCCCGGACCGGGTGCGGTCGCGGGGGTCGAGGCTGTCGGTGCGGTGCTGCGGTACGTCAGCGGCGCGGCGAGCGGCGGCGCGGTCGGACGGGACGCTTGGCGACGTCCTCGGCCGGGGTGTGGCGGAAAGCTCGGGCGGCGGACGGTCGGTAGACGATCGTCGGGATCACGGCGTGCTGCTCCTCGGTCGGCGGCCGGGCGGAGCTCGCCCGGTCCAGATTGTTGAACTGTCACCTATTCTACGCCATCGGGGGCTCGGATATTCCCGTCCGCACGCCCCCGCCCACGCGGCTCCTCGGCCCGGGTCGGAGGGCCTGACCTGGGTATCCTGCCCGGGTGAGCTCCTCCCGCGTGTTCGTCGCCCGCCTCAACGGGATGAGTGTCTTCGACCCCCTGGGCGACGAGGTCGGGCGCGTCCGCGACGTGGTGGTCACGCTGACCGGCCGCGCCGCCCACCACGGCCCCCGCGTCATCGGCCTGGTCGTCGAGGTGCCGGGCCGGCGCCGGGTCTTCGTGCCCATCACCCGCGTCACCTCGATCGACGCGGGGCAGGTCATCACGACCGGGCTCGTCAACATGCGGCGCTTCCAGCAGCGACCCGGCGAGACGCTGGTCGTCGGCGAGCTCTTCGACCGCCGCGTGACCGTGCACGAGGACGGCGAGCCGGTGCCGGCGGTGGTCGAGGACATCGCGATGGACCTGCAGCGCGGGGGCGACTGGCGCCTCACCAAGCTCTTCGTCCGCAAGGGCGTCGACACCGGTCCGGCGCGCGGGCTGCGGCTGCGGCGGCGGCGCGGCGAGACCGTCCTGCTCGACCTCGAGGAGGTCGAGGGCCTGCACGACGCCGGTCCCGCCCAGGCGGCCACCGCGCTGCTCGAGGCCTACGAGGACCTCAAGCCCCAGGACCTGGCCGAGGCCATCCACGACCTCAGCCCCAAGCGCCGGGCCGAGGTGGCCGACGCCCTCGACGACGAGACGCTCGCGGACGTCATGGAGGAGCTGCCCGACGACGACCGGCTGGAGATTCTCACCCACCTGCCGAGCGAGCGGGCCGCGGACATCCTCGAGGTGATGCAGCCCGACGACGCGACCGACCTGCTGGCCGACCTGCCGGTCGACACCCAGGAGCAGCTGCTCCAGCTCATGGAGCCGGACGAGGCCGCCGACCTGCGGCGTCTGCTCACCTACGACGAGGACACCGCGGGTGGTCTGATGACGACCGAGCCGGTGATCCTCGGCCCCGAGGCCAGCATCGCGGAGGCCCTGGCGCTGGTGCGCCGCGAGGAGGTGCACCCGGCCGTCGCCTCGCTGGTCTACGTCACCCGCCCGCCGCACGAGACCCCGACCGGCCGCCTGCTCGGCAGCGTGCACATCCAGCGGCTGCTGCGCGAGCCCCCGCACCAGCCGGTGGGCTCGATCCTCGACCCCGAGATCGACCCCGTCTCCCCCGACGCCTCGCTCGGCGAGGTCACCCGCGCCCTCGCGACCTACAACCTCGTGGCGCTGCCCGTCACCGACGGCGAGGGCCGCCTGCTCGGGGCGGTCACGGTCGACGACGTGCTCGACCACATCCTTCCCGACGACTGGCGCGAGGACCGCGGCGAGCTGACGGAGGTGAGCGATGTCTGAGCCCGTCCGCCGCCGCCCCGGCGGCCCGCCCGCCGACCGCCTGGACCAGCCCCTCGCCAAGCGCCGCCGCCTGACCCTGACCCGGTCGAGGATGGACCCCGAGTCCTTCGGCGAGTTCGCCGAACGGTTCGCCCGCTTCATGGGGACCGCGCGCTTCCTGGTGTGGATGACGGTCTTCGTGCTGGTGTGGATCGCCTGGAACGTCTTCGCGCCGGACGCGTTGACCTTCGACCCCTACGCCTTCATCTTCCTCACGCTCATGCTGAGCCTCCAGGCCTCCTACGCGGCCCCGCTGATCCTGCTCGCGCAGAACCGGCAGGACGACCGCGACAAGGTCCAGATGGAGCAGGACCGGGCCCGCGACGAGCAGAACCTCGCCGACACCGAGTTCCTCACGCGGGAGGTGGCGGCGCTGCGGCTGGCGATGCGCGAGGTGGCGACCCGCGACTTCGTCCGCTCCGAGCTGCGCAACCTGCTCGAGGAGATGGACGCCCGCGCCGCGGAGCGGGAGCAGCAGGACGGCGACGGGGAGCGCGACCCCTCCGCCGGAGGTCCCGGCCGCCGCTGAGCGAGCCCGGCCCCCCGCGCACGGGAGCCCCCGCCGGGGGCGCTTAGCATGGAGAGCATGCCCGCCCCCAGCACCGACGCCCTCCAGGCCGCCCTCGCGACCGTCAACGACCCCGAGATCCGCAAGCCCATCACCGAGCTCGGCATGGTCGAGGCCCTCGACGTGTCCGAGGACGGCCGGGTGCGGGTCACGGTCCTGCTCACCGTCGCCGGCTGCCCCATGAAGGACACCATCACCCGCGACACCACCGCAGCGCTCTCGGGCGTGGAGGGCGTCACCGGTGTGGACGTCCAGCTCGGCGTCATGAGCGACGAGCAGCGCGCCGGTCTGCGCGACCAGCTGCGCGGCGGGGCCGCGGAGCGGGAGATCCCGTTCGCGCGCCCCGACTCCCTCACCACCGTGTATGCCGTCGCCTCCGGCAAGGGTGGTGTCGGCAAGTCCTCGGTCACCGTCAACCTGGCGGCGGCCCTCGCCGAGGAGGGCCTGCGCGTCGGGGTCGTGGACGCCGACATCTACGGCTTCTCCGTGCCCCGGATGCTGGGCGTGTCCCAGGCGCCGACGCAGGTCGACGACATGATCCTGCCGCCGGTGGCCGAGCCCAGCGGGGTCAAGGTCATCTCGATCGGCATGTTCGTGCCCGGCAACCAGCCCGTGGTCTGGCGCGGCCCGATGCTGCACCGCGCGGTCCAGCAGTTCCTCGCCGACGTCTACTGGGGCGACCTCGACGTCCTCCTCCTCGACCTGCCCCCGGGCACCGGCGACATCGCCATCTCGGTGGCCCAGCTGCTGCCCTCGAGCGAGCTCATCGTCGTCACCACGCCGCAGCAGGCCGCGGCCGAGGTGGCCGAGCGCGCGGGCGCCATCGCCCTGCAGACGCACCAGCGCCTCGTCGGCGTGATCGAGAACATGTCCTGGCTCGAGCAGCCCGACGGCACCCGCCAGGAGATCTTCGGCAGCGGTGGCGGCCAGGCTGTCGCCGCGTCGCTGAGCCGCTCCATCGGCGCCTCGGTGCCGCTGCTGGGCCAGGTGCCCCTCGACATGCGGCTGCGCGAGGGCGGCGACCAGGGCCGTCCCGTGGTCCTCTCGGCCCCCGACTCCCCCGCCGGCACGGCGCTGCGCGGCATCGCCCGTCAGTTGGCGCGCCGCGGACGCGGCCTGGCCGGCCGCAAGCTGGGCATCACCCCCACCGCCCGCGTCTGAGCGCTCAGGTGGCCTCGGTGTCGAAGGGCGTCGGCCGCGACGGGTCGTAGCTCAGGGTCCGGCCCGGCAGCCCCGGCGACGCGACCGCGCCCGGGGCCGGGGTCGTCCCGCCCCGGGCGTCGCACGTCGAGGCGGGTGCGGGCCGGGGCTCGCGCAGCGCCTCGCGCACGATGCGGCGTGGGTCGTACTGCCGGGGGTCGAGCTGGCGCCAGTCGATCTCGTCGAAGGCCGGGCCCATCTCCTCGCGGATCTGGCCCTTGGCGCCCTCGGCGAGGTCGCGCACCTGGCGCACGAGCTGGGCCAGACGCGCAGCGTAGTGGGGCAGGCGCCGGGGGCCGAGGACGAGGACCGCGAGCACCACGAGCAGGAGGATCTCCGTGCTCGTGAGGTTGAAGAACGTCACACCTCTCCTCGCGCTCCAGGTCCGGCGGGGCTCCGGGCCCCTGTCACCGGCACAGCCTACCGACCGTCCCGGGTGCTACTCGCCGGAACCCGCGAGCGTGATGCTGACCGTGCGTTCCCGGCCGTCCTCGTCGCGCAGCACCATCTCGACCGTCTCGCCGATCGCGTAGGAGCGCAGCACGACGAGCAGGTGCTGGGAGTCGCGGATGCGGGTGCCGTCGACCGACACGATGAGGTCGCCCGGCCGGACGCCCGCGGCCTCGGCGGGCCCGCCCGGGATGACCGGGTCGACGTCGGGCGTGCCCTCGGGCAGCACCCGGGCGCCCTCCCCCGTGTAGGTGAGGTCGATGTGCACGCCCATGACGGGGTGCTGGCTGGTGCCCGACTCGATGAGCTGGGTGGCGGTCCGCTCGGCCTGCTCGGCCGGGATGGCGAAGCCCAGGCCGATGCTGCCCGACGGGCTCAACGAGCTGCTGGGCAGCTGGGCGATCGCCGAGTTGACGCCCACCACGTTGCCGGCGAGGTCGAGCAGCGGGCCACCGGAGTTGCCGGGGTTGATCGCCGCGTCGGTCTGGATCGCGTTGATGTAGCTGCGGTCCTGGGCGTCGCCGGCCACCACGGGCCGGTCGATGGCCGAGACGATGCCGGCGGTGACCGTGCTGTCGAGGCCGAGCGGGGCACCGACCGCGACGACCGTCTGGCCCACCTCCACCGCGCCGGGGTCGGCGAAGGGCAGCGGGACGAGGTCGGTGCGCTCCACCTTGAGCACCGCGATGTCGTAGGCGGCGTCGGAGCCGACCACCTCGGCGGGGAGCGGGTCCTGCCCCGGCAGCGTCACCGTGATGTCCTCGCCGGTGGAGGAGGCCTCGACGACGTGGTGGTTGGTCAGCAGGTAGCCGTCCTCGCGGATGACGAAGCCGGAGCCCTGGCCCGTCGAGCCGCCGGGGCCGATCGAGATGAGGGCCACGCTGGGCAGCACGGCGCGCGACAGCGCGGGGATGCTGCCGTCGGGGGCGGCGGCGACCGGCACGGGGTCGGGCAGGTCCCCGGAGACCGGTGCGGAGGTGCGGTTCTCGGCCCCGCGGTCGGCGTCGAGCGTCTGGGCGAGGACGCCGCCGGCCAGTCCACCGATCAGGCCCGCCACGAGGGCCGCGACGAGCGGCACGCCGCTGCGGCGCTGGCGCGGGGCCCGGTGGGACGAGCCGCTGCCGTTCGATCCGCTGGTGGAGGGGACGGCCTGCGGCGCGGTCGGGTATGCCGTCTGCCCGGCCTGGGCCGGCCAGCCGAGCTGCGAGGGGGCCAGCTGGGAGGCAGCCTGCTGCGAGGGCGCGGCCAGCGGGGTCGTGGCGTCGGGAGGTGCCGCCGACGTGCCGGGGGCGACCCACCCGGGATAGGTCTGGGGCTCGGGGACCACCGGACGGCCGGTGGGAGGGGGCAGCGCGCCGGTGCGGTCGACGTGGATGCCCTGGGTGGGGTCGCTCATGGGACCCGATTGTGCCAAGGGGTGCGCATGGTCACGACGGGATCCCCGTTCTCAGCCCAGGACGGTGGCGGGACGCCGGACGGGCGTGGTCGTGCGACCCCGGGAGACCGGCGCGCGGTGGGCCAGCGACTGGCGCAGCAGCGCCCGGCCGCGGTGGATCCGCGAGCGCACGGTGCCCATCTTGATGCCGAGCGTCTGCGCGACCTCCTCGTAGGACAGCCCCTCGATGTCGGAGAGCACCACCGCGGCGCGGAACTGCGGCGGCAGCGCGGCCAGCGCGGCCTGGATCTCGGAGTCGAGGTGGGTCATCTCGAAGGCCGTCTCGGGGTCGGTCCCGGCGGCGCGCAGGGGCAGGCGGGCGGCGAGCTCCTCGGTGAGCGCGTCGAAGCGCAGCCGCTGCCGGCGGCGGACCCGGTCGAGGAAGAGGTTGGTCGTGATGCGGTGCAGCCAGCCCTCGAACGTGCCGGGACGGTAGCTGTCGAGCGAACGGAAGACCCGGACGAAGACGTCCTGGGTCAGGTCCTCGGCCTCGTGCGGGTCACCGGTCAGCCGGTAGGCCAGGCGGTAGACGCGGGCCGAGTGCTCGCGCACGACCTCGTCCCACGACGGCGGCACCCAAGCCGCGGTGTCGTCCGTCCCCGCGTTGGGTCCGACGACGTCCGGCAGCTGCCCGTTCATGCGCTCCATGCTCCCAACGGCTGCTGGGAACCTGCTGGGTGCGGCCGGGGTAGCCGAGCGGTCGGGCCGGCGCCCCGCCGGACGTTAGGGTGGACGCCATGGCAGCTGCGAAGGTCTCGTCCCTGGCCTACTCCGAGGACTTCATCACCCCCCACCCCGTCATCGAGCGGGCCCAGCGGCGCGGTGAGCAGCTCGGCGCGGCACCGGTGAGCAACGGCGCCGGCGCGACCCTGCGCCTGCTCGCCGCCACCGTCGCCGCCCGGCACGTCGTCGAGGTGGGCACCGGCGCGGGCAGCTCGGGCCTCTGGCTGCTCCAGGGCATGCCCCGCGACGGGGTTCTCACCTCCATCGACGACGACCCCGAGGTGCAGCGCGCCGCCAAAGAGGCCTACGCCGCGGCCGGCATCCCCTCCCAGCGCACCCGGGTCATCACCGGCGAGGCCGAGCAGGTCCTGGGCCGCCTCACCGACGGCGCCTACGACCTCGTGCTCGTCGACGCCGACGTGGAGTCCAGCCCGGTCTACGCCGAGCAGGCCGTCCGGCTGCTGCGCGCCGGGGGCGTGCTCGTCGTCAACGACATGCTGGGCGAGGACCGCGTGGCCGACCCCGCGGCCCGCGACGAGGTCACGACCCTGCTGCGCGACCTGGGCAAGAAGCTGCGCGACGACGACCGGCTCGTCCCCCTGCTCCTGCCCGTCGGCGGCGGGCTCCTGGTGGCCGTCCGCCGCTGAGTCGACGACGGCCGCCCCGCGCACGGCACCGACCCTGACGGATACCCGGGCGCCGCACCGCATACCCCCGCGCAGCACGACGCCCCCCGACCGGTGCGGTCGGGGGGCGTCGTGAGTCTCGTCCGGGTCGTCAGCCGACGCAGTCCTTGATGGCCTCGCCCAGGGCTGCGGCCTCCTCGGCGTTCATCTCGACGACCAGCCGGCCGCCGCCCTCGAGGGGCATGCGCAGGACGATGCCGCGCCCTTCCTTGGTGACCTCCAGAGGACCGTCTCCGGTGCGAGGCTTCATTGCTGCCATGGGTTGCCCTTCCTTGTGGCGGCCGAGGAACGCTGCTCCCACCGCTCCCTGCAGTGGGTCGACAGTCGCCCCTAGTATCTCCCGACTCGTCGTCCCATCCTAATCCAGCCCACGCGTTCCGCTCCGGATTCTGGCCCTGACCAGCGATACTGGAGCCGTGCACGCCCGATCCGCCGTCGTCGACCTCTACGGCGACCACCTGCGCGAGCACGGGTGGTGGGCGCCCGTGGCCGGCATCGTCACGCTCACCTCGACCTGCAACGTCCAGCCGGCGGCCGCGCGCACCGCCGTCTCCCGGCTCGTGCGCGAGGGCTGGCTCGTGGCGGAGCGCCACGAGGGCGTCCGGGGGTATGCCGCCACCCCCCTCGCGCGCGAACGTCTCGTCCGCGCCGGCGAGCGCATCTACGCCGACCGGCCGCCGCGCTGGTCCGGCTCCTGGCACCTCGTGGTCGTCGACGGCGACGGCGACCGCCGTCGCCGCGACCGGGTCGCCGCCTCGCTGGGCTACCTCGGCTACGGCCGGCTGGCGCCGGGCACCTGGGCGAGCCCCTGGCGCAGCCCCGAGCTCGCCGACGCCCTGGCCGACCACGGCGCCTCGTGGACCGGCTGGACGGCGCAGCCCGAGGAGGTCGACGCGGCCGCGCTGACCGCCCGGCTGTGGGACCTCGACGCGCTGGGTCGGGCCTATCTCGACTTCGGCGCCACCCTGCCCGATCCCGACCGCCTGGCGGACCTCGAGCCCGCGGCGGCCTACGCGCTGCGCGCCGAGCTCGTGCACGAGTGGCGCAAGTTCCTCTTCCGCGACCCGGGGCTGCCCGTCGAGGTGCTGCCGCCGGACTGGCCGGGGCAGACCGTGCGCGAGACCTTCCTCGACGTCGCGGGGCGGCTGCGGCCGGCGGCGGACGCCTTCGTGGCGGCCACGCTGGGCGCCGCCCGGGCCCGGCCCACGGCGGCCCGGGGCGAGGCCGCCCGGCCTGCGTAGATTAGCCCCATGAGCACCGAGTCCTCCCCCGTCGTGACCGAGCGCGCCGACGGCGTCGCCACCGTCACCCTCTCCCGCCCCGACGCGATGAACTCCCTCGACGTGCGCACCAAGGAAGCCCTGCTGGCCGCGCTGCGCGACGTCGCCGCCGACCCCGAGGTGCGCTGCGTGGTCCTCACCGGCACCGGCCGGGCGTTCTGCGTCGGCCAGGACCTCAAGGAGCACGTGCACCTGCTCGCCGAGAACGCCGAGCAGCTGTGGACCACGGTCCGCGACCACTACAACCCGGTGGTCGAGCTGATCGCGACCATGGACAAGCCGGTGATCGCGGCGGTCAACGGCGTGGCCGCCGGCGCGGGCGCCTCCTTCGCCTTCGCCGCCGACCTGCGCTACGTCGCCGAGTCGGCGGGCTTCAACCTCGCGTTCACCGGCATCGGGCTCTCCTGCGACTCCGGCACCTCCTGGTCGCTCCCGCGCCTGGTGGGGCCCGGCAGGGCCAAGGAGCTGCTCTACTTCCCCCGCACCGTCCGTGCCCAGGAGGCCCTGGAGCTGGGGCTGGCGACCGAGGTCGTCCCCGACGCCGAGCTCGCGGACCGCGTGGCCGAGGTCGCCCGCACCCTCGCCGCCGGCCCGACCCGCGCCTACGGCGCCGTGCGCCGCGCCGTCGCCTTCTCCTCCTCGCACGCGCTGGCCGACAGCCTGGACTTCGAGGCCGACATGATGACCCGCACCGGCACCAGCGAGGACCACCGCGCGGCCGTGGACGCCTTCCTGGCCAAGGAGAGGCCCACCTTCACCGGACGCTGACCGCGCCAGCCGCGCGACGGCTCCTCACGGCGGGTTGTCGCGCGGCGGCACGAACATGAACAGCTCCCAGGACCACCACACCTGCCACCCGAGGAAGACCCCGGCGATCACGACGGTCCTCACCACGAGCAGCCAGCGCGGCGAGCGCTCGGCCCGCGGGTCGGCCGGGTCCCAGCCCCCGCCGACGAGCAGGACGAAGAGCGGGAAGAGCAGCACGAGGTAGCGGTAGATGCTCGTCCACGGGTCGAGCGCGGCGAAGAGGTAGAGCACGTAGGCCAGGCACCACGTGCGCAGCTCCGGCCCCAGCCCACGGGCCCAGGGCCCGGCGACGGCCACCACGAGCAGCAGCAGCCCGGCGGCGAGCAGGACGAGACCGAGGGTGTCGCCGAAGAGCCACTGGACGCGCTCCAGCGTCGGCAGGAAGGGCCTCACGGGCTCCCCGCCCCGCCAGCCGGACATCGTCTGCGTGTAGCCGTCCGGCACCCCGGTGCGCAGCCAGACCACCGTGGGCCAGATCAGCCCGGCGAGGCCGCAGCCGACGAGAGCGCTGGCCATCCGGACGTACTCCCCCCGCGCGATCGGCTCTTCCGTGCGCCGTCGCCAGCGCAGCCAGACCGCGACCAGGGCGACCAGTCCCAGCGGCAGGCCGATGGGGCGGGCCAGCCCGGTGAGCAGCGCCACGGCCCCCGCGGCGAGCCAGCGGCGTCGCACGAGCAGCCACAGGGCCGCGGCCAGGAGCAGCAGCGCGAGCGACTCGGTGTAGGCGACCTGGAAGGTCGGCGAGGAGGGATAGGCCCCCAGGAGGGCCACGCCGCCCAGCGCGGCGGCCGTGCCCACGCGCTCGCGCAGCAGGCCCGCGACGACCACCGCCGCGGCATACCCCAGGAGCGTGGCGACGACGGTGCCGGTGACCGCGAACGGCAGCCCGGTGAGCAGGGTGAGGCCCCGGGCGAGGTAGGGGAAGATCGGGTAGAACGCCCAGGCGTTCTGGCGGACGTGCCCGGTGGAGTCCACCGGGAGCGTGGCCGGATATCCCTGGGTGGCGATGCGTTCGTACCACGCGCCGTCCCAGAGCGTGGCGAACTGGAAGTAGCGCGGGACGCCCGGCTGGTCGTAGACGACGGGGTCCTGGTGGTCGTGCGCCAGCACGAGCAGCAGCACGGTGCTCAGCGCCCGCAGCAGCGTCCAGACCAGGACGACGGCGAGGACGAACCGGAGGTCGAGGAGGCGGCGGACGGGCAGGGGGCCCGCCGTCATGAGGTGAGGTGCCGCGCCCCGGTGACCCGCGAGCCGGAGCGGGAGGCCCCTGCCCGGAAGCACCCGACCAGGTGGTCGTCGACCAGCCCGCACGCCTGCATGGCGGCGTAGATGGTCGTGGGCCCCAGCTGCACGAAGCCGGCCTTGCGGAGGCGCTTGGCGAGCAGCTCGGACTCCGGGGTCTGGGTGGGCACGTCGGCGAACCGCATGGGGCGCGGCGTGGGCTCGGGCGCGTGCGTCCAGAGCAGCTCCTCCAGCCCACCGGTCTCGCGCAGCGCCACCGTCGCCCTGGCGTTCTGGATCGTGGCCTCGATCTTGCGCCGGTTGCGCACGATGGACTCGTCCGTCAGCAGCCGTTCGACGTCGCTCTCGTCGTAGCCGGCGACCGTGTCGGCGTCGAAGTTGGCGAAGGCCGCCCGCAGGGCGGCCCGTTTGCGGAGGATGACCAGCCAGGACAGGCCGGTCTGGAAACCCTCGAGGCAGAGGCGCTCCAGCAGGGCGGTCTCGCCGTGCACGGGCTTGCCCCACTCGCGGTCGTGGTAGTCGCGGTAGTCGGCGTGGTGCAGGCCCGGCCAGCTGCAGCGCACCACGCCGTCGGGTCCGACGATCAGGTCCGGGTGCGGGGTGGTGGTCGTGGTCATCGAGGGTGCCCTCCCGTGTGCTCGGCCACGTCGCGCAGCCTGGCGATCTCGGCGTCGCGCTCGGCCAGCTCCTGCCCGAGGCGCCGCAGCGCCTCGTCGACCTGCGACATCCGGTAGCCCCGGAACGCCAGGTCGAGGCGGAGGTCGTGGACGTCCTCCGCCGAGACGGGCCCGGCCGGCAGCGCACGCGCCGACTCCGTCGTCACCGCCGCGGGCACGCCCGGCACGTCGAGCCGGCTCACGCACAGCGCCACCACCGCGCCCACGAGGAGCACGGCGACGACGGCCACGACGATGATCACGGCCCGATCCTCGCACGTCAGAGGGCCGTGTCGGAAGACCGAGCGTCACGCTCCCGCCGAGCCTCCACGATCCAGCGCACGCACTCCTCCGGGTCGTCGGTGACCCGGACGAGGTCGAGGTCCTCCGGCGTGATCATGCCCTCGGCCAGCAGCGTCTCGCGCAGCCAGTCCAGCAGGGGCCCCCAGAACGAGCTGCCCACGAGCACCACCGGAAAGCTCGTGACCTTGCCCGTCTGCAGCAGCGTGAGGGCCTCGAAGAGCTCGTCGAGGGTGCCCACGCCGCCGGGGAGCACGACGAAGCCCTCGCTGTACTTGACGAACATCAGCTTGCGCACGAAGAAGTAGCGGAAGTTGATGCCGACGTTGACGTGCTCGTTGAGGCCGGTCTCGAAGGGCAGCTCGATGCCCAGCCCGACCGAGGTGCCGCCGGCGGCCGCGGCGCCCTTGTTGGCGGCCTCCATGATGCCCGGCCCACCCCCGGTGATCACCGTGTAGCCGGCGCGCACCAGCTCGCCGCCGATCTGCTCGGCGAGCGCGGCGGAGGGGTGGTCGGCGGGCGTGCGCGCGGACCCGAAGACCGCCACGCTGCGGCCGAGCTCGGAGAGCGTGCCGAAGCCCTCGACGAACTCCGCCTGGATGCGCATCACCCGCCACGGGTCGGTGTGCACCCAGTCGGCCGAGCCCCGGGTGTCGAGCAGGCGCTGGTCGGTGGTGCTGGCCGGCACCCGCGCACCGCGCAGGGTGACCGGTCCTCGCTGGTAGTCCCGTCGTCGAGTCACGTGCCGACCCTATGACAGGCCCGCGGGCTCCCCCGGGCGACCACGCCTAGACTCGCTGGGGTGAGACGGAGCCGGGCCGGACGGACCCTGACCGCCCTGGCCCTCGTGGGTGCCACGGCGGTGGCGGGCGTGCTCGGGGCCCGGTGGGTGGCCGACCGGCTGGCCTCTCCGACGTGCGTCTTCTCCGCAGCGGGCGAGGAGGTCACGCTCACCCCCGAGCAGGCCGCCAACGCCGCCACGATCGCCGGCGTGGCCGTGCAGCGCGGGCTGCCGTCGCGCGCCGCCACCATCGCGCTGGCGACCGCGATCCAGGAGAGCAAGCTGCGCAACCTGCCCTACGGCGACGCCGACAGCCAGGGCCTCTTCCAGCAGCGCCCCAGCCAGGGCTGGGGCAGCGTCGAGGAGATCCGCGACCCCGTCTACGCCAGCCACGCCTTCTACGACGTGCTCGTCGAGGTGGAGGGCTGGGAGGACGGCGTGGTGACCGAGGTCGCCCAGGAGGTGCAGCGCAGCGCCTTCCCGGACGCCTACGCCGACCACGAGACCGAGGGCCGGGTGCTCGCCTCGGTGCTCACCGGGCAGGAGGGCACCGGCACCGCTCTCGGCTGCCGGCTGGACCCCGCCCGCGGCGACGGCGACCCCGCCGCGATCGCCGACAAGGCCGCCCGGCAGCTGGGCGTGACGGGGACGCCCGGCGAGGGCACCGTCACCTTCGAGCTCGGCGACGCCGCCACGGCCTGGACGGTGGCCACCTGGGCCGTCAGCCACGCGGCGTCCGAGGACGTCACGCTGGTCCGCGTGGACGGTCGGGAGTGGCGACGCGACCACGACCCGCTGCGCCTCGTCGAGAGCCCCGAGCCGGTCGGTGCCACGACCGTGGTCGTCGCGACCGGCTGAGCCGCCGTCCTCCCCCGCCCCCGCGGCACGGCATACCCGGGGGAGACGCCGACGGCCCCCGCCGCGCTGCTGCGCGAGCGGGGGCCGTCGGAGGCGGTCGGAGAGCGGCTCAGCGCTCCGAGGAGGGCACGTAGTCGCGCGCCGGCGAACCGGTGTAGACCTGCCGCGGGCGGCCGATCTTGGTGGCCGGGTCGGTGATCATCTCGCGGTACTGGGCGATCCAGCCCGGGAGACGGCCGATGGCGAAGAGCACCGTGAACATGTTGCTCGGGAAGCCCATCGACTCGTAGATCAGGCCGGTGTAGAAGTCGACGTTCGGGTAGAGCTTGCGCTCCACGAAGTAGTCGTCCTCGAGGGCGGTCTGCTCGAGCTCCATGGCCAGGTCCAGCAGCGGGTTGGGGCCGGCCTTCTCGAAGAGCTGGTGGGCCGTCTTCTTGACGATGGCCGCACGCGGGTCGTAGTTCTTGTAGACCCGGTGGCCGAAGCCCATGAGCTTGACGCCGTCCTCCTTGTTCTTGACCCGGCGGACGAACTCCTTGACGTCGCCGCCGTCGCGCTGGATCTGCGACAGCATGGTCAGCACCGCGGAGTTGGCGCCACCGTGCAGCGGGCCGGAGAGCGCGTGGATGCCCGCGGAGATCGCGTTGAACAGGTTGGCCTCGGAGGAGCCCACCAGGCGCACCGTGGAGGTGGAGCAGTTCTGCTCGTGGTCGGCGTGGAGGATGAAGAGCAGGTCGAGAGCCTTGGCGAGCTCGGGGTCCATCTCGTAGTTCTCGGTGGGCTGACCGAAGGTCATCCAGAGGAAGTTCTCGACGAGGTCGTAGTTGTTGTCCGGGTAGAGCAGGGACTGGCCCTGGCTCTTGCGGAAGGCGTAGGACGCGATGGTCGGCACCTTGGCCAGCAGGCGGATCGTGGAGATCTCGACGGCCTCGGGGTCGTGCGGGTCGTGGCTGTCCTGGTAGAAGGTGCCCAGCGCCGAGACGGCGGAGGAGAGCACCGACATCGGGTGCGCGTCGCGCGGGAAGCCGTCGAAGAAGTTCTTCATGTCCTCGACGAGCAGGGTGTGGCGGCGCAGGCGCTGGTCGAAGGCCTCCAGCTCGGAGGGCGAGGGCAGCTCGCCGTAGATGAGCAGGTAGGTGGTCTCGAGGAAGGTCGACTTCTCGGCCAGCTGCTCGATCGGGTAGCCGCGGTAGCGCAGGATGCCCGCGTCACCGTCGATGTAGGTGATCTCCGACGTGCAGGAAGCGGTGTTGACGAAGCCCACGTCCAGGGTGGTGTCCCCCGTGGTCTTGAGCAGCGCGCTGATGTCGAGGCCGTTGTTGCCCTCGACCGCGGGCACCACCTTCAGCGGCAGCTCGTTGTCACCGTGACGGAGCACGGGGGTGGTGGTGTTCTGGTCGGTCATCAGGGGTCCTCCTGGGATGGCTGGGCCGGTCGGAAGGTCTGGGTCACTCGTCGTGCGACTGCGGCGGCAGGGCGGCGATGATCGGGTGGTCCTTGGGGATCACACCCATCTTGGCCGCGCCACCGGGGCTGCCGAGGTCGTCGAAGAACTCGACGTTGGCCTTGTAGTAGTCGGCCCACTCCTCCGGGACGTCGTCCTCGTAGTAGATCGCCTCGACGGGGCAGACGGGCTCGCACGCACCGCAGTCGACGCACTCGTCAGGGTGGATGTAGAGCGAGCGCTCGCCCTCGTAGATGCAGTCGACCGGGCATTCCTCGATGCAGGCCTTGTCCTTCAGGTCCACGCACGGCTGGGCGATCACATACGTCATGGGCCAAGAGTATGCCGTCAGGAGGGGGTGTCTTCGCACCGGGTGGCACGCAGCCCCGCTCAGCGGCCTGCCTGCGGGTTGGTGCAGACGATCTCGTCCGCCGGCACGTAGGTGGTGTTGAAGGTGTCGCGCTTCACCTCGCTGCCCCCGCGCGACAGGATGCGCGTCGTGGTGATCGAGAAGCCCTCGGCCGGGCTCTGCGGCACGCAGTTCGGGCTGTCGTCCGTGCGCTTCTCCCCGGTCTTGCGATCCCGCCACGGCCCGTCGACCGTCTGCACGTCGTACTGCCGCTGGCCGAGGAACTCCATGACGATCCGGTTGCCGGAGATCCAGGACCGGACCACGATCGGGTTGGACGTGTCGTTGGTCCAGGTGTTGTCGATCACGGGGACCGCGAGGGTGGCCTCGCGACCGGCGGGATAGCGGGCGATGTAGAACGAGTGCGGGGTGTGGGCGTCCAGCTGCACGCCGGCCAGCCACGACGCGTTGAAGACCACCGTGGAGACCTGGGACAGGCCACCACCCAGGCCCATCACGAGCCGGCCGTCCTGGATGATCGGCGCCTCGACGTAGCCCCCGGCCGGGCTGATGTCACCCAGGGCGCGGGACAGGCTGAACTGCTCGCCGGGCATGACCACGGTGCCGTTGACGTGCCGCACGCCGGCGGCCAGGTTGGCCGTGCGCGCCTCGTTGGCCGGCCCGGTCGGGAACTCGGACTCGAAGTGCGACATGACGGTGAAACGCCACGCGTCGGAGGCCGACGTGGGGATCTCGGGCTGGATCTCCTCCAGGGCGACGCTGATGGTGCGCTCGGCCCCGCTGGCCCTCATCGCGGTCCGGAAGGCGTCGGGAAGGTCCTCCACGTCGAGGGAGAACCCGGTGCGGGCCGGCACGACGACGACCTGGGAGCCCTCCAGGGCGACCGTGGCGTCGCGGGGGCCGCGCTCGAGCTGGCCCAGGTCCTGCCGGACGCGCGCCAGCATGGCCTCCTCGTCGAGCACGAGGGAGAGCGAGGCCTGGTCCTCGGAGCGCTCCACCGTCAGCATGTCGGCGATCTCACGGGGCGCGATCTCGGCGGTCAGCCTGCTGTCGCCGCGCTTGGCGGTGACGCGGACGGGTGCGGAGAGGGCGGGCTCCACCTCCTCGGTGCGGAAGCGGTCGAGCTCGGCCTGCGCCAGGACCGGCGAGACGCTGCTCGAGGCTCCCTCGACGCTGGTCCGGTCGGGCCAGCCCTCGGCGACCGCCTCGACGGTCGCGGGCACGTCGAGGGTGCGGCCGTCGCCGGAGTCGACGACCTCCACACCGGTGTCGGTCAGGGTGACCTCGCCCTCGACGGCGTCGGCGTCGAAGTCCTCGGCCAGGGCCTGGACGGCGGAGGTCAGCGCCTCGCGGTCGACCGTGCCGACGAGCTCCAGCTCGCGGTCGGCACCGGAGACGTGCGCCCACAGGGTGCGCGGGTCGAAGCTCAGCCCGACGGCGTCCTTGAGGGTCGCGTCGAGGTCGAAGCCCAGGCCGGAGTCGGCCGGGACGAGCGAGAGCTGCTCGGGGTCGCCCTCGCCGGAGGGGACGGCGACGGTGACCGGCTCCTGGAGCCGCGGCGCCAGCTCGTCCTCCAGGTGGGCCCGGGCCTGGTCACGGGTCAGCGAGCCGATCTCGATGCCGTCGACGGTGACGCCGGCGGGCGGCCGGTCCTTGAAGTAGAAGGCGGCTCCGACGTAGAGGCCGCCCAGGACGAGGACGGCGGCGAGGAGCCGCAGCACGATTGACAGCCACTCGCGGCCAGGACCGCTCGTGCGCTCCTCGCGCAGGCCGTCACGCATCGCGTCCCCCTCGCCCATCTGATGGTGTCCTTCCGACGTCGTCTCGGTCTCGTCGCCGGGCGTCCAACGTCACCTCAGCTCTCCCAGCGCCCCACGGTAGTGGACGAGAGCGGGCTCGTCGGTGCGCGGCACGTGGACGGCGACGACCTCGCCGATGACGACCGTGTGGTCACCGGCGGGGTGGGCGGCCCAGGTGCGGCACTCGAAGGCCGCCAGGGCGTCGTCGACCAGGGCCACGTCGAGGACGTCCCCTCGGCGGTGGCTGACCCGGGCCAGCTGGTTGTGCAGCGGGCGACCGGGCTCCCCCAGCCAGGCCGCGAGCCCGCGGTGGTGGGCCGGGAGGACGCTCACGCCCCAGCCCTCCCCCGCCTCGATCCCCTCCAGCACCCGGGCCTCGTTGTGCAGGCTCACGAGCAGCAGCACCGGGTCCAGCGAGACGCTGGCGACCGAGCCGACCGTGAGGGCGACGTCGTGGCCGCGATGACGGGAGGTGACGACCGTGACGCCGGTGGCGAAGCGGCCCATGGCCTGCCGGTAGCGGTCGACGTCCAGGGGCTCGGGCGGGGTCGGTGTGCTCAGCTTTCCTGCACCTCCAGCAGGGCGTAGCCCTCCCGGCCGGGCAGCCGGGCGGCGATGTCGTTGCTCAGGGTGTACCAGCCGTCGTGGACGGTCACCTGGGTCGGGTGCTCCCGCAGGGCGGCCGCCTGCCGGTCGCGGGCCGCGAGGTCGACGACCGCGTGCGTCACGATCCCGTCGTCGACCACCGACGGAGGGAAGGGGTCGTCGGGCGCCGGGACGCGCGCCACGCCCCCGGCGGGACTGCGCACCCCCTCGGGCACGTGGGCACGCAGCCACTCCCGGTCCTCCTCCGCCCAGGAGCGCGGCGTGAGGACCATGTAGAGGCGGGGGCGCTGCTCGCGCGGGAGACGGGCCACCGCTGCCACCGTGACCCGGTGCGTCTGCACGTGGTCGGGGTGGCCGTAGCCGCCGTGCGGGTCGTAGGTCAGGACCAGGTCGGGGCGCAGCTCCTCGAGGAGGTCGGCCAGCACGCCGGCCGCCTCCCCCACGTCCGCGGACGCGAAGGCGCGCGGGTGCGCGGCGGCGGGCGAACCGGCCATACCGCTGTCGCGCCAGCGGGGCGGGTCGCCACCGAGCCAGTGGTGCCGGGCCCCGAGCACGGCCGTGGCCGCCCGGACCTCGCCCACGCGGTGCGGGCCGAGGTCCCCGGTGCCCTCCAGGTGCACCAGCTCCGGGGGGATGACCTCGCCCTCCTCCCCGAGCGTGCACGTGATGACGTGCACCTCGTCGCCCGCGGCGGCGTGGGAGGCGAGCGCCACCCCGGTGGCGAGGGTCTCGTCGTCGGGGTGGGCGTGCACGGCGACGACCCGCAACCGCCGCCCGAGGGGCAGGCCGTCGCGCAGGTCGGGCCGCGTCGTCACGACTGGTTGCGGGCCCGGGCCGCGGCGCGGGCGCGCAGGTTGGCGTCCAGCACCACCTTGCGGACCCGGATGGCCTCCGGGGTCACCTCGACGCACTCGTCCTCGCGGCAGAACTCCAGCGACTGCTCCAGCGAGAGCAGGCGCGGCGGCACGAGGCGCTCGAGCACGTCGGCGCCGGCGGAGCGCACGTTGGTGAGCTTGCGCTCCTTGGTGATGTTGACGTCCATGTCGTCGGCGCGGGAGTTCTCGCCGACGATCATGCCCTCGTAGACCTCGGTGGTGGGCTCGAGGAACATCGTCCCGCGCTCCTGGAGGTTGAACATCGCGTAGGACGTCGCGACACCCGCACGGTCGGAGACCAGCGAGCCCGACTGGCGGGTGCGGATCTCGCCGAACCACGGGGCGTAGCCGTCGAAGACGTGGTGGGCGATGCCGGTGCCGCGGGTCTCGGTGAGGAACTCGGTGCGGAAGCCGATGAGGCCGCGGGAGGGGACGACGTACTCCATGCGCACCCAGCCGGTGCCGTGGTTGGTCATCTGCTCCATGCGGCCCTTGCGGGCGGCCATCAGCTGGGTGATGGTGCCGAGGTGCTCCTCGGGGCTGTCGATGGTCAGGCGCTCGACCGGCTCGTGCACCTTGCCGTCGATCTCCTTGGTGACCACCTGCGGCTTGCCGACGGTCAGCTCGTAGCCCTCGCGGCGCATCTGTTCGACGAGGATCGCCAGGGCGAGCTCGCCACGGCCCTGGACCTCCCAGGCGTCCGGGCGCTCGGTGGGGAGCACGCGGAGCGAGACGTTGCCGACGAGCTCCTTGTCGAGGCGGTCCTTGACGAGGCGGGCGGTGACCTTGGCGCCCTTGACCCGGCCGGCGAGCGGGGAGGTGTTGGTGCCGATCGTCATCGAGATCGCCGGCTCGTCGACCGTGATGAGCGGCAGCGGCACGGGGTTCTCGGCGTCGGCCAGCGTCTCGCCGATCGTGATCTCGGGGATGCCGGCGATCGCGATGATGTCGCCGGGGCCGGCCTGCTCGGCGGGCTTGCGCTCGAGGCCGTCGGTGAGCAGCAGCTCGGTGATCTTCACGCGCTGGATCGAGCCGTCGCGGCGGCACCAGGCCACCTGCTGGTTCTTGGAGATCGTGCCCTCGTGGACGCGGCACAGCGCGAGGCGGCCCAGGAACGGGCTGGAGTCGAGGTTGGTGACGTGGGCCTGCAGCGGCGCACCCTCGGTGTAGGTGGGCGCGGGCACCGTCTCGAGGATCGTCTGGAACAGCGGCTCCAGGTCGGGGCTGTCCGGCAGGCCACCGTTGTCGGGCACCTCGAGGGAGGCGCGGCCGGCCTTGGCGGAGGCGTAGACGACCGGGAAGTCGAGGGCCTTCTCCACCTGGTCGGGGGCGTGGTCGTCGAGCAGGTCCATGAACAGGGCGTAGACCTCGTCGACGACCTCCGCGATGCGGCTGTCGGGACGGTCCACCTTGTTGATGCAGAGCACCACGGGCATCTGGGCGGCGAGCGCCTTGCGCAGCACGAAACGGGTCTGCGGGAGCGGGCCCTCGGAGGCGTCCACGAGGAGGACGACGCCGTCGACCATGGACAGGCCGCGCTCGACCTCGCCGCCGAAGTCGGCGTGGCCGGGGGTGTCGATGATGTTGATCGTCATGCCGCCGGCGGGGGCGTGCGCTCCGGTGTAGCGGATCGCGGTGTTCTTGGCGAGGATCGTGATCCCCTTCTCACGCTCCAGGTCACCGCTGTCCATGACGCGGTCGTCGTGCTCGCCGCGCATCGCGGCGAAGGCGCCGCCCTGCGTGAGCATGGCGTCGACCAGGGTCGTCTTGCCGTGGTCGACGTGGGCGACGATGGCGACGTTGCGGATGTCGTCGCGGAGGAGTGCGGTGCTGCCGGCGGGCACAGCGGGGCCGGTCTCGGTCTGGGGCATGACCACCATTCTCGCAGGTTTGCGGGTATGCCCGCGCCTCACGCGGGGTCGGTGCCCCTCACCAGCAGGTCCTCCAGGTGACGGACCACGGCGTGGTCGTTCTCCAGCCACGGCACGTCGTGCAGCGTGGCCCGGGTCAGCCAGCGCACCTCGTCGTGGCCGACGAGGGGCTGCGGCTCCGGCTCGCCGGGGCGCACGACCGCCCACCAGAGCCACATCTCGTGCAGCCCGCCGAGCGGCCACGGGCGGGTGCCGATGAGGGCACCGAGCTCCACCTCGACGCCGAGCTCCTCGCGGGCCTCGCGGACCGCGGCCTCCTCCGGCGACTCCCCCGGCTCGACCTTCCCGCCGGGGAACTCCCACCCTCCCGCGAGCGCCGCGGGGGCGTTCCGGCGGGCGGCGAGCAGGCGGGTGGGGACGGCGAGGTCGTCGACGAGCGCCACGGCGGCGACCACGACCCGGGGAGGATGCGTCATACCCCCATGGTGCGGTGCCGGACCCCGCGCGTCCGTCGCACACGCCGCGTGACGTACGTGCACCAGTGGTGCACAGTAGGCGGGTGCGCACTCGATCCTCGCTCCCGATCCTGCCGATCGCCCTCTCCCTCTCGGGGGTGCTGCTCCTGACCTCCTGCTCGGGCTCCGACGGGCAGACCGGGACCGGCGCGACCAGCGGTCCCGTCCCGACGAGCACGGCCGAGGGCCCTCCGCCCTCAGGTCCCGACGGCGCCGGGTCGACCTCCGAGGAGGGGTCGGGGACCCCGGCCGGGAGCGCCTCCACGACCGCCCCGGCGACCACGGACGGCAGCGGCGAGGAGGACGCGACCGCGGGCGAGGCCGCCCTCGAGCGCACCGACACCCCCTCGGCACCGCCGGTCGGCATCCCCGGCGGCGTCCCCGGCGCCGAGCCGCTCTCGGACACGACCGTGCAAGCGCTCACCGCGGTGCTGTCCGCGGAGGGCGAGGTCGGTGGACCGGTCTTCCGCCTGGCGCGTGACGGGTCGGGCTGGCTGGCCTCCGTCCGGGTCTGGGACGGCGCCCGGGAGGTCCGGGTCGACGAGGCGGGCACCACGGTGGAGTCCGTGACCACGACCGCCGTGCCCGAGGAAGAGGCGCTCGCCCTGGACTCGGCCGTCGTGCCGCTGCCCGAGGCGGCCGAGGTCGGGCTCGCGAAGGTGCCCGGTGATCTCGCGGGCGTGCGGCTCGTCGACTCCGGAGGCACGTGGGTGTGGCGCGTCGAGGTCGAGTCCGCCGGCGGGCGGGCGACCGTCGACGTGGACCCGGGCCGAGGGGTCGTGGTGGGTTCCACCTCCCGATGACCCCGCCCCGGGTCCCCACCGCCGACGGCTGGCACGGCACGCGTCCGGACTGGGTCCACGAGCTCCTCGACGACATCGCGGCACTGGTCGGCGCACCCGCCCTCGTCGAGGACACCGAGCACGTCGTCGTCGCCTACAGCCGTCACGACGACCCGGGCGACGCCGTGCGCGCGACCACGATCCTGGGCCGCCGCGCCACCGACGACGTCAGCGCCTGGCTCGCCGGTCTCGGCATCGCCCGCGCCACCGGGGCGACCCGGGTGCCGGGCAACCCGCACCTGGGGATGAAGCCCCGCGTCTGCGTGCCCCTGCGCCGGGGCGCGGACCTCGTCGGCTACCTGTGGTTCATCGACCCGGACCAGGAGATGTCGCCCTTCGACCTGGAGCGGGCCGAGCAGGCCGGGGCGGCCCTCGCCGAGGTGCTCTGGCACGACCTGCCGCCGGGCGACCTGGGGAGCAGCCGCACCCTGCGCACCCTGCTCGCCGGCGACCTGCCGACCGACCCCCGGGTCGAGCGCCTGGAGGAGGCCCGGGCCCGGACGGGCGCCGGGCTGGTCGTGCTCGCGGTCGGGACCCGCGAGCACGACCCGGCGTCGCTGCGCCTGCGACCGGCGTTGAGCGCCCTCGTGTCCCGGCTGGCCGGCCAGGCGGCCGTCGCCGCCGTCGTCGACGACCTCGGCACCGTCGTCTGCCTCGAACCTTGCGGCACTCTCGACCTGACCGGCCTCGTCCGCGAGACGCTGCCCGGCGGGTCCGACCTCGCGGTCGGCATCGGCGACCCCGTGGCCGACGTCCCCCGGCTCCCCCGCGCGCTCGACACCGCCCTCGCGGCGCTGGCCTGCTGCGTCGAGTGGCCGGCCCGGGGCCCCGTGCTCAGCTGGCCCGAGGCCGGGATGCACCGCCTGGTCCCCCACCTCCTCGACGACGCCGACGGCCCGGCCCGGGCGCTCGTGGAGCAGCTGCGCACGATGGCGGCCAGCCCCGACCAGGAGCACCTGGTCCGGACCGTCGAGGTCTACCTCGACCTGGCCGGCCACGCCCAGGCCACCGCCGCGGCGCTCGTCCTGCACCGGACCACGCTCTACCAACGGCTGCAGCGCTTCACCGAGCTGACCGGGGTGGACCTGCGCGACGGGGAGGCCCGGACCCTCGTGCACGTGGCCCTCAAGGCCGCACGCCTGCCGCACGCCTGAGCCGGAGGGTCCGTCGACAGATGTCGCGTCCTCGGGCGGACCGGGCGACAGGTGACGACCTTCCGTAGGGACGACGCGCCGACGGCCCGGCCGTGGCCCGGAACGGGTCGGAACCCGGTTGTACGGTCGGCCTCACCCGCCCCCTCTGGGGCGGACCTGCCTAGGCACAACGGTGCGCCGGGCCCGTTCCCTGCCGCCCCGCGACGACGCGGGGGGCGCCGGGTCGTGTCCTCCGCACCGGACGACACGAATCAAGGAGCCCTGTGATGCGAACGCACGGCGGCGCCCGCCTGCGACGGCTCGGACGCGCCCTGCGCCCGGCCGTCCTGGTGACGGGTGCGCTCGGCCTCTCGCTCGTCGCCCCGACGAGCATGGCCGTCGACACGACCGACGACGCCCCCTCGGTCCACGACCCGGTCGACCCGGGTGACTGGGTCAACCCCGACGACACGACCTGGGACGACTACCGGGCCGTCCCCGGCCGTCCGAGCGAGTGGGTCGACGGCACGGTCACCGGCACGGAGCGGCACTTCAAGGCCGCGGTGGTGCTGGTCGACTTCACCGACCAGCCCATGCTGCTCACCCAGCAGGCCGGGGCGCACGTCTTCGGCAACCCGCAGGCGGGCTGGGAGCCCATCGAGCGCGACGAGGTCGCGGACTGGTGGGAGGACTACCTCGGCACGCCCAACGAGTACAACAACAACCACACGATCAACGAGTACTGGATGGAGAACTCCAACGGCCGGTACTCCGTCGAGATCGACGCCTTCGGGCCCTACCAGCTGCCCGGCAAGCTGCACGAGTACGGCCTGTCCGGCTACGCGCCGGTGACCGGCCCCAACTCGGTGTGCCCCGCCGGCGACACCTGCAACAAGAACATCCGCACCGACGGCTTCGCCGCCTGGTACGCCGACCAGGGCCCGACGATCTACCAGGACTACGACGTCCTCTTCTGGGTCACCGCCGGGCACGACGAGTCGGGCACCTGGCAGGAGTTCGGCGAGATGAAGTTCCAGACCAAGGAGGACGTGCCGGCCGAGTACGGCCCGCCCGGTGCCACCGAGGGCCCGGTCTACAACGCCTTCGGCAACGAGATCCCGAACTGGTCGCCCACCCGCTACGTGGAGTGGACCAGCTGGGCGGCCGCGGCCAACCACTGGCCCAACGCCCAGAGCGGCGGCGTGATCCCCAACAGCACGCAGGCCGAGTCCAGCGGGCAGTCGATCTTCCAGCACGAGATGTCGCACCTGCTGGGCATCGCCGACAACTACAACAACCCCTTCGCCGTCCCGACCGTGCGCACCTACAGCGGCCACTGGGACATGCTCAGCCGCGGCACCTTCAACGGCCCGGGCGGCACCCACCAGCGGTGGAAGATCCCCAACGAGGGTGCTTCCGGCATGGGCTCGCAGTTCTCGCTGCGCAACAAGATGCGGCTCAACATGCTCGACGCCGCCACCCAGGTCGTCAACCTCACCCGTGACCAGCTCACGGCGCAGGGCGTGGCCCGGGCGACGGTGAGCGCCCGTTCGGTCAACCGCCCGGACCGCCTGGCCGGCTTCAACGTCGCGCTCAGCGGCGGCGACCTGTCGAACTGCACGGCAGAGGGCCTCGTCGGCGACCGCGCGTGGCTCTGCGACCGCGGCGGCTACAACAACTACACGATCGAGGTCGTCGACCGGGTGGGCATGGACTCCTTCGTCCCGAGCTCCGGCGTGCACCTGGCCAAGACGAAGAACCAGGACCGTGCTCCCTTCATCTGGACGATCGACGCCAACCCCGAGGACATCAACTGGGTCGACTTCGTGCGCCCGAACGGCGACAGGGCGATGGTCACGCTCGGTGACCCGCGCCAGCTCCAGGACGCCATGTTCCGGGCCGGCACCGGCTCCGGCTCGCTCTACGAGTACGTGGACGAGGCCAACCGCCTGCACTTCTACGTGCTCGAGCGGATCGTCGACGACGAGGGCGTGCTGACCTACGACGTGGCGGTCCGCTCCCTGGACGGCTCCGGCCCCCAGGCGCGCGGGGTCTCCGTCGGCGGGTCCACCGCAGCCGTGACCGAGGGCGGGACCACCGCCTCGATCAGCGTCCCGGTCAGCAACACCGGCGCCGCCGGCGCCGGTGTCCACGACTCGGACGTCTACCGCGTCGAGGCCACCCTGGACGGGGCCGGCTGGACGATGACCCAGCCCTACGAGGTCGTCGCGGCGGCCGCCGGGGAGACCGTCTCGGTCCCGCTGCACCTGGCGCGCACCACCGGCGGCAAGGGCACCCTGACGGTCACCGTCACCAGCGAGAGCGACCCCTCGAAGTCCGAGACCGTCGTCCTCGACGTCCAGACCCTGGTCCTGGCCGAGGCCCAGTCGGTCCTGGCCGGCCTGGTCGCCGACGGCGCGCTCGACCGCGGCGTGGCGCAGTCCATGCAGGCCTTCCTCGACCAGGTCGAGGACGCCATCGCCAAGGGCAAGACGAAGCAGGCCGAGCAGGCGCTCGACCGCATGGTGAGCAACCTCTCGCGCGTCCGCGACGAGGCGGCCCGCCAGACCATCACCGAGCTCGTCGCGATCCTGCGACAGGGCTGACCCGGTCCCGACGGGGCCCGTCGCACACCCGCGGCGGGCCCCGTCGGCCGGTCCGGCCCCCGGCCGGGTCCCTCCTCTCTCCTTCTGCGAAAGGCCTCCCGCCATGAAGGTTCTGCGCCCCCTGCCCACCGCCACCGCCGTCGGGACGGCTCTGGCCCTGTGCCTGGCCCCCGCCACCGTCGGCACCGCCTCCGCCGACGACGAGCCGCTGCGCCCCGTCGTCGCCGACGGCGTCATGCAGCCCGTCTTCACCGACAGCCGGACCTGGGTCCGCGACGAGCTGTGGGTCGAGACCGAGTTCGACTCCGACGGGGACGGCCTCCTCGACCGGATGCACGTGACCATCACGCGCCCGGGTGAGACCGAGACGTCCGACCTGAAGGTGCCGGTCGTCTACCAGACCTCGCCCTACTACGCCGGCGGCAACAACGTCCAGAACTGGTCGGTCAACCACGAGCTGGGCTTCCCGCCCGCCGGTCCCCCGCCCTACCCCAACAACCCCGCGTCGAGCACCAGCCCGATCATCAGCACCGCGCTCGTCAGCACCTGGGTGCCCCGCGGCTTCGCCGTCGTGCACTCCGAGAGCCCGGGCACCGGCCTGTCGACCGGCTGCCCCACGACGGGCGGCACCAACGAGTCGCTGGCCCCGAAGGCCGTCATCGACTGGCTCAACGGGCGCGCCCGCGGCTTCACCAGCCTCACGGGCACCCAGGAGGTCACCGCCGACTGGTCGACCGGCAAGGTCGGCATGACGGGCACGTCCTACAACGGCACCCTCCCGATCGGTGTCGCCACCACGGGCGTCGAGGGCCTGGAGGCGATCGTCCCGGTGTCGGCGATCTCCGACTGGTACGACTACTACCGCTCCAACGGCCTCGTCGTCGCCCCCGGCGGCTACCAGGGCGAGGACGCCGACATCCTGGCCGCCTACGTGCACACCCGTCCGGACCGCACGGTGTGCGCCCCGCAGATCGTCGAGATGCAGCAGACCCAGGACCGGGCCACCGGTGACCGCAACGCGTTCTGGGACGAGCGCAACTACCTCGACGACGTCGACGGCATCTCGGCCGCGACCCTCATCGCGCACGGTCTCGGCGACTGGAACGTCAAGGCCAGCCAGGCGACTAACCTGTGGTCCGAGCTGCAGGAGCGGGGCGTGCCGTCCCAGATCTACCTGCACCAGGGCGGCCACGGCGGCGCCCCGCCGGACCTCATGATGAACCTCTGGTTCAGCCGCTTCCTCTACGACGTGCCCAACGGCGTCGAGGAGCAGCCCCGCGCCTGGGTCGCCCGGGAGGGCGCCAACCGGCTCAACCCCACGCCCTACGCCAGCTGGCCGGTCCCCGGCAGCCGTCCGGTTCCGGTGGGCATGGCCGGCGACGGCTCCGAGGCGGGCGACCTGCGGATCATGGCCCGCGAGGACAGCACCCAGGACCTGACCGACAACGCGGCGGTCCGCGCCCTCAACCTGGCGTCGGCGGCCTCCAGCGACCACCGGCTGCTCTACCGCTCCCGGCCGCTCCTGGAGCCGGTGCACCTCAGCGGCGAGCCGCAGGTGAGCATCACGCTCAGCGCCGACCGCCCCGCGGTCAACCTGTCCACGGCCGTCGTCGCCACGGCGCCGAACGGCACGAGCCGCATCCTGACCCGCGGCTTCGCCGACCCGCAGAACGCTGCCGACCTCGACGGCGTCGGCACCCCGCTGGTGCCCGGGCAGGAGGTCACGGTCGACTTCACCTACGAGCCGATCGACACCGTCGTCGCCGCCGGTTCCACGCTGTCGGTGATGGTCTACTCCAGCGACAACGAGTACACGATCCGTCCCGCGGCGGGCAGCCGGCTCTCCGTCGACCTCGGGTCGACCAGCGCCACGCTGCCCGTGGTCGGCGGTCCGCTGGCCCTGGCCCGCGCGACCCGCGACGTGCCCGCCTACGCCCGGTCCCTGGTGGCCTGGTCCGACGAGCACGGCCGCCTCAGCACCCAGAACGCCCAGCAGCTCGCCCAGTTCGTCGACAAGGCCCTGTCCTTCGCGGCGGCGGGCAAGACGCACCAGGCCCGGCAGCACCTCGACCACGCCCGGCAGGCCGCCGAGCGGGTCGCCGACGAGGAGCTCCGCCAGGACCTGCTCGACGTCGTCGCCGAGCTGCTCCGGATGCTGGAGGAGGGGCGTCTGTGAGCCCCTCCGCAAGTGTCTCGGTTCGGTCACGATCTGGTCCGATCCGTGCAGCCACGACCCCACTGCTGGTTCAATCCCCGCATCGGCCGGTTGACCCCGGCCAGGACCGCGAGGTCCGTGCAACCCTCGAGGAGATCCAATGAAGAATCCCAAGGTCAGGGCGCTGGCCACGATGGCGGCGCTCGCCCTTGTGCTCACGTCCTGCGCTCAGTCCGACCGTGACACGGGCAGCGAATCCGGTGACGACAACACCGGTGGCACCAGCACCGAGGACGGCGGTGACAGCACCGGCGACGGTGACGGTGACGCCGCCGGCAACAGCGACGCCACCTTCATCTTCGGCGCCGCCGGTGCACCCACCACGTTCGACCCGTTCTACGCCAGCGACGGCGAGACGTTCCGCATCACCCGCCAGATCTTCCAGAACCTCATCGGCATCGAGCCCGGCGGCAGCGACGCCGTGCCCGAGCTCGCCACCGAGTGGAGCAGCGAGGACGGCCTGGTCTGGGACTTCAAGATCCAGGAGGGTGTGAAGTTCCACGACGGCACCGACCTGAACGCCGAGGCGGTCTGCTACAACTTCGAGCGCTGGGCCGACCAGAACGAGGCCGGCATGGCCCCGTCCGGTGCCTACTACTACGGCAACGACTTCGGCTTCGGCGAGGACTCCCTCTACGAGTCCTGCGAGGCCACCGAGGAGTACAACGCCCGCGTCACCGTGACCCGGGTGACCGGCAAGTTCCCGATGGTCCTGTCGCAGTCGTCCTACGCCATCCAGTCGCCCACGGCGATGGAGGAGTACAACGCCAACGACATCAAGCTCGAGGGTGACGCCTTCGTCTTCCCGGAGTACGCCCAGGAGCACCCGACGGGCACCGGCCCGTTCAAGTTCGCGTCCTACGACAACGCCGGCGGCACGGTGACGATCACCCGCAACGACGACTACTGGGGCGACCCGGCGGGCGTCAAGGAGATCGTCTTCAAGATCATCCCCGACGAGAACGCCCGTCGTCAGGAGCTCGAGGCCGGCACCATCCACGGCTACGACCTCCCGAACCCCGTCGACTGGCAGGCGCTCGAGGACGCGGGCAACCAGGTCCTCATCCGTGACCCCTTCAACATCCTCTACCTGGCCCTCAACCCGGTCGCGGACCCGCAGCTGAAGGACCCGCTGGTCCGGCAGGCGCTCTACCACGCGCTCAACCGTGAGCAGTTCGTCTCGACCCAGCTGCCCGAGGGTGCGGAGGTCGCGACGCAGTTCATGCCGAACACCGTGTCCGGCTACGACGAGAGCATCGAGGCCTACGAGTACGACGTCGAGAAGGCCAAGTCGCTCCTGGAGCAGGCCGGCAAGTCCGACCTGACCATCGAGCTCTGGTACCCGTCCGAGGTGAGCCGTCCCTACATGCCGGACCCCCAGCGCGTCTTCGACGCGGTGAAGACCGACTGGGAGGCCGCGGGCATCACCGTCGAGCCCGTCACCAAGCCGTGGGCCGGTGGCTACCTCGACGACGCGCAGGCCGGTCGGGCCGCCTCCTTCTTCCTGGGATGGACCGGTGACCTGAACTCCGCGGACAACTTCCTCTGCGCGTTCTTCTGCGGCGACGACAACCAGTTCGGCACCGTGGAGTACGACTTCCACGACGAGCTGCAGGACGCCATCGCCGCGGCCGACGCGGAGGCCGACGAGGCCACCCGCGAGCAGCTCTACAAGGACCTCAACAGCAAGATCATGAGCCCCGAGTGGCTCATCGGTCTGCCGATCTCGCACAGCCCGCCCGCCATCGTCGTGGGTGCGAACGTCGAGGGTCTGATCCCGAGCCCGCTCACCGCGGAGGACTTCTCCACCATCACCATCACCGAGTGACCTGACGCACGACGGGCTCGCCCGTCACCGCACGGCGGGCCGGGGCAGCGCTCCGGCCCGCCGTCGCGGGGTCACCGCACCATCCCCCGCACACCGACCTGGAGGAACCCCGTGCTGAGGTTCATCGTGCGCCGCTCGCTGCAGGCCGTGCTGGCGCTCTTCGTCCTGAGCGTGCTGCTCTTCGCCTGGCTCCGCTCGCTGCCCGGCGGCGTGGTCAGCGCCCTGCTCGGCGAGCGCGCCACCCCCGAGAGCAGCGCGGCGCTGCGGGCCCAGCTCGGGCTCGACGACCCGATCTTCGTCCAGTACTGGCGCTTCCTGCGCCGGGCCGTCCGCGGAGACTTCGGGATCTCCAACGGCGTCTACAGGGGCGAGCCCGCCCTCGACGTCTTCCTCCAGCGCTTCCCGGCGACCATCGAGCTCGCCGCGGTCGCCCTGATCTTCGCCCTCTGCTTGGCCATCCCCCTGGGATACGTCGCGGCCCGGCGCCGCGGCGGCCCCCTGGACACCGGCAGCGTGATCTTCTCACTCGTCGGCGTGGCCGTGCCGGTCTTCTTCCTGGCCTACGTGCTGAAGTACATCTTCGCCGTGCAGCTCGGCTGGCTCCCCCCGTCCGGACGCCAGAGCGTGGGCATCAACGCCACCCACATCACCAACATGTACATCCTCGACGGGCTCATGACGCGTGAGTGGGACGCCGCCTGGGACGCCTTCAAGCACCTGCTGCTGCCGGCGCTGGCCCTGGCCTCCATCCCCTTCGCGATCATCTTCCGCATCACCCGCGCCGCCGTGATCGACGTCATGGAGGAGGACTACGTCCGCACGGCCCGCGCCAAGGGCCTGACCCCCCGCACCATCCGCGTGCGGCACATCATGCGCAACGCCCTGATCCCGGTCGTCACCGTCGTCGGCCTGCAGATCGGCGCGCTGCTCGCCGGAGCGGTCCTGACGGAGAAGGTCTTCGCCTTCCAGGGCATCGGCCAGGCGCTGGCCATCGGCTTCGAGCGCCGTGACTACCCGGTGCTGCAGGTGGTCATCATGATGGCCGCCCTCATCTACATCATCGTCAACCTGCTGGTCGACATCGCCTACGCGGTCATCGACCCGCGCGTCCGGACCAAGTGAGGAACGAGCCCGTGACCGACCTCCACGACCCCGGCACCGACAACCAGGCCGGCTCCCCCGCCGACGGGCGCTCCTCGCGCGCCGGCCTGGGCAGCCGCAAGAAGGAGCGCATCGACCGCCTGGCCGAGGCCGGCAGCCTCTCCGCCGGGGAGGGCGTGAGCCTCTGGCAGAGCGCCTGGCGCCGCCTGCGTCGCGATCCCGTCTTCCTCGTCGGCGCCGTCATCTGCGCGGCCTTCGTGATCCTCGCGATCATCGCCCCGTGGATCGCCCCGCACGACCCCGCGGCCCGGTTGCTCATCGACCAGCGCAGCACCTCCAACCCCATCCCCGGCCCCCAGCCCGGCTTCCCGCTCGGCGCGGACGACGCCGGTCGCGACATGCTCTCCCGGCTGCTCGTCGGATCTCGCCAGACCCTCATCGTGGGCGTCATGGCGACCCTGGGCGGACTGCTCGGCGGCATGATCCTGGGCACCCTGGCCGGCGGCATCGGCGGCTGGGTCGACGCGCTCGTGATGCGCGTCGTCGACGTGATGCTCTCCATCCCGTCGCTGCTCATGGCCTTCTCGCTCGCGGCGATGTTCGCCCGGCCCAGCCAGTGGACGGTGATCCTGGCGATCGCCATCATCCAGATCCCGATCTTCGCCCGTCTGCTGCGCGGGTCGATGATGGCCCAGCGGCACAGCGACCACGTGCTGGCCGCCCGCGCCCTGGGCGTGCGACCCCCGGCGATCGTCTTCCGGCACATGCTGCCCAACTCCGTCGGTCCGGTCATCGTGCAGGGCACGCTGGTGCTCGCGGTGGCGATCATCGACGCCGCCGCCCTGTCCTTCCTCGGCCTCGGCAACGCCGACGACACCCAGCCCGAGTGGGGCCAGATGCTCGGCCGCGCGCAGCAGTACTTCAACACCCACCCCGAGGTCGCGGTCTACCCGGCGCTGTGCATCATCGTCGTCGCCCTCGGCTTCACCCTCGTGGGCGAGTCGCTCCGCGAGGCCCTCGACCCCAAGTCCCGCCGCTGAGGAGGCACCCGTGACCGCCCAGCCCACCACCGTTCCCACCACGCCCCACCACCGCGGCGACGAGCCGCTCCTCTCGGTGCGGGACCTCCGCGTCACCTTCGGCAAGGGAGCCAAGGCCTTCCGTGCCGTCGACGGCGTCGACTTCGACGTCTACCCCGGCCAGACCGTCGGCCTCGTCGGCGAGTCGGGGTGCGGCAAGTCCGTCACCTCGCTGGCCATCATGGGCCTGCTGCCCGCCCGCGGCAACACCGTCGAGGGGTCGGTCCGCTTCGCCGGCGACGACCTGCTCGCGATGCGGCCCGACCAGCTGCGTGACCGCCGCGGGCGCGACCTGGCGATGATCTTCCAGGACCCGCTCTCCTCGCTGAACCCGGTCGTCCCGCTCGGCGTCCAGGTCGCCGAGGTCATCCAGCGGCACAAGGGCAGGAACCGCTCCGACGCGCAGCGGGAGGCAGCCGAGATGCTGCGCAGGGTCGGCATCCCCGACCCCACGCGCCGGCTCAAGGAGTACCCCCACCAGCTCTCGGGCGGCATGCGCCAGCGCGCGCTCATCGCCATGGCGCTGGCCTGCGAGCCCCGGCTGCTCATCGCCGACGAGCCGACCACGGCGCTCGACGTCACCATCCAGGCGCAGATCCTCGCGCTGCTCAAGGAGCTGGTGCAGGAGTCCGGGACCGCGCTGATCATGATCACCCACGACCTGGGCGTCGTCGCCGGGCTGTGCGACGAGGTCAACGTCCTCTACGCGGGGCGGATCGTCGAGCGCGCCCAGCGGCACGACCTCTTCGCGGCGCCGCGCCACCCCTACACCGGCGGCCTGCTGGCCTCCATCCCCCGGCTCCACGAGGAGCGCGGCCGCCGGCTCACCCCGGTCCCCGGGTCGGTCTCCGACAACATCCCGTGGACCTCCGGCTGCGCCTTCGCCCCGCGCTGCGCCAGCGCGATCGAGGTATGCCGTGAGCTCACCCCCCAGCTCGTCAGCGACACCGAGGCGGTCGGCGAGGACCGGCTGCTGCGCTGCCACAACCCGTTGACGGCCAACCCGGTGGACGACACCCCCACCGTCGAGGAGGAGGCCCGATGAGCACGCCCGACGCCACCCAGCCCGCCCCGAGCACCGGTCCGCGCGGCAGCGCCACCGCGACCGCCGAGCCGGACGTCCTCCTGGACGTCCGCGGCCTCAAGGTCCACTTCCCGATCAAGAAGGGCGTGATCGTCGACCGCACGGTCGGCCACGTCTACGCCGTCGACGGCGTGGACCTGCAGATCCGCCGCGGCGAGACCTACGGCCTCGTCGGCGAGTCGGGCTGCGGCAAGTCCACGCTGGGGCGGGCGATCCTGCGCCTGGAGGAGCTCACCGAGGGCTCCGTGCTCTTCGAGGGCACCGACCTCGCCTCGCTCAAGGGCGAGGAGCTGCGCCGCCAGCGACGGCACATGCAGATGGTCTTCCAGGACCCGCTGGGCAGCCTCGACCCGCGCCAGACCGTCGAGCAGCTGCTGCTCGAGGGGATGCGTGCCCACGGGCTGACCAAGGACGGCGACGCCCGTGAGCGCCTCGGGCAGCTGCTCCAGGAGGTGGGCCTGCCCCGCACCGCGCTGTCCAAGTACCCGCACGAGTTCTCCGGCGGCCAGCGCCAGCGCGTCGGCATCGCCCGGGCGCTGTCGGTCAACCCCTCGCTCATCGTCGCGGACGAGCCCGTGAGCGCCCTCGACGTCTCGGTGCAGGCTCAGGTCATCAACCTGCTCGCCGACCTGCAGGAGGAGCTGGGGCTGACCTACCTGATCATCGCCCACGACCTCGCCGTGGTCCGCCACATCAGCGACCGCGTGGGCGTGATGTACCTCGGCGCCCTCGTGGAGGAGGCGGACGCGGACGACCTCTACCAGGAGCCGCTGCACCCCTACACGCGGGCGCTGCTCTCGGCCGTCCCCGTGCCCGACCCGACGGTCGAGGACACCCGCGAGCAGATCCTCCTGGTCGGTGACCTCCCGTCCCCCGCCAACCCGCCCGCCGGGTGCCGCTTCCACACCCGCTGCCCGTGGCGCCAGGAGACGCGCTGCGACACCGAGCGTCCGCAGCTGCGGACCGTGGAGATCAACGGGGTCCCGGCCAGCCACCGGGTGGCCTGCCACTGGGCCGAGCAGATCGCCAGCGGCGAGCTGCGGCGCCACGCGGTCAAGCCCCAGGACGTCACCGATCCGACGCTGACGGAGCACGACGTGGACACCGCGCTGGGCGCCAAGGGCACGGCCTTCCCCGGCGTCGTCGACGGCGCCTGAGCCGCGTCCGGTGCGCACCGGACCCGGCGCAGCGGGCCGACAGGCCGTCGCTACCCTTCGCCCATGAGCAGCTCCCGCCCCCGTGTCCTCGTCGTGCGCCACGAGGACGAGTGCCCCGTGGCGGGCATCGAGTCCTGGCTGGCCGACGTCGGCGTCGGCTGCGACGTCCTGCCCGCCTACCAGGGCCTGCCGGTCCCTGCGGAGCTGGTCGACCACGACGGGCTCGTCGTGCTGGGCGGGCACATGGGCGCCGACGACGACGCCGACAACCCCTGGCTCGCGCCGACGCGGTCGCTGGTCGCGGCGAGCGCCCGGGCCGGACGCCCCGTGCTCGGCGTGTGCCTGGGGCACCAGCTCTCCGCCGTCGCCCTCGGTGGCCGGGTGACGCGCAACCCCCACGGCGGCACGCGTGCGCTGCTGCCCTTCGGCGCGACCGACGAGGGGCTGACCGACGCGCTCACCTCCGCGCTGCCCGCCGGCTCCCCCGTCGTGCACTGGAACGACGACGTGGTCGTCGAGCTCCCGCCGTCGGCCGTCGCGCTGGCCACCGCGCCGGACGGCACCGTGCAGGCCGCCCGGTTCGGCGAGCGCGCGTGGGGCGTGCAGTTCCACCCGGAGGTCGACCTGGCCGTGGTCCGCGGGTGGGCCGACGGCAGCCACCCGGTCGAGGAGCAGGCCGCGCTCGGCCAGCTGGAGGCCCGGCTGAGCGAGCTGCAGCAGCCGTGGGCGGCCCTCGTGCGGCGCTTCGGCGAGATCGTCTCCGCGGCCGGGCTGGAGGTCAGCGCCGCGGTGCGGTGACGACCATCACGGGGCAGACGGCCGAGCGCATGACGCGCTGGCTGACCGACCCGAGGAGGCGCCCGGTGAAGGCGCCCCGGCCGCGGCTGCCGACGACGACGAGGTCGACGTCGCGCGAGGCCTCCGTCAGCGTCGGGACGATGGGTCCCCGGCGCACCTGGTAGTCGACCTGCACGTCCGGGTGGTCCTGCAGCGCGGGGCGCAGCACGTCGCGGAGCATCTCCTCGCGGTCGCGCTCGATCTGCTTCCACTCCGGGCTGTCGGGCTCGGTGACGACGTAGCCGTTGACGACCTCGAGGTACCACGCGGTGACCGCGGTGATGCTGGAGCCGCTGAGCGCGGCATACCTCACGGCGGCGCGCGCCGCGGCCTCGCTGTCGTCGCTGCCGTCGATCGCCACCGCGATGCGTCCGGTGTCGAGGGCCTCGACGTCCACCTCGGGGTTGATCACGACGACCGGCACGGTCGCGTGGGCCGCGACCCCGATGGACGTGGTCCCGAGGACGAACTCCTCCAGGGCGCCCTTGCGGCCGGTGCCGACCACGATCAGGGCGGCCTGGCCCTGGTGCTCGAGCAGGGACCGGACCGGCGAGCCGCGCTCGACCACCGTGGTCGCGGTGATGCCGAGCTCCTCGGCCAGCGCGGTCACGGTCTCGCGCACGGCCTCCGCGCGCGCGTCCTCGGCCTCGAGCAGCGCGGTGATGTCGGGCGCCCCGGCACCCGCGGCCCGGGCCGCCAGCGCCTCGGGCTCGCTGGAGTGCACCGCCACCAGCGGCAGTCCCGTGCGGTGGGCCAGCTTCGCCGCCCAGCGCAGCGCCGGACCGTCCGAGGCGCCGCCGTCGGCCCCTACCACGATCGACCGTGCATCCTCGCTCATCGACGACCACCTCTCGCGCCATTACTACGGGTTGTCGCAGCCATCCTAGCGAACCGGGGCGGGCCCCCGGGAGGGAGCCGGAGACCGCGCGGGAGGGGCGCCGCCACGTTTAGTAGCCTCGGACCGAAACCCGTCCCCCGTCCAAGACCGCAGGAGACCTTCGCATGTCCACGATCATCTACACGCGTACCGACGAGGCTCCCCTGCTGGCGACGTACTCGCTCAAGCCGATCATCGAGGCCTTCGCGGGGGCCGCCGGGATCGACGTCGAGACCCGGGACATCTCGCTGGCCGGGCGCATCCTGGCCCAGTTCCCCGAGCGGCTCACCGAGGAGCAGCGCCAGCCCGACGCCCTCGCCGAGCTGGGCGAGCTGGCCACCCGGCCCGAGGCCAACATCATCAAGCTCCCGAACATCTCCGCGTCCGTGCCGCAGCTGCGCGCCGCGATCGCCGAGCTGCAGGCGCAGGGCTACGACATCCCGGACTACCCCGAGTCCCCCTCCACCGACGAGGAGCGCGACGTCCGGGCCCGCTACGACAAGGTCAAGGGCTCCGCGGTCAACCCGGTCCTGCGCGAGGGCAACTCCGACCGCCGCGCCCCCGAGGCGGTCAAGAACTACGCCCGCACCCGCCCGCACTCGATGGGCGCCTGGTCGCCCGACAGCCGCACCCGCGTCGCCACCATGGGCGAGCACGACTTCGCCAGCAACGAGAAGTCGGTGGTCCTCGAGGCCGCGGACACCCTCACCATCAAGCACGTCGCCGCCGACGGCACCGAGACGGTCCTCAAGGGGTCCGTCCCGGTCGAGGCCGGCGAGGTCGTGGACGGCACCTTCATGGACGCCGCCGCGCTGCGCACCTTCCTCGCCGAGCAGGTCGCCGAGGCCGCTGACGAGGACATCCTCCTCAGCCTCCACCTCAAGGCCACGATGATGAAGGTCTCCGACCCGATCATCTTCGGCCACGCCGTGGAGGTCTTCTTCGCCGACGTCTTCGAGCGCTACGGCGCCGACCTGGAGGCCGCCGGCCTGTCCGCCAACGACGGTCTGGGCGGCATCCTCGCCGGGCTCGACGCCCTGGGCGACAAGGCCGACGAGGTGCGCGCCGCGATCCAGGAGCGCCTGCAGAAGCTGCCCCGCCTGTCGATGGTCAACTCCGACAAGGGCATCACCAACCTGCACGTCCCCAGCGACGTCATCGTCGACGCGTCCATGCCGGCGATGATCCGCAACGGCGGCAAGCTGTGGGGCCCCCAGGGCGAGGAGGACGACACCCTCGCGGTCATCCCCGACTCCTCCTACGCCGGCGTCTACCAGGCCGTGATCGAGGACTGCAAGGCCCACGGCGCCTACGACCCGACCACCATGGGCTCGGTCCCCAACGTCGGCCTCATGGCCAAGAAGGCCGAGGAGTACGGCTCCCACGACAAGACCTTCGAGATCGCGGCCGACGGCACCGTCCAGGTCGTCGACTCCTCCGGTGCGGTCCTGCTCGAGCACGCCGTCTCCGCCGGTGACATCTGGCGCGCCTGCCAGACCAAGGACGAGCCGATCCGCGACTGGGTCAAGCTCGCCGTCACCCGCGCCCGCGCCACCGGGGACCCGGCCGTCTTCTGGCTCGACGAGAACCGCGCCCACGACGCCAACCTCATCGCCAAGGTGCAGCAGTACCTCGGCGACCACGACACCGACGGGCTCGACGTCCGCATCATGTCCCCGGTCGAGGCCACCAGGCTGTCGGTGCAGCGCATCCGCGAGGGCAAGAACACCATCTCGGTCACGGGCAACGTGCTGCGCGACTACAACACCGACCTCTTCCCCATCCTCGAGGTCGGCACCAGCGCCAAGATGCTCTCGGTCGTCCCGCTGATGAGCGGCGGCGGTCTCTTCGAGACCGGTGCGGGCGGCTCGGCCCCCAAGCACGTCCAGCAGCTGCAGCAGGAGAACTACCTGCGCTGGGACAGCCTCGGCGAGTTCCTCGCGCTGGCCGAGTCGCTGCGCCACCTCGCGGACCGTGACGGCAACGCCAAGGCCCGCGTGCTGGGCGACGCCCTGGACCGCGCCACCGAGCGCGTCCTGACCGAGGACAGGTCCCCGGCCCGCCGCCTGGGCCAGATCGACAACCGCGGCAGCCACTTCTACCTCGCGCTCTACTGGGCGCAGGCGCTCGCCGAGCAGACCGAGGACGCCGAGCTCGCGGAGCGCTTCGCCCCGGTGGCGGCCGAGCTGTCCGAGAAGGAGCAGCAGATCGCCCAGGAGCTGCTTGACGTGCAGGGCTCCCCGGTCGACCTGGGCGGCTACTACCACCCGGACGACGCCAAGGCCGCCGCCGCGATGCGTCCCTCGGCCACCTTCAACGCGGTGATCGACGCGCTGCGCGGCTGACGTCCTCGCGCTCGCCAGGACCGCCCCCGTTCCCCCCAGGGACCGGGGGCGGTCCTGCGTCCGGGGGTATGCCGTGGGGTCGCCGTCGCTGCGACGCGCGCACCGTCGAGCCGTCCTGGGAGCACCCCGCCGGAGGATGGCCCGCAGAGCAGGTGATAGGACTCTTCGGTGAGCACACCCGTCCCGCCCCGCCCCTCCGCCGGCGGGTCCGTGGGCTTCGGGCTCGTCCTGGCCGCCGTCGTGCTCGCCTCGGTCAACCTGCGGCCCGGCGCCAGCAGCGTCGGTCCGGTGCTGGCCGAGGTGTCCTCCTCGCTGGGGATGACCGCCGGCACGGCGGGCGCGCTCACGGCGCTGCCGGGCCTGCTCTTCGGCCTGGCCGGCGCCCTGGCCGTCGGGACGGCCCGCAGGCTCGGGATGACCGCGACGATCACCCTCGGGCTGACGGCCGTCGTGCTGGGGCTGGTGGGAAGGGTCCTCACCGAGCACGTGCCGGTCTTCCTGGCCCTCAGCGTCCTGGCGCTGGCGGGCATGGCGGTCGGCAACGTCCTGGTGCCCGCCTGGGTCAAGCGGCACTCCCCGGACGGCGGTGTACGCCTGCTGACCCTCTACAGCACCGGTCTGACCCTCGGCGGTGCCCTCGGCCCGGCGCTCGCGGCCCCGATCGGCGAGGTCAGCGGCCTCGGCTGGCGCGGCGGGCTGGGCGTCTGGGGCCTGCTGGCCCTCGGCGCCCTGGTCCCGTGGTCGCTGGCCACCCTCCGGGAGCGCCACGGCACGGGCGTGCCGGCCGCGCCCACGCCGGCCCCGGGCGGACGGGTGCGCCGCTCCCCCACCGCGATCGCTCTGACGGCGCTCTTCGGGCTGCAGTCGATGAACGCCTACGTGCAGTTCGGCTGGCTGCCGCAGATCTTCCGCGACGCGGGGCTCGACGCCACGTCCGCGGGGCTGCTCGTCTCGCTCCTGACGGCCGTCGGCATCGTGGGCGCGCTCCTCATGCCGACGGTGATCGCCCGCTCCCGCACGCTCGCGCCCTGGATGGTGGGCTTCGGCGCGCTGCTGGTCGCCGGCTACGCCGGGATCTACGCCGCCCCCGCAACGCTCCCCTGGCTCTGGGCCGTGCTGCTGGGCGTCGCGGGGTGGGCGTTCCCGACCGCGATCGCGCTCATCACGATCCGGACCCGCGACCCGCGGGTGACGGCCCGGCTCTCGGGCTTCGTCCAGCCGGTCGGCTACCTCCTGGCCGCGCTCGGCCCGTTCGTGGTCGGCCTCGTCCACGGCGCCACCGGCACCTGGACGGCCGTGCTGCTGCTCCTCATGGGCAGCGGCGTCCTGCTCACGCTCGCCGGGCTGCGCTGCTCGCGCCCCTCCTACGTCGACGACGAGCTCACGCCGGCCTGACCGGTCGTCGCGCCGACCCTTCGTCGGGCTCGTCACGGGCTCACGCCTATACTCCGCAACCGCGATCCATCCCCCTACCGTCTGGAGCACCATGCGCCTTCGTCACTCCCTCCCGATCCTCTGTGCCGCCGCGACGCTGGCGGTGACCGGCTGCGGGAGCACCGACGACGCGCCGAGCGACGATGCCGCCCCGAGCACGGCTGCCGCCCCCACCGCGGCGCCCGCCACCACCGCCGACGACGCCGATGCCGATCCCGACCCGAACGACGCCGACGACGCCAGCGCGGACGACGCCGCTGACGCGGGCGGTCCGGTCGAGGCCTACCTGGACTGGCTCGCCGCCTCCCGCGAGCCGGACGCGCCGCGGGCGTGCGCACTGATGAGCGAGGAGCTCCAGACCCGCATGCTGGCTGAGCTGTCCGCGGCCCTCGGCACGGAGCTCACCGACTGCGAGGCGATGATCACGGACACGGCGGCCATGTACGCCGCTGCCGGTTCGAGCGCCGAGGTCGACGTCGAGGTGGTGACGGAGACCTCCACGGAGGCGACCCTCTTCGCCACCTACCTCGAGACGGGCAAGTGCGGGACGATCCACCTCGGCGCGACCGCGACCGGCTGGATCCTCACCGAGCAGAGCGAGGAGTGCGCCGGCTAGCCGTTCCGGCCGCGGCCGGCTCGGTGCGTCGGGCGGCGGGTGGTCGCCCCCCTGCCGGTGGGGACCGACCCGGATCGCCCACGGCGCACCTCGGCGGGCCTACCCGCGGGCGCCCTCCCAGGGATAGCCCGCGGCGACGAAGGCGTCGCGCACGGCCTCGCGGGCACCCTCCACGTCAGCGTCGAAGAGCGTCTGCCCGTGGACGCCCTCGATGACGACGGCGCCGCGGCGCCGGTAGACGGCGTCGATCTTGGCGCGCGGGATCACCCGTTCCACCTCACCCCGCCGCCGCACCTCGACGGCGTCGGGGCCGATCTCGAGCACCGGTGAGTCTGCCAGCACCCAGGCCGCCAGGCCGAGGCCCGCCAGCAGCCCGAGCAGGGGCCTGCCCCAGACCAACCAGGCGCTGTCGAAGGAGCTCAGCAGCTCCAGCGGCCCTTGGAAGGGCACCCAGGGCAGGCCGCTCGCCCAGCGAGCCAGCAGGGGCAGGAGAGCGCCGAGGCCGACTCCGCCGGTCATGAAGAGCGCGAGGACCCAGGCCTGGCCGCCCCGGTCGAAGCCCCCGACCCGGCGCGGTGCGGGCACGGAGGGGTCGGTGGCCATGCCAGGGATGCTAGCGCGGACCGGCTCGGGCTACCGGCACCGACCGGCACCGCCGGCGGCCCGGCTCCAGGCGAGGAACGCCTCGACCAGGTGGCCCACGGCGTCCGGCGCCGCCGCCCGGATCGCCTGCGGCTGGGGCCGCGTGATGGTCGCGACCGCCACGACGACCTCCAGCGCGGACAGGTCCTCGCGCACGGTCCCGGCGTCCTGGAGCCGGCACAGCAGCTGCTCGACCTCTTCCAGGGCCTGCTGCTGAGGCTCGACCGCCTGGGCGAGGTAGCCCTCCCGGGACGCCCGCCCCAGGGCGTCGGTGAGCGCACCGACGTCCATGGCGACGAGGTCGCGGACCAGCCCGGACCAGGCCTCCCACGGGTCCTGCGCGCCACGCTCACCGGCACGGCCCACGGCCGCGCGGATGTCGGCCAGGATGTCCAGCACGACCGCCACGAGGAGGCTCTCCCGTGAGGGGAAGTTGCGGTAGAGCGTGGCGATCCCGACCCCGCTCGCGGCCGCCACGGCCTCCAGACCGATGTCTCCGCCGCGCGCGGCGAACAGACGACGGGCCTGGCTGACCAGCGTCGCGCGCCGTCTGAGGGCGTCTGCGCGCACGGCTCTCCTTCGGGCGACGTGAGGACCGGGCGATCCGTCGTGCGGCGTCAGACGTTGAAGCGGAACTCCACGACGTCGCCGTCCTGCATGACGTAGTCCTTGCCCTCGATCCGGACCCGGCCGGCCTCCTTGGCCCTGGCCATGGACCCGGCGGCGTCGAGATCGGCGAAGGAGACGACCTCGGCCTTGATGAAGCCGCGCTCGAAGTCGGTGTGGATGACGCCCGCGGCCTGCGGGGCGGTCCAGCCCTTGCGGATGGTCCAGGCGCGCGTCTCCTTGGGCCCGGCGGTCAGGTAGGTCTGCAGGCCGAGGGTGTCGAAACCGATGCGGGCCAGCTGGTCCAGACCCGGCTCGTCGACGCCGACCGACTCGAGCAGCTCGCGGGTCTCCTCCTCGTCGAGCTCGGCCAGGTCGGCCTCGAGCTTGGCGTTGAGGTAGATGGCCTCGGCCGGGGCCACGAGGGCGGCGAGCTCGTCGTGGAGCGCCTCGTCGGTCAGGCCGTCCTCGTCGAGGTTGAAGACGTAGAGGAAGGGCTTGGTCGTCAGCAGGCCGAGCTGGCGCGCGGCCGCGACGTCGACACCGGCCGCCTCGCCGGAGGCGTAGAGGGTCTCGCCGCGCTCCAGGACGGTGCGGGCGGCCAGGGCGGTGTCGAGGACCTCCTTGTCGGTCTTCTTGCCCTTGACCTCCTTCTCCAGCCGCGGGATGGCGTTCTCCAGCGTCTGGAGGTCGGCCAGGATCAGCTCGGTGTTGATGGTCTCGATGTCGTCGCGCGGGGACACCTTGCCGTCGACGTGGACCACGTCGTCGTCGCGGAAGGCGCGGACCACCTGGCAGATGGCGTCGGCCTCGCGGATGTTGGCGAGGAACTTGTTGCCCAGGCCCTCACCCTCGCTGGCGCCGCGCACGATGCCGGCGATGTCCACGAAGCTCACGGTCGCGGGCAGGATCCGGGCGCTGCCGAAGATCTCCGCGAGCCGCGCGAGGCGCCGGTCCTTGAGCGGGACCACGCCGATGTTGGGCTCGATCGTCGCGAACGGGTAGTTCGCCGCGAGGACGGAGTTCTTGGTCAGGGCGTTGAAGAGGGTCGACTTGCCGACGTTGGGCAGGCCGACGATTCCGATGGTGAGTGCCACGGGGTCAGGAGTCTACCGGTGCCGCGGGACCACCGACGCCGCGCGGACGGCGGCGAGCACGTGGTCCGGCCCGCCCGGCGTGGGCGTCGCGGTCTGTCGGTGCCGGCTGGCAGGGTCGGGGCCATGACGATGCAGTGGTGGCACCTGACGCTGGCCGGGGTGGCCGTGCTCCTGCTGGGCATGCTCCTGGGCGCGGCCGTCGTTCGCGGCCGCGCGGCCGTCCGGCTCGCCGGGGCGGAGGCCGAGCGCGACGGGCTGGCCCGCGAGCTCGCGGCGGTGCGGGAGGACGCGCGCGAGGACCGCGAGGCCGCCGCCCAGCTCGCCCCGCTGCGGGCCGCGCTGGAACGGGTCGAGACCCAGGTGCGCACGTTGGAGCGCGACCGCGTGGAGCAGTTCGGGCAGGTCGGCGAGCACCTGGCCCAGGTCGCCGCGACGACGCGCACCCTCCAGGAGCAGACCGCTGGCCTCGCGGGGGCGCTCAACTCCTCGACCACCCGCGGCACCTGGGGCGAGGTGCAGCTGCGCCGCGTCCTGGAGCACGCCGGGATGCTCGAGCGCTGCGACTTCGACGAGCAGGTGGGTGCGGTCAGCCGGCATGACATCCGGGTCCGCCCCGACGTCGTCGTGCGCCTGCCCGGCGAGAAGTTCCTCGTGCTCGACAGCAAGGCGCCCCTGACGGCCTTCCTGCGCGCGCAGGCCGACGGGCTGGCCCCGGAGGAGGTCGCGCGGCTGCTCCGGCAGCACGCCGACAGCCTGCGCGGCCACGTGGACGCCCTCGCGGGCAAGGAGTACTGGTCGGCCTTCCCCACCTCGCCCGAGCTCGTGGTCTGCTTCGTGCCGGGCGATGCCGTGCTCGCCGCCGCGCTGCGGGCCGCGCCCGACCTCTACGACCATGCGCAGTCGCGGAGGGTCGTGCTGGCCTCCCCCGCGGTCCTGCTGGCCCTGCTGCGGGCCACCGCCCTGGCGTGGCAGCAGGACACCCTCACCGACAACGCCCGTGAGCTGCTGCGCCTGGGCACCGACCTGCACCAGCGGCTGGCCACGCTCGGCCGCCACGTCACGGGCATGGGCACCGCGCTGCGGCGCTCGGTGGAGGCCTACAACCAGCTCGTCGGCACGCTCGAGTCGCGGGTCCTGGTGACCTCGCGGCGAATGCACGACCTCGGCCTGGTCGAGACGCCCGTGCCCGCACCTCCATCCCTGGAGGTCGCGCCGCGCCCGCTCACCAGCACCGAGCTGCTGAGCGGTGAGCTCGAGTCCGTCGCTCCGCCGCGCCGCGAGCTGGGCGACGTCGCGCCGCCCCGCCGTCGCGACGTGCACGGGGACGAGACCGACGAGGCGGTCTCCTAGACGCCGGAGCGCCATCCCGCGGCCCGGCAGGCGCCGGGGCGGGACCCCGTCTCAGCGCAGGTGCTCGTCGCGGCCGGTCGGGATGGCGCTCGGGTCGTGCCGGACCTTGGCGGCCTGCTGGCCGGCGGCCTTGAGGTCGCGGCGCAGCTCGGTCGGCAGGGCGAAGAGCAGCGACTCCTCGGCCGCCGTCACGGCCTGCACGTCGGCGTAGCCGCGCTCGGCCAGCCAGTCCAGCACGTCGCGGACCAGGATCTCGGGCACGCTCGCACCGCTGGTCACCCCGACCGTGGTCACGCCGTCGAGCCACGCCTCGTCGATCTCCTCGGCGTAGTCGACCAGGTGGCCGTCGCGGGAGCCGTACTCCAGCGCGACCTCGACCAGCCGCTTGGAGTTGGAGGAGTTCTGCGAGCCCACCACGATCATGAGGTCGCAGTCGGCCGCCATCTGCTTGACGGCGACCTGCCGGTTCTGGGTGGCGTAGCAGATGTCGTCGCTGGGCGGGTCCTGCAACAGCGGGAACTTCTCGCGCAGCCTGCGCACCGTCTCCATGGTCTCGTCGACCGACAGCGTGGTCTGGGAGAGCCACACCACCTTCTCGGGGTCGCGCACCTCGACGTGCTCCACGTCGTCGGGGCTCTCCACGAGCGTGATGTGGTCGGGCGCCTCACCGGCGGTGCCCTCGACCTCCTCGTGGCCCTCGTGGCCGACGAGGAGGATGTCGTAGTCCTCGTCCGCGAAGCGCACGGCCTCGCGGTGCACCTTGGTGACCAGCGGGCAGGTGGCGTCGATGGTCTGCAGGCTGCGGACCCGGGCCTCGGCGTGGACCGCCGGGCTGACGCCGTGGGCGGAGAAGATCACCCGGGCGCCCTTGGGCACCTCGGAGGTCTCGTCCACGAAGATCGCGCCGCGCCGCTCCAGGGTCTTCACGACGTGCTTGTTGTGCACGATCTCCTTGCGGACGTAGACGGGCGGGCCGTACAGCTCCAGGGCCTTCTCGACCGTCACGACCGCGCGGTCCACACCGGCGCAGTAGCCGCGCGGCGCCGCCAGGAGGACCCGCCTGGCCCCGGGCTCGCCCGGCGCGGGCACGGAGACGTCGGTCGGCTGGGACGAGGGAGTCGTGGTGGTCACGCCCCCATGGTAGGCAACGGCCCTGGATCCCCCCTGGGCACGAGCACCCCGGCCAGGATCCGTGCCAGCTCCTCGGGGTGGGTCAGCGGCAGCAGGTGGGTCGCCCGCGGCACCGTCACGACCGTCGCCCGCGGCGCCGCCGCGGCGAACTGGCGCACGTGCAGCCGCATCTGGTCGTACTGGCCGTTGACCAGGACCACCGGGCAGGTGACGTCGCGCAGCAGGTCGGGACCGCAGGCGTCCATCACCGCCTGCCACGCCGCGGGCAGCGCGGCATAGGCCTCTCCGCCGGGCAGCACCTCGGCGACCTGGTCCCCCGCACCCAGCCAGCGCACCATCCGGTTGGTGCGCCGCGCGAGCCGCTCGGGGTCGGACCGGCCGACGAGGGCGGCGAAGCCGCGGTAGACCGCCGTGAGCGGGCCGGACGGGTCCGCCGTCGCCCCCACGAGGACCAGCGCGGCCAGCCGGTCGGAGTGCTGCGCGGCGTGGACCATGGCCATGTAGCCGCCCAGGCTGTGACCCGCGAGCACCACCCGCTGACCGGGGGCGGCCCCTTCCACCGCGGCCGCGATCGTGGCCACGGCCGCCTCCAGCGTGAACTCCTCCCCGACCCTGCTCCCGTGCCCCGGCAGGTCGGGCGCCACGATCTCGGCCTGGGGCAGCAGCGCCCGGTAGGGCTCCCACTGCCGCGCGTCGATCCGCGTCCCGTGGACGAGGACGAGGCGCGGTCGCGCGCTGCGGTCGGGCATGCTCCTTAGGCTAGGGCCCGTGACGAGCGCCTCCCTGCCACCCACCGCCCGCGACACCACCGCGGCGACCCCGTGGCCCGTGCGCACGCTGTCCATGAAGATCAGCGACTACGTCGACAAGATGTCCCCGCTGTGGGTCGAGGGGCAGATCGTCCAGCTCAACCGGCGGCCCGGCATGTCGACGGCCTTCCTCACGCTGCGCGACACCGACGTCGACATGTCGCTGTCGGTGGCGATCCCCGTGGGCGCCCTCGACGCCATGCCCTCCCCGCCGCAGCAGGGCGCACGCGTGGTCGTGCACGCCAAGCCGACCTTCTGGACCAAGCGCGGCACCCTCCAGCTCGAGGCGCGCCAGATGCGCCACGTCGGGGTCGGCGAGCTGCTGGCGCGGCTGGAGCACCTCAAGCAGCTGCTGCGCTCGGAGGGTCTCTTCGACGCTTCCCGCAAGCGCCCCCTGCCCTTCCTCCCCCACACCATCGGCCTCGTCGTCGGCCGCGGCACCGCGGCGGAGCGCGACGTCCTCGCCGGGGTTCGCCGGCGCTGGCCGGCCGCCCGCTTCGAGATCCGTCAGGTCGCGGTGCAGGGCACCGGCACGGTCCCCGGGGTGACCGCGGCGCTGCGCGAGCTCGACGAGCTGCCCGAGGTGGAGGTGATCGTCATCGCCCGCGGCGGGGGCTCCTTCGAGGACCTGCTCCCGTTCAGCAACGAGGGCCTGCTGCGAGCCGTCGCCGCCGCGCGCACCCCCGTGGTCTCGGCCATCGGTCACGAGACCGACACCCCGCTGCTCGACCACGTCGCCGACCTGCGGGCCTCCACCCCCACCCACGCCGCGGCCGCGATCGTGCCCGACGTCGCCGACGAGCTGCGCGGGCTCGCCACCGTGCGCCGTCGCGGCCGGCAGGCGCTGCAGCGACGGGTCACCACCGAGCGCGAACGCATCCGGGGGTTGATGAGCCGCCCGGTCATGGCCGACCGGCACGCCATCGTGGCCCAGCACCGCGCCGACATCGACGCGCTGAGGAGTCGCGCGCTGCGGCGGGTCGAGGACCGCCTGGCCCGCGAGCACGACCGCACCGGGTCGCTGCTGGCGCACCTGCGGGCCGTCTCGCCGCAGCGCACCCTGGAGCGGGGGTATGCCGTGGTGCGGCACCGCGACGGCACCATCGTCCGCGACCGGGCGGAGGTCGAGGCCGGCGAGCTGCTGCGCGTCACCGTCGCCCACGGGGACTTCGCGGTCCGGCCGGTCGCCGATCCCGCCGACGCCGCGCTGCCGACGACCTAGGAGGTCGGACCGCCGGGAAGGTCCGGCGGGGAGCCGGGAAGCCCCGGGGTGCCGGGCTCGTCCGGCGGCGAGGGGGAGGGCTCGGGCTGCTCCGGTCCGGGCGCCGGCAGCGGGTCCGGCTGCGTCCCCGGGTCGCTGGGGCGGGAGGGCTGGGCGGGGCCGGGCCCCGGTTCGCCGGGGACGCCCGGCTCGTGCGGGGCGGGGTCGGGCGCGGGCGTCGGGCCGGGCCCGGTCGGGTCGACGGGCGTGCTCGGGTCGGACGGCGTCCCGGGAGGGACGGGCTGCTCACCCATGGCGGGCCTCCTTCGTCGAGGGCACCTCCACCGTAGGCACAGGTCCCGGCGACGGCAGGGCGGACGGCCCCGGGGAGGCTAGGCTGGCCGGATGAGCGACACCCCCGACCTCGCCCCCGTGACGGAGCTCAGCTACGAGGAGGCCCGCGACGAGCTGGTCGCTCTCGTGTCCCGGATCGAGGGCGGACAGGTGCCCCTCGAGGAGGCCATGGTGCTGTGGGAGCGCGGCGAGCAGCTCGCCGCGCACTGCCAGGCCAAGCTGGACGCCGCCCAGGCCAGCCTCGACCGCGCCTCCGAGCAGGCCGCCCCGACGGCGCCGCAGCCCGAGGGCGAGGCGGACGTCGAGGGCTGACCCCGGACGCCGACCTGCCACGTCGACCTGCCGGTCGCCCCGATCGGCGTCGCGCCTCCCGCCCGGGGTTCGCGCCTAGTCCCCGGCCTCGACCGAGGCGAGGAAGACCTCGAACTCCTCCTGGCCGGCCGTGCCGTGCACGGCGACCGTCGAGCCGCCGGTCACGTCCGGGCCGAGGACGTAGGCCGTCTCGGCGTTGCCGCGGGACGGGCCGGACCACACCTGCCAGGTCTGCTCGCCCACGGGTCCGGGCAGCCGCACCTGCGCGTCGGTGGCGCTGGCGTCGGGCAGCGCCTCCTCGAACCACTCCGGGGTCACGTCGGCGGCCTGGTGCAGGGCGACGTACTCGCCCTTCGGAGAGACGTAGGAGATGTGCCAGGTCGGCACGTCGGCCACCCGGGCGTCGTACCAGAGCACGGTGGGCGTCCAGCCCTCGCCGGGGTCCGGCACCCAGACCGGCCACTGCGCCTGCTCGACCACGTAGTTCGTGGTCTGCTCGAGCTCCGGGGCGCGCTGCTGCTGGGTGGACGGGCTGGAGGTCATGGACCACCACGCCAGCACGATGAGCGTGACGAGGAGCATGGAGTAGACCATGTTGCGCACCGTCCAGGAGGCCATCCGGCGCTGCCTGCGGACCTCCGGGGACTCGCCCGGTCCGGGCGCCGCGGTCGTCGCCGGTGCCTCGTCGGTCTGCGCAGGGGTGGTCTCGCTCACCCCTCCATGGTCGCATCCCGGCGACCCCGGCCGGACCGCCGGGCGGCTAGGGTGGAACGGCACCACGCCGCCCGACGAAGGAGTCCGCATGACCACGGCCCCCACCTCCCCCCGCCCCAGCACCGAGCAGGTCCTCCCCGACCGCAACCTGGCGCTGGAGCTCGTGCGGGTCACCGAGGCAGCGGCCCTCGCGGCCGGCCGTTGGGTGGGCCGCGGTGACAAGAACCTCGCCGACAACGCCGCCGTCGAGGCGATGCGCAAGGTCATCTCCTCCGTCGCCATGGACGGCGTCGTCGTCATCGGCGAGGGCGAGAAGGACGAGGCGCCGATGCTCTTCAACGGCGAGCGGGTCGGCGACGGCACCGGCCCCCGGGTGGACGTCGCGGTCGACCCGATCGACGGCACGACGCCGACGGCCAAGGGCATGGACAACTCCATCGCGGTCATGGCCGTCTCCGAGCGCGGCACCATGTACGACCCGTCGGCGGTCTTCTACATGGACAAGCTCGTCGTCGGCGCCGACGTGGCCGACCGCGTCGACATCCGGCTGCCCATCCGCGAGAACCTGCGCCGGATCGCCAAGGCGAAGAAGCGCTACATCGAGGACCTCACGGTCATCATGCTCGACCGTCCCCGGCACGAGCAGTACACCCGCGAGGTGCGCGAGGCGGGCGCCCGGCTGCGGTTCATCACCGACGGCGACGTCGCCGGCGCGATCGCGGCGGCGCGCGAGGACTCCTCCGTCGACATGCTCATCGGCATCGGGGGCACCCCCGAGGGCATCATCACCGCCTGCGCCATGAAGGCCATGGGCGGTGTCATCCAGGGCAAGCTGTGGCCCAAGGACGACGAGGAGCGCCAGAAGGCGATCGACGCCGGCCACGACCTCGACCGCGTGCTCTCGACCGACGACCTCGTCCAGGGCGACAACTGCTTCTTCGTCGCGACCGGGATCACCACGGGCGAGCTGCTCAAGGGCGTGCGCTACGGCTCCGGCTCGGCCGTGACCAACTCCCTCGTCATGCGCTCCAAGTCCGGCACGATCCGGGAGATCATCTCCCACCACCGCCTCGACAAGGTGGCCCGGATCGCCGACTCCCTCTCCCCCGAGCACCAGCTCTGAGCCGGGAGGTCGACGACATGGCTCCCACCGGGCAGCCCGTCTCGCGGCAGCGGGCGGTGCTGACCGTGGGCGAGGCGCTCGTCGACGTCGTCGTCCCGGCCGACGGGGGCGAGCACCGCAGCAGCGTCGGCGGCTCGCCGGCCAACGTCGCGGTCGGGCTGGCCGCGCTCGACCACGACAGCCGGCTGACGACGTGGATCGGGCAGGACGTCCCCGGCCGCCAGGTGCAGGAGCACCTGCTCGACGCCGACGTCGTCCTCACCCCCGGCTCCACCGACGCACCGCGCACCTCGACGGCGACCGCGCGCCTGGACGCGACGGGCGCGGCCCGCTACGAGTTCGACCTGCTGTGGGAGGTCGGCCCGCAGGACACGTCCACCGCCGCCCACGTGCACACCGGATCGATCGCCGCCACGCTCGAGCCCGGTGCCTCCGCCGTGCTCACGGTCATGTCACGGGCGAGGGAGACCGCCACGGTCTCCTACGACCCCAACTGCCGACCCACCGCCATGGGCGACCCGCACGCGGTCCGTTCCCGCATCGAGGAGTGCATCGGGCGCAGCGACGTCGTCAAGGCCTCGGACGAGGACGTCGCCTGGCTCTACGGCACCGACGTCGACGCGGCGGAGGTGCTCGAGCTCTGGGGCCGGTTGAGCCCGGAGCTGGTCGTCCTCACCCGAGGTGGCGAGGGGGCACTGGTCCACCTGCCCCGCCGCGGCGTGACCGTCGAGGTCGCGGCCCCGACGGTGACCGTGACCGACACGGTGGGCGCCGGCGACTCGTTCATGGCCGGCCTGCTCAGCGGCCTGCTCGACGCCGACCTCCTCGGCTCGCCCGAGGCCCGGGCCCGGCTCCGCAGCGCCGACCTCGAGGACGTCGCGCCTGCCGTCCGGCGGGCCGTGGCCTGCGCCGCCTGGACGGTCGCCCGTCCCGGGGCGGCCGCGCCGACCCGGGCGGACCTGCGGGACTAGGCTTGGGCCATGGCCGCCCCGCAGTCCCGTCCCGACGCCTTCGCCGACCTGCTGGAGGCCAACGGCCGCTACGCCGAGACCCACGACCTCACCGGCTTCGACGGCATCGCCCGGGCGGGCGTGGCCATCGTCACCTGCATGGACTCGCGCATCGAGCCGCTGCAGATGGTGGGCCTGACGCACGGTGACGCCAAGATTTTCCGGAATCCTGGTGGCCGCATCACCGAGGCCGCGCTGGAGGCCCTGGTGCTCGCGGTGCACCTGCTCAACGTCGAGCGTGTCCTGGTCGTGCCCCATACCCGCTGCGCGATGACGGTCTACAGCGAGAACGAGCTGCGCGACAAGATCACCGAGCTCTCCGGCCAGGACGCCTGGTGGCAGCACTTCCACGTGGTGCCCGACCAGCACGCCGCCCTCGTCGAGGACGTCCGGCGCGTGGCCAGCCACCCGCTCATCCAGGGGCGCGCCGAGGTCGGCGGCTTCCTCTACGACGTCGACACGGGCCTGCTCACCCAGCTCGTCTGAGCGCCTTGACGGGTTCCGTACCCTGAGCACATGCTCCCGGCCCTGTCGCTGGCGCCGCTGACGCTGGCCGCCGTCCTCGTCCTCAGCGGTCTCGCCAAGCTGCGCGACACCGACGCCACGGCCAGCATGATCCGGCTGCTGCGCCTGCCTCGCCTGCTCCAGCGCGGGATCGTCGCGCGGAGCCTGCCCGTGGTCGAGCTCGTCACGGCCGCGCTGCTGGTCACCCCCTGGCGGTGGACGTATGCCGTGGGCGCGGCGCTCGCCCTGGGTCTCTTCACCACCTTCCTCGTGGTCATCGCCCGAGCCCTGACCTGGGACCCGCGGCCCACCTGCGGCTGCTTCGGGAGGGTGGGCGACCACCGGATCTCGGCGAAGACCCTGTGGCGCAACATCCTGCTGGAGGTGCTGGCGCTCCTGACCGCGTGGATCGCGGTCGGCGGCTCCGCGGCCGGCCGGCTCGTGGCCGGCTACGGCGCCGGCGAGTGGCTCTGGCTGGCGCTCGCCGCCGCCCTGGCGGCCGTCGCCGTGCTCGTCCTCGGGGGCGGCCCGGCCGGAACGACCCTGCCGCCCCGGCCCCGACGACGGCGGCGGGCCGAGGAGGCCGCGAGCGCCACCCCGCCCCCCGACCCGGAGCTCGACTACGTCCGCAGCCCCATTCCCCAGGGCGTCCTGCTCTCCGCCGACCTCGAGGTCGTCGACGTCGCCCTGCTGGCCCGCGAGCGCGCGCAGCTGCTCCTGCTCGTCAACTGCTGGTGCGGCCCCACCTTCGAGGTGATCGAGCGGCTCCCGCGCTGGCGCGAGACCCTGCCCCAGCTCGGGGTGCAGCTGGTGCACACCCGCCGCCCCTGGGTCGAGGAGGCGCTGGCGGACGTGCCCGGCGTGTGGTGGGACCCGGGCTCGCACGTCTACGACGCCTTCCGCGCCGGGGCCAGCCCCGCCGCCGTCGTGCTGGGGGCCGACGGCCTGCTGGCCGGCGGCCCGGTGAACGGTGTCGAGGAGATCGAGGAGCTCGTGGCGCAGATCGCCGAGCAGCTGTCCGAGGCGCAGCTGCCCGAGCCCGCCGCCGACGACCAGCCGGTCTCCTAGCGAGGCCGGTCGCCGGGCGGGCAGCGTCAGGCCGAGAGCGAGAGCCGCTCGCGCACGACCGCGGAGAGGCGGTCGGCATACTCCTGGGCGCGGTTCTCGGTGTCGGCCTCGACCATGACGCGCACGACCGGCTCGGTGCCGGACTTGCGGAGCAGCACGCGACCGGTGTCGCCGAGCTCGGCCTCGACGGCGGCGACCTCGGCCTGGAGGGCCTCGTCGGACTCGACGCGGTTCTTGTCCACGCCCTTGACGTTGACGAGCACCTGGGGCATGCGGGTCATCACGGCGGCGAGCTCGCCCAGCGGCGTACCGGAGGACACGACGCGACGCGCGAGGGCGAGGGCGGTCAGGACCCCGTCACCGGTGGTGCCGTGGTCGAGCATGATCACGTGACCGGACTGCTCCCCGCCGAGGGAGTAGCCGTGCGCCCGCATCTCCTCGAGCACGTAGCGGTCGCCCACGGAGGTCTGCACGACGTGGACGCCGTGCTGCTCCATCGCGCGCAGCAGACCGAGGTTGCTCATGACGGTCGCGACGAGGGTGTCCTGCGCCAGCTGGCCCTGCTCCTTCAGCGACAGCGCCAGGATCGCCATGATCTGGTCGCCGTCGACCTGCTCGCCGCTCGCGTCGACGGCGAGGCAGCGGTCCGCGTCCCCGTCGAAGGCGACGCCCATGTCGGCGCCACGGAGGCGGACGGCCTCCTGCAGGTGCTCGACGTGGGTGGAGCCGTAGCCGTCGTTGATGTTGAGCCCGTCGGGCTCGCCGCCGATGACGTCGACGGTGGCCCCCGCGCGGCGGAAGACCTCCGGGCCGACGACCGAGGCCGCGCCGTGAGCCGCGTCGATGACGACCCGCAGGCCGTCCAGGCGGCCGGGGACCGCGCCCAGCAGGTGCTCGATGTAGAACTCCGCACCCCGCGCGAACGGTCGGATGCGGCCGACGCCGGCGCCCGTGGGCCGCTCCCACGCGGTGCCGAGGCGCTCGGTGATCCGGTCCTCGATGTCGTCGGGCAGCTTGTGCCCGCCCTTGGCGAAGAACTTCAGGCCGTTGTCGGGCATCGCGTTGTGCGAGGCCGAGAGCATGGCGCCCATCTCGGCGTTCATCCGCTGGGTCAGGTAGGCGATGGCGGGTGTCGGCAGGACGCCGGCGTCCAGGACGTCGACGCCCGCCGAGGCGAAGCCGGCCATGACGGCGGAGGAGAGGAACTCCCCCGAGGCCCGGGGGTCACGGCCGACGACCGCCGTGGAGCGGTGGCCGCCGAACGCCCCGTGGCCGCCCAGCTCGTGCGCCACCGCGACCGAGAGGTCGAGGGCGAGCTCGGCGGTGATGTCCTTGTTGGCCAGTCCCCGCACCCCGTCGGTGCCGAACAGTCGTGCCATCTGGTGCCTCGTCTTTCACATGGTCGGGTGGCCCGGGACCCGTCGGGCCGCACACGAGTATGACGTACCGACGGGCCCGAGGGCGCCTGACCGTCAAGAGCGACCCAAGCATCGGTAAGCATCTGGTCAGGAATGGGTACAGGTTCCACAGCACCTCTCCCGCCGGGCCGGCCTGCCCCCCAGGCTGGGCGCAGGTGCCGCGCCGATGCGGTGCCTCTGCCACCTGAGAAGGAGCAACGGATGCACTCCACCCGTCGAAGGACCCTGGCCGCGCTTACCGGCCTGGTGCTCGCAGCCGGCCTGACCGGCCCCGCCGTCGCGGCCCCTGACCGGGCCGACGCGAAGGCGCCCCTCATCGAGGCCGAGCAGGCCGTCGAAGGGTCCTACATCGTCGTCCTCGAGACGCCGGCGGAGGCCAAGACCGGCCCCTCCGCCAACGCGTCCGCACGGGCCGCCGAGGCCGTACGGGCCGCGACCGAGCGCCAGGTCTCCAGGGCCCGCTCCCAGGGCGTCAAGGTCGACCACGCCTACCCGGCCCTGGGCGGCTACTCCGCCCGCCTCACCCCGGCCCAGCTCGAGCAGCTGCGTGCCGACCCGGCCGTGGCGCACGTCGAGGAGGACGCCGTCATCACGATCGACGCCACGCAGTCCAACGCGCCGTGGGGCCTCGACCGCATCGACCAGCGCTCGCTGCCGCTCGACGGCACCTACACCTACGACGCCACCGGCCAGGGGGTCCGTGCCTACATCGTCGACACCGGTGTCCGCACCACCCACGGCCAGTTCAGCGGCCGCACGGCCTCCGGCTACACAGCCATCAGCGACGGCCGGGGCACCGACGACTGCAACGGTCACGGCACCCACGTCGCCGGCACCGTCGGCGGCTCGACCTACGGCGTCGCCAAGGGCGTCACGATCGTGCCGGTGCGTGTCCTCAACTGCCAGGGCAGCGGCTCCACGTCCGGGATCATCGCCGGCATGGACTGGGTCGCCAACAACGCGCCCAAGCCGGCCGTGGTCAACATGAGCCTGGGTGGCGGCGCGTCCACGACGCTGGACGCGGCCGTCGACCGCCTGGTCGCCAGGGGCGTCTCGGTGGTCGTCGCGGCGGGCAACGAGAACCAGAACGCCTGCAACGTCTCCCCCGCCCGCGCCGCCGCGGCCATCACGGTGGGCTCGACGACCAACACCGACGCCCGCTCGAGCTTCTCCAACTACGGCACCTGCGTGGACCTCTTCGCGCCCGGCTCGAACATCCTCTCGGCGTGGCACACGTCCAACACCGCGACCAACACCATCAGCGGCACCTCGATGGCGTCGCCGCACGTCGCCGGCGCCGTGGCGCTCTACCTCCAGGACAACCCCACGGCGTCGCCCTCGCAGGTGTCCTCGGCCGTGAACGCGGCGGCGACGACCGGCGTGGTCACCAGCCCCGGCAGCGGCTCCCCCAACCGGCTGCTCTACACCCCGGCGCTGACCGGTGGCGGCGGCTCCACGCCGACGGACCCGCCGCCGCCCTCCTCGGGCATCACCAACGGCGGCTTCGAGAGCGGCGCCACCGGCTGGAGCGGTGACACCGGCACCATCGGCTCGAGCGGCTACGCCGCCCGGACCGGCACCAACAAGGCGTGGCTGGTCGGCTACGGCTCCACCCGCACCGAGGCCATCACCCAGCAGGTGACCGTCCCCTCGTCGGGGAACACCCTGGACTTCTACCTGCGCGTGGTGACGGCCGAGACGACCCGCACCACGGCCTACGACAAGATGCAGGTCCAGGTCGTGCGCAACGGCACCACCACGGTGCTCGGCACCTGGTCCAACCTGCACGCCTCCAGCGGATACGTGCAGCGCAGCGTGAGCCTGTCGCAGTTCGCCGGGCAGACCGTCACCCTGCGGTTCGTCGGCGCCGAGGACGGCTCGCTCGCGACGTCCTTCCTCATCGACGACGTGTCCTTCCGCTGACACGTCAGCACGACGGCGAGGGCCGGAGGGAGCATCCGCTCCCTCCGGCCCTCGCTTCGTGCCGTGGCCGTCCGTGGACGGCGACGATCAGCGCTTGCTGTACTGCGGCGCCTTGCGGGCCTTCTTGAGACCGGCCTTCTTGCGCTCCGGGACGCGGGCGTCACGGGTGAGCAGACCGGCCTTCTTGAGGACCGGGCGGTTCAGCTCCGGGTCGACCCCGTTGAGCGAACGGGCCACGCCGAGGCGGACCGCACCGGCCTGGCCGGAGGGGCCGCCGCCGTGGACGCGCACGAGCACGTCGTAGGCGCCGACGAGGTCGAGGGCCGCCAGCGGCTCGTTGACGATCTGCTGGTGCACCTTGTTCGGGAAGTACTCCTCGAGGGTGCGGCCGTTGATCTTCCACTCGCCGGAGCCGGGCACGATGCGCACGCGGGCGATCGCCTGCTTGCGACGACCGGTGGCGGCGCCAGGGGCGGAGGCGGAGGGGCGGGCGGCGGCCTCGGAGGAGGCGGCCGACTCGGTCGTGTACTCGGAGAGGGCGTTCTCGTCGAACTCGCCCTCGACCGCGAAGTCGTTGTCAGTCATCTATCGTCAGTTCCTTACTGCGCGACCTGGGAGATCTCGAACGGGACCGGCTTCTGGGCCGCGTGCGGGTGGGTGTCACCCGCGTAGACCTTCAGCTTCGTCAGCATCTGCCGACCCAGGGAGTTCTTCGGGAGCATGCCGCGGACAGCCTTCTCCACGGCGCGGGTCGGGTGCTTCTCCAGCATCTGCTGGTAGGTCTCGGCCTTCAGACCACCCGGGTAGCCCGAGTGGCGGTAGGCCTTCTTCTGCTCCAGCTTGGCACCGGTCAGCGCGACCTTGTCGGCGTTGATGATGATGACGAAGTCACCGGTGTCGACGTGCGGGGCGAAGATGGTCTTGTGCTTGCCGCGGAGCAGGATCGCGGTCTGGGACGCGAGGCGCCCCAGGACGACGTCCGTGGCGTCGATGACGTGCCAGGCGCGCGTGATGTCGCCGGCCTTGGGGGTGTAGGTACGCACGGTGCAAACCTTCGTAGTCGGATGGGTGGTCAACTGTTCAAGTCTAACGGGACCAGGCGACGCGCCCAAACCGGCGAAACCGCAGGTCAGACGGCATACAAGGGTTCGCATAGACGCTGCGCAGCCGAAGTGTGCACAGATATTGTGCACACGTGGTCCCCTCGCTAGGGTGGCGGCATGAGCGGACCCGACCTCCCGGAGACCGGTGGGGCGGTCGAGCGCGGCGCGTTGCGGGCCCTCGCGCACCCCCTCCGCAGCCGGCTGCTCGCCGAGCTGCGGGTGCACGGCCAGGCCACGGCGAGCGACCTCGCGCGCGCGCTCGGCACCCACACCGGCGCCACGTCCTACCACCTGCGCCGGCTGGCCGAGGTGGGGCTGGTCGAGGACGCCGGGAGCGGCACGGGCCGCCGGAGGGTATGGCGCGCCGCCCCGGTCCCCGAGGCGGCCGTCGCGCTCGGCTGGGCGGGCGACGAGCCCCTCGACGAGGACGACGCGCAGGCGGTCGACTGGCTGGCCCAGGACTACCTGGCGCACTTCGGCGACCGGGCCCAGGCCTGGCTGGCCACGCGCGGGGAGTGGGAGGCGACCTGGCAGCAGGTCTGCGGCCTGGAGGACCACACGGTGCAGGTGACGGCCGAGCAGGCGACCGCGATGCGGGCCGAGCTGCTCGAGGTGCTGGAGCGCTACCGGCGCGTGGGGCAGGGCAACCCGCAGGCGAAGCGGGTCGTCGTCTACACCTGCGCGCTCCCGGTGGAGCGACGCGGCCAGACGTCCTGAGGACGCACTAGGGCGTCGCCACCCGCGCGGCCACCTTCTCGAGCTGGCGCCACCACTGCTCGCGCGGCCGGTCGGCCCCGGGTGCCAGCTCTGCCTCGAGCCGCGCCAGCGGGGTCAGCCGGAGCGAGCCCGCGACCTCGCCGACGGCGCAGGACGACACCGCCCCCTCGCCGAGCTGGCGGTCGACCTCGGCGAGCGCGGCCCGGGCCAGCCGGGTCGCGAGCAGCCTGTCGAAGGGCGTGGGCGTCCCGCCCTGCTGCACGTGCCCCAGCACCGTCGCGCGGACGTCGAAGAGGTCCCCGCCCTCCGCCTCGAAGATCCGCGTGATGACCTCGGTGGTGTAGTCGGCCGAGGCGTGCTCGCCGCGCACGACCAGCCACTGCCGACGACCGTCGGCGAACGCCCGCGTCATGGCTGCGGCGTCCTCGGCCAGCCGGTGCACGGTGACCGGGTCCTCGGGCAGGTAGGCGCGCTCAGCTCCCGCTGCCATCCCCGCCATCATCGGCAGGTAGCCGCTGGGTCCGCCCAGGGTCTCGACGACGAAGCAGCGGCGGGTGGCCGAGCCCGAGACGCGCAGCCGGTCGAGCGCCTCGACGACGACGTTGAGCGCCGTGTCGGCACCGATCGAGAGGTCGGCCCCGGGCAGGTGGTTGTCGATCGCCGCCGGGACGCACACGACCGGGATCTCCAGGGCGGGGTGACGACCCGCGGCCGCCTGCAGGACGGCCCCGGTGCGGTAGGCCTCCATCCCGCCGACGAGGACGACCGCGTCCACACGGTGCTCGCGGAGGACGTCGGCCACGCGTGCGGCCTGCACCTCCTCGAGCACGTCGCGCCGGCTGCCCAGCTCGGCACCGGGCGCCTCGACCCAGTCGTCGACCTCCGCCCAGCCGAGGGGCCGGAGCCGGCCCTCGACCAGGCCCGGCACGGCACCGGAGACGCCGAGGACGGTGTCGCCGGCCACGGCGGCCGTGCGCACCAGCGCCCGGACCGCGGCGTTCATGCCGGGGGCCGGGCCTCCCGCGTGCAGGACGGCGATCCGGCGAGGGCGACGGTCGGGCGCGGCTGCCGTCGGCCCGCCCACGACCGCGGACCCCGAGGACGTCTCGCCGTCGCCGAGCGTGCCCTGCGACTCCGGGGGTGCGCAGAGCTCGTCGACGGCCGTGCTGAGACTGCCGAACGAACGGCCCCGTGCGACGCGGGCGACCGCGAAGTCGCCCCGGCGCGTGGCGTCGCGGACGGCGTTGACGTCCGCCACCGCCTCGGGCAGCGGGGTCACGGCGACACGGTTGCCCCGGACGCCGACCACGACGGAGGGACGATCCTCGTCGCGCAGCACCTCGCAGGCGGCCGCGTGGCCCAGGAGGGTCGGCATCCACCGGTCGTAGGCGGAGGGCCGCCCGCCGCGCTGGACGTGACCCAGGATGGTGACCCGCGATCCCTCCCCGCCGAGGCGCTCGGTGAGCAGTGCCCCGACCTCGGCGCTGGTGATCCGTCGGCCCTGGCGGTCGACGGCCCCCTCGGCCACGATGACGATGAGGTCACGCAGCCCGGCCGCGCGCGAGGCGGTGAGACGGCGCACCAGCAGGTCCTGCCAGCCCTCGGCCGGCGGCACCTCCGGCACCAGCACGGCATCCGCTCCGCCGGCCACGGCGGCCATGAGGGCGAGATAGCCGCAGTGACGGCCCATCACCTCGACGACGAAGGTCCGCTGGTGGCTGGCAGCGGTGGACCGCAGGGCGTCGAGCGCGTCGCAGATGCGGTGCAGCGCCGTGTCGGCACCGATGGTCATCTCGGTGCCCGCCATGTCGTTGTCGATCGACCCCACGAGCCCGGCCACGAGCAGGCGCGGGTGGGCCGCCGCCGTCGGGGCGCTCAGCTCGCCGGCCGCGACCAGCTCCTGGAGCAGACCGGGCCACTCCTGCCGCAGCTCCTCGGCACCGCGCAGCGACCCGTCGCCTCCGACGACGACGAGGCGGTCGATGCCCGCGCCGACCAGGTGGCGGGCGGCCGCACGCAGGCCGTCCCGCGTCTGGAACTCCGGGCAGCGGGCCGTCCCCAGGACGGTGCCGCCGCGGTGGAGCACGCCCGAGACGTCGTCCCAGTCCAGGGGCCGCAGCAGGCCCGCCCCGGCGACGGCGCCAGCCCAGCCCTCGTGCACGGCATACGCCTCTCCGCCGGCGGCGATGGTGGTCCGCACCACAGCGCGCACGGCCGCGTTCATGCCGGGCGAGTCACCGCCTGAGGTGAGCACCCCCACCCGCACCCCCGGGGCGGGGGCGACGACCGGGGCGAGCGGGAGCGGGTCCACCTGCGCGTTCATGGGACCTATCCTGCCCGCCCTCGGTCACCACCCGGCGACACCCCTGACCCGAGGCACCCGCCTCAGTAGACCTGCGCGTCGACGACCCGTGCGTACTGCGGCACCCAGGGAAGGTCGTGCCCCAGGTGGCGCGCCGCGCGGTGCCACCAGCGCGGGTCGGCCATGGCCGCACGGGCCAGGGAGACGACGTCCGCCTGACCGGTCGCGAGCACGTGCTCGGCCTGCCGCGGCTCGGTGATCATGCCGACCGTGCCGACCGGGATGGACACGGCCTGCTTGACCGCCTGGGCGAAGCGGGTCTGGTAGCCCGGCCCCACCGGGATGGCGGGAGCCGGCACGTTGCCGCCGCTGGAGATGTCGAGGAAGTCGGCCCCCGCCTCCTCGAGCCGGCGGGCCAGGGCCACGGTGCGCTCCAGGTCTCCCTCGACACCACCGGGCACCTCCTCGCTCCAGTCGGTGGCCGAGAGTCGGACGAGCAGCGGCACGCGCTCGGGCAGGACGGCGCGCACGGCCTCCACGACCTCGACGACCAGACGCATGCGCCCCTCGTCCGAGCCGCCGTAGGCGTCGGTGCGCTGGTTGGCGAGGGGGCTGAGGAACTGCGCGAGCAGGTAGCCGTGGGCGCCGTGGATCTCCACCGCGTCGAAGCCGCACGTGACGGCCCGGCGGGCCGCCTGGGCGAAGGCGGCCACGATGCCCTCGATCTCGGCGACGCTCAGCTCCCGCGGCGTCGCGTAGCGGCCGAAGGGGACCGCCGAGGGACCCACGGTCTCCCAGCCGCCCTCCTCGACGGGAACGCTCCCCCGCCCCTCGGCGAACGGCGGATAGGTGGAGGACTTCCGGCCAGCGTGAGAGAGCTGCACCGCGACCGGGGTGCCCACCGAGTGCAGCAGCTCGACGATGCGGTGCCAGCCAGGGACGTGCTGGTCCTCCCACAGCCCGGCGTCCCAGGGCGAGATCCGACCGTCGTTGGTGACCGCCGTGGCCTCGGTGAGCACCATGGGGGCACCTCCGGTGGCGAAGCTCATGAGGTGGGCCAGGTGCCAGTCGGTGACGAATCCGGGCTCGGTCGGCCGGCAGGAGTACTGGCACATGGGGGCCACCCAGGCACGGCCCTCCACCGTGAGGCCGCGCAGGGTCAGGGGCTCGAAGATCTTGGGGGTCACAACGCCAGTCTCGCAAACGTTTGTGGCGGCGGCGCGACGGGCCTACCGGGATGCAGGAAGCCCCTGGTCAACCATGGGTTGACCAGGGGCTCCTGGAATGATGGTCCGGCGGTGTCCTACTCTCCCACACCGTCTCCAGTGCAGTACCATCGGCGCTGTCAGGCTTAGCTTCCGGGTTCGGAATGTGACCGGGCGTTTCCCTGACGCTATGACCGCCGTAACAATATCGAGTTGTTCGAACATCTACCGGGCCCACACGGATGTGGGGGGTGTTCGTATCTCGAGAGACCGTACAGTGGACGCGTAACATCTTTGTTGTTTTAAGTTGTCGGCTTATTAGTACCGGTCAGCTCCACACATTACTGTGCTTCCACATCCGGCCTATCAACCCAGTAGTCTAGCTGGGAGCCTCTCACCCCTTAAGGGGCATGGAAACCTCATCTTGAAGTGTGCTTCCCGCTTAGATGCTTTCAGCGGTTATCACGTCCGAACGTAGCTAATCAGCGGTGCTCTTGGCAGAACAACTGACACACCAGTGGTTCGTCCATCCCGGTCCTCTCGTACTAGGGACAGCTCTCCTCAAGTTTCCTACGCGCGCAGCGGATAGGGACCGAACTGTCTCACGACGTTCTAAACCCAGCTCGCGTACCGCTTTAATGGGCGAACAGCCCAACCCTTGGGACCGACTCCAGCCCCAGGATGCGACGAGCCGACATCGAGGTGCCAAACCATGCCGTCGATATGAGCTCTTGGGCAGGATCAGCCTGTTATCCCCGGGGTACCTTTTATCCGTTGAGCGACGGCGCTTCCACAAGCCACCGTCGGGTCACTAGTCCCGACTTTCGTCTCTGCTCGACATGTCTGTCTCACAGTCAAGCTCCCTTGTGCACTTACACTCGACACCTGATTGCCAACCAGGCTGAGGGAACCTTTGGGCGCCTCCGTTACCCTTTGGGAGGCAACCGCCCCAGTTAAACTACCCACCAGGCACTGTCCCTGATCCGGATCACGGACCGAGGTTAGATATCCAGAACGACCAGAGTGGTATTTCAACGATGACTCCACGAACACTGGCGTGCCCGCTTCACAGTCTCCCACCTATCCTACACAAGCCGTACCGAACACCAATACCAAGCTATAGTAAAGGTCCCGGGGTCTTTCCGTCCTGCTGCGCGTAACGAGCATCTTTACTCGTAGTGCAATTTCGCCGAGTTCGCGGTTGAGACAGTGGAGAAGTCGTTACGCCATTCGTGCAGGTCGGAACTTACCCGACAAGGAATTTCGCTACCTTAGGATGGTTATAGTTACCACCGCCGTTTACTGGCGCTTAAGTTCAGAGCTTCGCCTTACGGCTAACCCGTCCCCTTAACGTTCCAGCACCGGGCAGGCGTCAGTCCGTATACATCGTCTTGCGACTTCGCACGGACCTGTGTTTTTAGTAAACAGTCGCTTCTCCCTGGTCTCTGCGGCCGTCGACGCTAACCCGCGAGGGGTTTCACGTCTTCGGCCCCCCTTCTCCCGAAGTTACGGGGGCATTTTGCCGAATTCCTTAACCACGATTCACTCGATCGCCTTGGTATTCTCTACCTAACCACCTGAGTCGGTTTGGGGTACGGGCGGCTCGAACCTCGCTAGGAACTTTTCTAGGCAGCATAGGATCACCCTACTTCCCGCATACACGGTCACCATCAAGCCTCGGACACTGATGGGGCGGATTTGCCACTCCCCGGTCCTGCGCTCTTGGACGTGGACTACCATCGCCACGCGGAGGCTACCTTCCTGCGTCCTTCCATCGCTTACCTACTACACGCTCGGGTCACGCGTTCCACTCCCCAGCCATCCACCCGAAGGTGAACAGCGACGGGAAGCTTCAGGCGCTTAGCATCACGTGATTCGGTACTGGGCGGTTCTTCGCCGGTTCCGGAATATCAACCGGATGTCCATCGACTACGCCTGTCGGCCTCGCCTTAGGTCCCGACTTACCCAGGGCAGATTAGCTTGACCCTGGAACCCTTGGTTATTCGGCGGAGGAGTTTCTCACTCCTCTTTCGCTACTCATGCCTGCATTCTCACTCGTGTCGCGTCCACACCTCGATCACTCGGATGCTTCACTCGCGACACGACGCTCCCCTACCCAGCAACACGCCTGGACCCACACAAGTGTGGGCCGAGCACTGTGTCACTGCCACAGCTTCGGTGGTGTGCTTGAGCCCCGCTACATTGTCGGCGCGGAATCACTTGACCAGTGAGCTATTACGCACTCTTTAAAGGGTGGCTGCTTCTAAGCCAACCTCCTGGTTGTCTCAGCAACTCCACATCCTTTCCCACTTAGCACACGCTTTGGGACCTTAGCTGGTGATCTGGGCTGTTTCCCTCTCGACTACGAAGCTTATCCCCCGCAGTCTCACTGCCATGCTCTCACTTACCGGCATTCGGAGTTTGGCTGACGTCAGTAACCCGGTGGGGCCCATCAGCCATCCAGTAGCTCTACCTCCGGCAAGAAACACATGACGCTGCACCTAAATGCATTTCGGGGAGAACCAGCTATCACGGAGTTTGATTGGCCTTTCACCCCTACCCACAGCTCATCCCCTCAGTTTTCAACCTAAGTGGGTTCGGGCCTCCACGCGGTCTTACCCGCGCTTCACCCTGGCCATGGGTAGATCACTCCGCTTCGGGTCTAGACCCAGCGACTATGGGCGCCCTGTTCGGACTCGCTTTCGCTACGGCTTCCCCACACGGGTTAACCTCGCCACTGAGCACTAACTCGCAGGCTCATTCTTCAAAAGGCACGCCGTCACCCCACAAGGAGGCTCCGACGGATTGTAGGCACACGGTTTCAGGAACTATTTCACTCCCCTCCCGGGGTACTTTTCACCTTTCCCTCACGGTACTTGTCCGCTATCGGTCACCAAGGAATATTTAGGCTTAGCAGGTGGTCCTGCCAGATTCGTACGGGATTTCTCGGGCCCCGTACTACTTGGGAGATGCGATACGGAGTCAGAGACATTTCGACTACCGGGGTGTCACCGTCTGTGCCAGGCCTTTCCAGACCCTTCGTCTATGACTCTGATTTCTTACTCCGCACCAGCGTGGTAGCACTGGTACACACATTCCCACAACCCCAGAACTGCAACCCCTACCAGGTATCACACAGAACTGGTTTAGCCTCTTCCGCTTTCGCTCGCCACTACTCACGGAATCACGGTTGTTTTCTCTTCCTGTGGGTACTGAGATGTTTCACTTCCCCACGTTCCCTCCACTCACCCTATATATTCAGGTGAGGGTGACAGGCGATGAAGCCTGCCGGGTTTCCCCATTCGGAAATCCTCGGATCAATGTCTGGTTATCGACTCCCCGAGGCTTATCGCAGATTCCTACGTCCTTCTTCGGTTCTTGGTGCCAAGGCATCCACCGTGCGCCCTTAAAAACTTAAAAGCTACAAAGATGCTCGCGTCCACTGTACAGTTCTCAACATACGACCAGGCCCACCCCAGGCAGTTCCTTCCACCACGCACACCCAGCTCATGCGAGCCAGGCGCGGGTCTGGAAGAACCCGGGGCCCCGGAAACCAGAGGCACTCGTACCCCACCACCCCATCACGGAGCGGTCGGGCCCGATCCCTCAGGACCCAACAACGTGTCAGCACCACACCCACCCACGCACCCGACGCTTTCCCCACCCCCGAAAGGGCCGTACTCACGAACCAGGCGCACAGCATGCGCGCGGCGACAGATCATCGACGTTCCACCCAGAGCAACCCACCGTGGAACACTCGTCCACGAAGCAGGCCACATACGACCAACCCCCACCAGCAACGCCGGCACGGGTTCGGTCAGTGATGCTCCTTAGAAAGGAGGTGATCCAGCCGCACCTTCCGGTACGGCTACCTTGTTACGACTTAGTCCCAATCACCAGTCCCACCTTCGACGGCTCCCTCCACAAGGGTTGGGCCACCGGCTTCGGGTGTTACCGACTTTCGTGACTTGACGGGCGGTGTGTACAAGGCCCGGGAACGTATTCACCGCAGCGTTGCTGATCTGCGATTACTAGCGACTCCGACTTCATGGGGTCGAGTTGCAGACCCCAATCCGAACTGAGACCGGCTTTAAGGGATTCGCTCCACCTCGCGGTTTCGCAGCCCTCTGTACCGGCCATTGTAGCATGCGTGAAGCCCAAGACGTAAGGGGCATGATGATTTGACGTCATCCCCACCTTCCTCCGAGTTGACCCCGGCAGTCTCCTATGAGTCCCCACCATCACGTGCTGGCAACATAGAACGAGGGTTGCGCTCGTTGCGGGACTTAACCCAACATCTCACGACACGAGCTGACGACAACCATGCACCACCTGTATACCGACCTTGCGGGGCCCCCATCTCTGAGGGTTTCCGGTATATGTCAAGCCTTGGTAAGGTTCTTCGCGTTGCATCGAATTAATCCGCATGCTCCGCCGCTTGTGCGGGCCCCCGTCAATTCCTTTGAGTTTTAGCCTTGCGGCCGTACTCCCCAGGCGGGGCGCTTAATGCGTTAGCTGCGGCACGGACCCCGTGGAATGGGACCCACACCTAGCGCCCAACGTTTACGGCGTGGACTACCAGGGTATCTAATCCTGTTCGCTCCCCACGCTTTCGCTTCTCAGCGTCAGTAATGGCCCAGAGACCTGCCTTCGCCATCGGTGTTCCTCCTGATATCTGCGCATTCCACCGCTACACCAGGAATTCCAGTCTCCCCTACCACACTCTAGCCTGCCCGTACCCACTGCAAGCCCGGGGTTAAGCCCCGGGTTTTCACAGCAGACGCGACAAGCCGCCTACAAGCTCTTTACGCCCAATAATTCCGGACAACGCTCGCACCCTACGTATTACCGCGGCTGCTGGCACGTAGTTAGCCGGTGCTTCTTCTGCTCCTACCGTCACAAAAGCTTCGTCAGAGCTGAAAGCGGTTTACAACCCGAAGGCCGTCATCCCGCACGCGGCGTCGCTGCATCAGGCTTTCGCCCATTGTGCAATATTCCCCACTGCTGCCTCCCGTAGGAGTCTGGGCCGTGTCTCAGTCCCAGTGTGGCCGGTCACCCTCTCAGGCCGGCTACCCGTCGTCGCCTTGGTAGGCCATTACCCCACCAACAAGCTGATAGGCCGCGAGTCCATCCACCACCGATAAATCTTTCCACCCCGTCCCATGCAGAACAAGGTCATATCCAGTATTAGCACCGGTTTCCCGGAGTTATCCCAGAGTGGAGGGCAGGTTACTCACGTGTTACTCACCCGTTCGCCACTAATCCACCCAGCAAGCTGGGCTTCATCGTTCGACTTGCATGTGTTAAGCACGCCGCCAGCGTTCGTCCTGAGCCAGGATCAAACTCTCCGATAAAAACCTAAACTCTTATCCAAGAGAATTGGTACCTGACAAACACCACCACACCCCACCGGGGGCGGCAAAGCATGGTGGCCAAAATACAAACTATGGCATCAATAATCTGACACGCTGTTGAGTTCTCAAGGATCGGACGCACACCGTGGACCCACCGCTACTCGCGGCTTCCCCTCCGGGGCAACCTCTCCAGCCTACCTCATCCTCCGCCCCCACCCCAAATCCGTGTTCCGGAGAAGGGAGAGAAGCATCAACAGAGAGTTGAGCCGGGGCAACTCCCGCAGCAGCGGGGCGCGAGGAAGAACTTTACCCACGCCCCCACCCCAACACCAAATCGAGGTAAAGCCGCAGGTCAAGGACCTGGCCTGACCGCTCAGCCGGACCCGGCGACGCGTCGCCGCCGGCCCAGTGGGCCACGGCGGTGCCCACAGCGGCGGTGCCCACCAGCGGCGGTGACATCCGTGTGGCCCCACGTCCGCGCCCACACGACGGACGACCTACCCGTCCGTCCTCGGGGGAAGGGCAGGCCCAGCTCGACGCGGGTCGACGCGGAGCGGGCACAGACATCGTCGCACCCCGGGGCCCGGCGCCCCCCTCTGGGACCGCGGCCGCCGGCGGCACTGTGACCAACGCAATCCCGCCCCCCGCACAGTGGGCGCGTGCTGGAAACGCAGGAAGCCCCTGGTCAACCATGGGTTGACCAGGGGCTCCTGGAATGATGGTCCGGCGGTGTCCTACTCTCCCACACCGTCTCCAGTGCAGTACCATCGGCGCTGTCAGGCTTAGCTTCCGGGTTCGGAATGTGACCGGGCGTTTCCCTGACGCTATGACCGCCGTAACAATATCGAGTTGTTCGAACATCTACCGGGCCCACACGGATGTGGGGGGTGTTCGTATCTCGAGAGACCGTACAGTGGACGCGTAACATCTTTGTTGTTTTAAGTTGTCGGCTTATTAGTACCGGTCAGCTCCACACATTACTGTGCTTCCACATCCGGCCTATCAACCCAGTAGTCTAGCTGGGAGCCTCTCACCCCTTAAGGGGCATGGAAACCTCATCTTGAAGTGTGCTTCCCGCTTAGATGCTTTCAGCGGTTATCACGTCCGAACGTAGCTAATCAGCGGTGCTCTTGGCAGAACAACTGACACACCAGTGGTTCGTCCATCCCGGTCCTCTCGTACTAGGGACAGCTCTCCTCAAGTTTCCTACGCGCGCAGCGGATAGGGACCGAACTGTCTCACGACGTTCTAAACCCAGCTCGCGTACCGCTTTAATGGGCGAACAGCCCAACCCTTGGGACCGACTCCAGCCCCAGGATGCGACGAGCCGACATCGAGGTGCCAAACCATGCCGTCGATATGAGCTCTTGGGCAGGATCAGCCTGTTATCCCCGGGGTACCTTTTATCCGTTGAGCGACGGCGCTTCCACAAGCCACCGTCGGGTCACTAGTCCCGACTTTCGTCTCTGCTCGACATGTCTGTCTCACAGTCAAGCTCCCTTGTGCACTTACACTCGACACCTGATTGCCAACCAGGCTGAGGGAACCTTTGGGCGCCTCCGTTACCCTTTGGGAGGCAACCGCCCCAGTTAAACTACCCACCAGGCACTGTCCCTGATCCGGATCACGGACCGAGGTTAGATATCCAGAACGACCAGAGTGGTATTTCAACGATGACTCCACGAACACTGGCGTGCCCGCTTCACAGTCTCCCACCTATCCTACACAAGCCGTACCGAACACCAATACCAAGCTATAGTAAAGGTCCCGGGGTCTTTCCGTCCTGCTGCGCGTAACGAGCATCTTTACTCGTAGTGCAATTTCGCCGAGTTCGCGGTTGAGACAGTGGAGAAGTCGTTACGCCATTCGTGCAGGTCGGAACTTACCCGACAAGGAATTTCGCTACCTTAGGATGGTTATAGTTACCACCGCCGTTTACTGGCGCTTAAGTTCAGAGCTTCGCCTTACGGCTAACCCGTCCCCTTAACGTTCCAGCACCGGGCAGGCGTCAGTCCGTATACATCGTCTTGCGACTTCGCACGGACCTGTGTTTTTAGTAAACAGTCGCTTCTCCCTGGTCTCTGCGGCCGTCGACGCTAACCCGCGAGGGGTTTCACGTCTTCGGCCCCCCTTCTCCCGAAGTTACGGGGGCATTTTGCCGAATTCCTTAACCACGATTCACTCGATCGCCTTGGTATTCTCTACCTAACCACCTGAGTCGGTTTGGGGTACGGGCGGCTCGAACCTCGCTAGGAACTTTTCTAGGCAGCATAGGATCACCCTACTTCCCGCATACACGGTCACCATCAAGCCTCGGACACTGATGGGGCGGATTTGCCACTCCCCGGTCCTGCGCTCTTGGACGTGGACTACCATCGCCACGCGGAGGCTACCTTCCTGCGTCCTTCCATCGCTTACCTACTACACGCTCGGGTCACGCGTTCCACTCCCCAGCCATCCACCCGAAGGTGAACAGCGACGGGAAGCTTCAGGCGCTTAGCATCACGTGATTCGGTACTGGGCGGTTCTTCGCCGGTTCCGGAATATCAACCGGATGTCCATCGACTACGCCTGTCGGCCTCGCCTTAGGTCCCGACTTACCCAGGGCAGATTAGCTTGACCCTGGAACCCTTGGTTATTCGGCGGAGGAGTTTCTCACTCCTCTTTCGCTACTCATGCCTGCATTCTCACTCGTGTCGCGTCCACACCTCGATCACTCGGATGCTTCACTCGCGACACGACGCTCCCCTACCCAGCAACACGCCTGGACCCACACAAGTGTGGGCCGAGCACTGTGTCACTGCCACAGCTTCGGTGGTGTGCTTGAGCCCCGCTACATTGTCGGCGCGGAATCACTTGACCAGTGAGCTATTACGCACTCTTTAAAGGGTGGCTGCTTCTAAGCCAACCTCCTGGTTGTCTCAGCAACTCCACATCCTTTCCCACTTAGCACACGCTTTGGGACCTTAGCTGGTGATCTGGGCTGTTTCCCTCTCGACTACGAAGCTTATCCCCCGCAGTCTCACTGCCATGCTCTCACTTACCGGCATTCGGAGTTTGGCTGACGTCAGTAACCCGGTGGGGCCCATCAGCCATCCAGTAGCTCTACCTCCGGCAAGAAACACATGACGCTGCACCTAAATGCATTTCGGGGAGAACCAGCTATCACGGAGTTTGATTGGCCTTTCACCCCTACCCACAGCTCATCCCCTCAGTTTTCAACCTAAGTGGGTTCGGGCCTCCACGCGGTCTTACCCGCGCTTCACCCTGGCCATGGGTAGATCACTCCGCTTCGGGTCTAGACCCAGCGACTATGGGCGCCCTGTTCGGACTCGCTTTCGCTACGGCTTCCCCACACGGGTTAACCTCGCCACTGAGCACTAACTCGCAGGCTCATTCTTCAAAAGGCACGCCGTCACCCCACAAGGAGGCTCCGACGGATTGTAGGCACACGGTTTCAGGAACTATTTCACTCCCCTCCCGGGGTACTTTTCACCTTTCCCTCACGGTACTTGTCCGCTATCGGTCACCAAGGAATATTTAGGCTTAGCAGGTGGTCCTGCCAGATTCGTACGGGATTTCTCGGGCCCCGTACTACTTGGGAGATGCGATACGGAGTCAGAGACATTTCGACTACCGGGGTGTCACCGTCTGTGCCAGGCCTTTCCAGACCCTTCGTCTATGACTCTGATTTCTTACTCCGCACCAGCGTGGTAGCACTGGTACACACATTCCCACAACCCCAGAACTGCAACCCCTACCAGGTATCACACAGAACTGGTTTAGCCTCTTCCGCTTTCGCTCGCCACTACTCACGGAATCACGGTTGTTTTCTCTTCCTGTGGGTACTGAGATGTTTCACTTCCCCACGTTCCCTCCACTCACCCTATATATTCAGGTGAGGGTGACAGGCGATGAAGCCTGCCGGGTTTCCCCATTCGGAAATCCTCGGATCAATGTCTGGTTATCGACTCCCCGAGGCTTATCGCAGATTCCTACGTCCTTCTTCGGTTCTTGGTGCCAAGGCATCCACCGTGCGCCCTTAAAAACTTAAAAGCTACAAAGATGCTCGCGTCCACTGTACAGTTCTCAACATACGACCAGGCCCACCCCAGGCAGTTCCTTCCACCACGCACACCCAGCTCATGCGAGCCAGGCGCGGGTCTGGAAGAACCCGGGGCCCCGGAAACCAGAGGCACTCGTACCCCACCACCCCATCACGGAGCGGTCGGGCCCGATCCCTCAGGACCCAACAACGTGTCAGCACCACACCCACCCACGCACCCGACGCTTTCCCCACCCCCGAAAGGGCCGTACTCACGAACCAGGCGCACAGCATGCGCGCGGCGACAGATCATCGACGTTCCACCCAGAGCAACCCACCGTGGAACACTCGTCCACGAAGCAGGCCACATACGACCAACCCCCACCAGCAACGCCGGCACGGGTTCGGTCAGTGATGCTCCTTAGAAAGGAGGTGATCCAGCCGCACCTTCCGGTACGGCTACCTTGTTACGACTTAGTCCCAATCACCAGTCCCACCTTCGACGGCTCCCTCCACAAGGGTTGGGCCACCGGCTTCGGGTGTTACCGACTTTCGTGACTTGACGGGCGGTGTGTACAAGGCCCGGGAACGTATTCACCGCAGCGTTGCTGATCTGCGATTACTAGCGACTCCGACTTCATGGGGTCGAGTTGCAGACCCCAATCCGAACTGAGACCGGCTTTAAGGGATTCGCTCCACCTCGCGGTTTCGCAGCCCTCTGTACCGGCCATTGTAGCATGCGTGAAGCCCAAGACGTAAGGGGCATGATGATTTGACGTCATCCCCACCTTCCTCCGAGTTGACCCCGGCAGTCTCCTATGAGTCCCCACCATCACGTGCTGGCAACATAGAACGAGGGTTGCGCTCGTTGCGGGACTTAACCCAACATCTCACGACACGAGCTGACGACAACCATGCACCACCTGTATACCGACCTTGCGGGGCCCCCATCTCTGAGGGTTTCCGGTATATGTCAAGCCTTGGTAAGGTTCTTCGCGTTGCATCGAATTAATCCGCATGCTCCGCCGCTTGTGCGGGCCCCCGTCAATTCCTTTGAGTTTTAGCCTTGCGGCCGTACTCCCCAGGCGGGGCGCTTAATGCGTTAGCTGCGGCACGGACCCCGTGGAATGGGACCCACACCTAGCGCCCAACGTTTACGGCGTGGACTACCAGGGTATCTAATCCTGTTCGCTCCCCACGCTTTCGCTTCTCAGCGTCAGTAATGGCCCAGAGACCTGCCTTCGCCATCGGTGTTCCTCCTGATATCTGCGCATTCCACCGCTACACCAGGAATTCCAGTCTCCCCTACCACACTCTAGCCTGCCCGTACCCACTGCAAGCCCGGGGTTAAGCCCCGGGTTTTCACAGCAGACGCGACAAGCCGCCTACAAGCTCTTTACGCCCAATAATTCCGGACAACGCTCGCACCCTACGTATTACCGCGGCTGCTGGCACGTAGTTAGCCGGTGCTTCTTCTGCTCCTACCGTCACAAAAGCTTCGTCAGAGCTGAAAGCGGTTTACAACCCGAAGGCCGTCATCCCGCACGCGGCGTCGCTGCATCAGGCTTTCGCCCATTGTGCAATATTCCCCACTGCTGCCTCCCGTAGGAGTCTGGGCCGTGTCTCAGTCCCAGTGTGGCCGGTCACCCTCTCAGGCCGGCTACCCGTCGTCGCCTTGGTAGGCCATTACCCCACCAACAAGCTGATAGGCCGCGAGTCCATCCACCACCGATAAATCTTTCCACCCCGTCCCATGCAGAACAAGGTCATATCCAGTATTAGCACCGGTTTCCCGGAGTTATCCCAGAGTGGAGGGCAGGTTACTCACGTGTTACTCACCCGTTCGCCACTAATCCACCCAGCAAGCTGGGCTTCATCGTTCGACTTGCATGTGTTAAGCACGCCGCCAGCGTTCGTCCTGAGCCAGGATCAAACTCTCCGATAAAAACCTAAACTCTTATCCAAGAGAATTGGTACCTGACAAACACCACCACACCCCACCGGGGGCGGCAAAGCATGGTGGCCAAAATACAAACTATGGCATCAATAATCTGACACGCTGTTGAGTTCTCAAGGATCGGACGCACACCGTGGACCCACCGCTACTCGCGGCTTCCCCTCCGGGGCAACCTCTCCAGCCTACCTCATCCTCCGCCCCCACCCCAAATCCGTGTTCCGGAGAAGGGAGAGAAGCATCAACAGAGAGTTGAGCCGGGGCAACTCCCGCAGCAGCGGGGCGCGAGGAAGAACTTTACCCACGCCCCCACCCCAACACCAAATCGAGGTAAAGCCGCAGGTCAAGGACCTGGCCAGGCGGGATCCGGCAGGCGGGGCGCGTCAGGTCGTCCCGTCGTCCTCGACCGTGATGCCGATCTTCCCGACCAGCTCCCCCGACTCCATACGCTGCAGGGCCTCGCGGGTGGCCGACAACGGAAAGGTGGAGTCCACGACGGGCCGCAGCCCGGCGGTCTCCACGAAGCGGCATAGCTGCTGCAGCTCGGCGAGGGTGCCCATGGTCGAGCCGACCACCCGCAGCTGCTTGAAGAAGATCTTGGTCAGCTCCGCCCGCGGCGGGGCGTCGCCGGAGGTCGCCCCACAGATGACGATCGTCCCTCCGGGGCGCAGCGCGTTGACCGAGTGCGACCACGTCGCGGCACCGACACTCTCCAGCACCGCGTCCACGCGGGCCGGCAGCCGCGCCCCCGTCTCGAAGGCCTGCTGCGCACCCAGCTCGAGCGCGCGCCGACGCTTCTCCTCGCTGCGGCTGGTCACCCAGACGGTCAGACCCGCCGCCGCGCCGAGCTGCACGAGGGCCGTCGCCACTCCCCCGCCGGCCCCCTGCACGAGGACCGTGTCACCAGGACGGACCCCCGCGTTGCGGAAGAGCATCCGGTAGGCGGTGAGCCAGGCCGTGGAGAGCGCGGCCGCCTCGACGGCGCTGAGGTGCTCGGGCTTGACGACCCAGTGACCCTCCGGCACCGCGAGCTGCTCGGCGAGCGTCCCCTGGTGCAGCTCGGAAAGCAGCGAACGGCGCGGGTCGAGCGTGATGTCGTCCGCCCAGCCGGGGGTGCCGGCCACGACGGGGAGCACCACCACCTCACCGAGCTCCGGGTGCCGTACCACGGCGTCGCAGCCCAGGATCATCGGGAGGCGCTCGGGCGGCAGGCCCACCCCCCGGAGGGACCACAGGTCGTGATGGTTCAGGCCCGCAGCCACGACCGGCAGGACCCGCCACCCGTTCCGCTCCTCCGGCTCGGGGCGCTGGTCCACGACCAGGCCGGACAGCGGGTCCTCGGGAGAGATGGCGGCGGCGTAGGCGGCGAGCATGGTGCCAACCTAGCGGCTCGGTCCTGTCCCGGCAGGAGGGATCGACCGGGCGGCCGTCACCCCTCGAGGGAGCGGACGGCCCTGCTCTCGCGGTCCCGGGCGAGGAGGGCCTCGGCACCGTCGGGATAGCTGATCTCCTCGAGCACCAGGCCGTGGGCCGGCATCACCTGGACGGCCGGGTCGCGTCGACGCGCCGCGAGGATCTCGGCGGGCCACCCCACCTCGCGCCGCCCCTCCCCCACGGGGACGACCACGCCGACGAGGGCCCGCACCATGCTGTGGCAGAAGGCGTCGGCCTCGACGGTGCCGACGAGGACCCCGTCGGCGCCGCGTTCCCACCCGTAGTGCAGCAGGGTCCGGACGGTCGTCGCGCCCTCGCGCGGCTTGCAGAAGGCCGCGAAGTCGTGCAGCCCCACCAGCGAGGAGGCGGCCGCGTCCATGGCGGTCACGTCGAGGGGCCGGCGCCAGACGACCGTGTCCGAGCGGCGCAACGGGTCGAGCAGCTCGGGACGGTCGGCCAGTCGGTAGGTGTAGCGCCGGCGGAGGGCGGAGAAGCGCGCGTCGAAGACGTCCGGGACGACGGTGGCACGTCGGACGACGACGTCCGGGGGCAGCACCCCGCGCAGCCGGCTGACGAGCGCCTTCTCCGGAGACCGGTCGGACCTCCCGGGGACGGCGGCCCACCGGTCGGGGTCGACGTCGAGGTGGCAGACCGAGCCGCGGGCGTGCACACCCGCGTCGGTGCGGCCGCCGACCGTCAGCTGCGGCGGGTCGGTGCGCAGCACGGTGGCGAGGGCGCCCGCGAGGGTCTCCTCCACGGTGCGCAGGCCGGGCTGGCGGGCCCAGCCGGAGAAGCCGGTCCCGTCGTAGGCGAGGTCGAGGCGGATGCGCACGGGTCCCATCCTGCCCTGCCCCCGCGCCGGCCCGGGACGCGACCGCCCCGTGCGCCTCACCACGTCCGCGCGCAGGAGGACCCCGGAACGCCACAAGGCCGTCTCCCCGCGGACGGGGAGACGGCCTCGACGGACGTGCTGGAGGCTCAGGCCTTGTCGGCGGACTCCTCGGCGTCGTCGGCACCGGCCGAGACCACGGCGGCCTCGGTCGTGTCGTCGGCGGTCTCGTTGTCGGCCACCTCGGTGGTCTCGCCCTCGGACGCCACCTCGGCGCCCTGCTCCGCGGCGGCGTCGGCAGCCTCGACCTCGGCCTGGGCCTGGTCGACGGCGGCCTCGTCGCTCGTGGTGGGCTCGGCGGCCTCGACCTCGGCGTCGCTGACGGCGGCGTCCTTGGCGGCGCGCTTGGTGGCGCCCTCCGCCTGCGTGACGACGGCCTTCTTGGCGACGGGCTCGCGCACCAGCTCGATCACGGCCATGGGGGCGTTGTCGCCCTTGCGCGGCGCGATCTTGGTGATGCGGGTGTAGCCACCCTCGCGCTCGGCCATGTCGGGCGCGATCTCGGTGAACAGGCGGTGCACGACGCCCTTGTCCCGGACGGTGGTCAGGACGCGGCGGCGGTTGTGCAGGTCACCTCGCTTGGCGAACGTGATGAGGCGCTCGGCCAGCGGGCGCAGGCGCTTGGCCTTGGCCTCGGTGGTGGTGATGCGGTCGTGCTCGAACAGGGCGGTGGCCAGGTTCGACAGCATCAGGCGCTCGTGCGCCGGACCGCCGCCGAGGCGCGGGCCCTTCTTGGGTGCAGGCATGGTCAGACTCCTCGCGTGAAGTAGATATCAGTACTGCTCGTCCTCGACGAAAGCGGCATCGCCCTCGTCGTCGTAGGACCCGTCCTCGTAGCTCGCCGCACCCTCGAACCCGGGCGGGCTGTCCTTGAGCGCGAGGTTCATCTCGGCCAGCTTGTCCTTGACCTCGTCGATGGACTTCGCACCGAAGTTGCGGATGTCCAGCAGGTCCGCCTCGCTCCGACCGACGAGCTCACCCACGGTGTGGATGCCCTCGCGCTTGAGGCAGTTGTAGGAACGGACGGTCAGGTCGAGCTCCTCGATCGGCAGCGCCAGGTCGGACGCCAGGGCGCCGTCACCGTTCGACGGGCCGATCTCGATGCCCTCGGCCTCGACGTTCAGCTCGCGCGCGAGACCGAACAGCTCGACCAGGGTCTTGCCCGCCGACGCCATGGCGTCACGCGGCGTGATCGAGTTCTTGGTCTCGACGTCGACCACGAGACGGTCGAAGTCGGTGCGCTGCTCGACACGGGTCGCCTCGACCTTGTAGGTCACGTTGAGCACCGGGGAGTAGATGGAGTCGACCGGGATGCGGCCGATCTCCTGGTCGCCGGACTTGTTCTGGGCGGCCGAGACGTAGCCACGACCGCGCTCGACGGTCATCTCCATCTCGATCTTGCCCGAGTCGTTCAGCGTGGCCAGGTGCAGGTCGGGGTTGTGGATCTCGACCCCGGCCGGCGGCGCGATGTCCGCCGCGGTGACCGCGCCGGCGCCCTGCTTGCGCAGGTACATGACGACCGGCTCGTCGTGCTCGCTCGAGACGACCAGACCCTTGAGGTTGAGGATGATCTCGGTGACGTCCTCCTTCACCCCCGGGATGGTGGAGAACTCGTGCAGCACGCCGTCGATGCGGATGCTGGTCAGCGAGGCGCCGGGGATGCTCGAGAGCAGGGTCCGGCGCAGGGAGTTGCCGAGGGTGTAGCCGAAGCCCGGCTCCAGCGGCTCGATGACGAACCGGGAGCGGTTCTCGGCGACGACCTCTTCGGAGAGGACGGGGCGCTGTGCGATGAGCACTGTGTTCTTTCCTTTCCACGGGCGACCGCTATATGACGCCTCGTGAGCGGTACCGGCACGGTGGCCGGCGCGCACGGCATACCTCTGTCCGTATGCGGTGCGGCCCGGACCGGGAGCCGCCCCGCGCCCGCACGCGCTGCGCGGGGGCGGGGCGGCTCCGGTGGTCCGGGTGGTGGTCGGGGCCGGAGCCCCGACGATCAGTTCTTGGAGTAGAGCTCGACGATCAGCTGCTCGGTGAGGATCGTGTCGATCTGCTCACGCGTCGGCAGCTGGTGGATCAGGATCTTCAGCGAGCCGGGGACGACCTTCATCCAGGCCGGGACCGGGCGGTCGCCGAAGGTCTCGCGCGCCAGCTGGATCGGGAACTTCTCCAGCGACTGCGGGCGGATCTCGATGATGTCGTACTGCTGCACGCGGTACGACGGGACGTCGACGCGCTGACCGTTGACCAGGAAGTGGCCGTGGGTCACGAGCTGGCGGGCCGCACGGCGGGTGCGGGCCAGGCCGGCGCGGTACACGACGTTGTCGAGGCGCGACTCGAGGATGATGAGCAGGTTCTCACCGGTCTTGCCGGGACGACGGGCGGCCTCGGCGTAGTAGCGGCGGAACTGCTTCTCCATGACGCCGTAGGTGAAGCGGGCCTTCTGCTTCTCCTGCAGCTGGGTCAGGTACTCCTTCTCCTGCGAACGGCGACGGCCGTGCTGCCCCGGGGGGAACGGACGCAGGTCGAAGTTCTTGTCGCCGCCGACGAGGTCGACCTTGAGCCGGCGGGACTTCTTGGTGATGGGTCCGGTGTAACGGGCCATGATTCTCTTTCCCTACCTTCCGGGCTCTTAGTTGCGGCGCTTCTTGGGCGGACGGACACCGTTGTGCGCCTGGGGCGTCACGTCGGAGATCGCGCCGACCTCCAGGCCGGCGGCGGTCAGCGAACGGATCGCCGTCTCACGGCCCGAGCCCGGACCCTTGACGAAGACGTCGACCTTGCGCATGCCGTGCTCCATGGCGCGACGCGCGGCGGCCTCGGCGGCCATCTGCGCGGCGTACGGGGTGGACTTGCGCGAGCCCTTGAACCCGACCTGGCCCGAGGAGGACCAGGCGATGACCGCACCGGTCGGGTCGGTGATCGAGATGATGGTGTTGCTGAACGTGCTCTTGATGTGAGCCTGCCCGAAGGCGACGTTCTTCTTCTCCTTGCGGCGCACCTTGCGGGCGCCGGCAGCCTGACGGCTCTTGGGGGGCATGTGGTTTCTCCTAGCGGAAGAGCAAGTGTGTGGCGTCCGCGCCGGCCCGGTGCCCTCGGACGGTCAGCAGACCGGTGCCGAGGAAGGGACCTCGCCGGCGCGGGGTGCCGGGGCCGGAGCCCCGGGTGCTTACTTGCCGGCCTTCTTCTTGCCGGCGACGGTGCGCTTGGGGCCCTTGCGGGTACGCGCGTTGGTCTTCGTGCGCTGACCGTGCACCGGCAGGCCGCGGCGGTGCCGCAGACCCTGGTAGCTGCCGATCTCCACCTTGCGGCGGATGTCGGCGGCCACCTCACGGCGCAGGTCACCCTCGAGGCGGTAGTTGCCCTCGAGGTAGTCGCGCAGGGCGACCAGCTGCTCCTCCGTCAGGTCCTTGACGCGGGTGGACGGGTCGACACCCGTGGCCGCCAGCGTCTGGGTGGCGCGGGTACGACCCACGCCGAAGATGTAGGTGAGAGCGACCTCGACGCGCTTGTCGCGCGGCAGGTCCACACCGATGAGTCGTGCCATGTGGCAGTGCTCCTGTATGTCTTGCGAGAGTCTGGTGCAGCACCGGTCCGCATCTTCTGGAGGGGCCCATCGCCCGCGGTCCCCGGCTCTCGCTGCCAGGGGTGACGTCCCGTGTCGACGGGGGTCGGGTGCTGCTTCTTCGTGTCGTGCTGTATGGAGTTGTGCGCGCGTGCTTCATGTCGAAGCCTGCGACGCGTGCGCGGTCGCTCTCTGCTCAGCCCTGGCGCTGCTTGTGGCGCAGGTTCTCGCAGATCACCATGACCCGCCCGTTGCGGCGGATCACCTTGCACTTGTCGCAGATCTTCTTCACGCTCGGCTGAACCTTCATGGCCTGCCTGCTTTCGAGTAGATCTGTGAACTTCTGGGCGCAGCGAGACCCCCGGGGACCCGGGGGTCGGTCGTCAGCGGTAGCGGAAGACGATGCGTCCGCGGGTCAGGTCGTACGGGCTGAGCTCCACCACGACGCGGTCCTCGGGGAGGATCCGGATGTAGTGCTGACGCATCTTCCCGGAGATGTGGGCGAGCACAACGTGACCGTTGGTCAGCTCGACCCGGAAATTTGCGTTCGGAAGGGCTTCGACAACCGTGCCCTCGATCTCAATGACGCCGTCCTTCTTGGCCATGTCCTCCACTTTTCGCGTGACTTCACTGCATCGGCCGCACAGGACCGACACACCATCGTACGCGACGGGTGCACCGGAAGGCCAATCGCGCCCGGGGGCGGTGGCTCCGCGACACCGGTAGGCTCCGCAGACCCGGCGGAGCTCGACGGGCTCGCCGACGGCATCGGTCGTGCCGCCGGCGCGAGGGCGGGGTCAGTCGGCCAGCGGGGCGACGGGCACGCCGCGGGCCGTCAGCTCGGCCTCTCCCCCGTCGACCGCGGTGAGCACCCACAGGCCGGCGTCGGTGACGGCGACGGTGTGCTCCCAGTGGGCGGCACGGCTGCCGTCGGTGGTGACGACCGTCCAGTCGTCGTCCAGCGTGCGCGTGTCGATCGTGCCGAGGGTGACCATCGGCTCGACCGCGAAGGTCGCGCCGGACGGCACGGTGGGGCCGGTCGAGGTGACGGCGTAGTTGGGGACCTGGGGGTCCATGTGCATCTCTCGCCCGATGCCGTGCCCGACGTAGTCCTCGAGGATGCCGTAGTCCTGGACGGTGCCCTCGGCACGGCGGCGCTCCAGGGCGGCGTCGATGGAGCCCTCGACCGCGTCGCCGACGGCGAAGAGCCGCCCGCCGGCGCGCAGCGCGGCCAGCCCCGCCCACAGGGCGGTCTCGGTGTCGTCCATGAGCGCGAGGTCGGCCGGGGAGCCGTGCTCCCGGCCGCCGATCACGATCGTCACGGCCGCGTCACCGTGCCAGCCGTCGACGATCGCGCCGCAGTCGATGGAGACGAGGTCGCCGTCGCGCAGCACCCTCGGGCCCGGCACCCCGTGCACGACCTCGTCGTTCACCGAGATACACAGGCTGCCCCTGAAGCCGTGGTAGCCCAGGAAGCTGGGGATCGCACCCGCGGAGCGGATGGCGTCCTCGGCCAGGGCGTCGAGCTCACGGGTCGTGATGCCGGCCACGGCTGACCGGCTGGCCAGCGCCAGGGTGTCGGCGACGACCAGCCCGGCCCGGCGCATGGCGCGCAGCTGCTCGGGCGTCTTGGCCTCGATGCGCTCGCGGCGACGGAAGAAGGACATCAGGCGGGCAGGACCGGGGACCTCAGGAGCGCGCCGCGTCGGCCAGGGCCGCCTCGATGCGCGCCGTGACCTCCTCGACGGTGCCCATGCCGTCGACCTGCGTCAGCAGGCCGCGCTCGCGGTAGAGCGCCGCCAGCGGGGCGGTCTCCTCGGCGTAGAGGCGCATCCGCTCGCGGATGACCTCCTCGGTGTCGTCGGCCCGGCCCTGGTCCACCGCGCGGGCGAGGAGCCGCTGGACGACCTCCTCGGTGTCCACGGTCAGCTCCACGACGGCGTCGAGGGCGTGCCCGGACTCGGCGAGCATGCCGTCCAGCGCGTCGACCTGCCCCGCGGTGCGGGGGTAGCCGTCGAGCAGGAAGCCGCCCGCCGCGTCGGGCTCGGAGAGCCGGTCGCGCACGATGGCGTTTGTGATCTCGTCGGGGACGTAGCCGCCCGACGCGGTGATCTCCTTGACCTGCAGGCCCAGGGGGGTCTCGTTCTTGATGTTGGCGCGGAAGATGTCGCCCGTGGAGATCGCGGGGATCCCGTGGGTCTGCGAGACGACGGCGGCCTGGGTGCCCTTACCGGCTCCGGGAGGGCCGAGCATGATCAGACGCATCAGCGGAGGAACCCTTCGTAGTCGTGCTGCTGGAGCTGGGACTCGATCTGCTTCACCGTCTGCAGACCGACGCCGACGATGATGAGGATCGAGGCGCCGCCCAGCGGGAAGTCCGTCACCTGCAGCATGTTGAACGCGATGAGCGGGATGAGCGCCAGGATCGCCAGGTAGAGCGCGCCGGGCGTGGTGATCCGGGTGATGACGTACTGGAGGTACTCGGCCGTGGGGCGGCCGGCCCGGATGCCGGGGATGAAGCCGCCGTAGCGCTTCATGTTGTCCGCGACCTCGGTCGGGTTGAAGGTCACCGAGACGTAGAAGAACGTGAAGAACAGGATCATCGCCGTGTAGAGCAGCATGTAGACCCAGTGCGTGCCCTGGCCGGTCATGCCCATCGACAGGTACTTGTCGATGAAGGTGACCCACTCCGGGGCCGACTGCGTGGCGTCGACCGGACGGTTGAAGTTGGCCACGAGCTGGGGAAGCATCAGGATCGAGCTGGCGAAGATCAGCGGGATCACGTTGGCCATGTTGAGCTTCAGCGGGATGTAGGTCGAGGTGCCGCCGTACTGGCGGCGTCCGACCATGCGCTTGGCGTACTGGACCGGGATCCGGCGGCTGGACTGCTCGACGTAGACGACGGCGGTCATGATCGCCAGGCCGAGGGCCATGACGAGCACGAAGGTGACGACCGACTGCTGGTAGATGACCGACAGCGAGGCCGGGAAGGTCGCGGCGATCGAGACGAAGATCAGCAGCGACATGCCGTTGCCGATGCCCTTCTCCGTGATGAGCTCGCCCAGCCACATGATGAGGCCGGTGCCGGCCGTCATCGTGAGCACCATGAGCACGAGGGTGCCGACGCCGTCGTCGGGCATGATCGTGGAGCAGGTGCCGCCGAAGAGGCGGGCAGGCTCACGGGCGATGACGACCAGGGTCGAGGCCTGCAGCACCGCCAGCCCGATCGTCAGGTAGCGGGTGTACTGCGTCATCTTGGTCTGGCCGGCCTGCCCCTCCTTCTTCAGCTGCTCGAAGCGAGGGATCACCACCGTCAGGAGCTGCACGATGATGGCGGCCGTGATGTAGGGCATGATCCCCAGCGCGAACACCGACAGCTGCATCATCGCGCCGCCGGAGAAGAGGTTGGCCATGCCCAGGACGCTGCCGGCCTGGGTGGCGACCTGCTGGCACTGCTGGACCAGGCCGTAGTCGATCCCGGGGCTGGGGATGTGCGTCCCCAGCCGGTAGATCGCCATGATGCCGAGCGTGAAGAGGATCTTCCTACGAAGATCGGGCGTCTTGAACGCACGCACGAAGGCGGAGAGCATGCGGTGGTCCTCCTGTGGTCCCCCGTCGCCCGCTCGGAGAACAGGCGTCAGCGCCGGGGAGCGGGCTTGATTCGCAGACGACGATAACACTCGCCCTGCTGGGTTCGGAACGGGCGGAGGGCCCCGGGTCGCCGAGCGCGACCCGGGGCCCTCCCCCGTGTGGTTCTAGGCCTGGTCTCAGGCCTCGGTGACGGTGCCGCCCGCCGCCTCGATCTTCTCCTTGGCAGAGCCGGAGAACTTCGTGGCGGTGACGTCGACCTTCACCGTGATCTCGCCGTTGCCGAGCACCTTGACCGGCTGGCCCTTGCGGACCGCGCCCTTGGCCACGAGGTCCTCCACGGACACGGTGCCGCCCTGCGGGAACAGGGAGGTGAGGGTGTCCAGGTTGACGACCTGGTAGGTGGTCTTGAACGGGTTCTTGAAGCCACGCAGCTTCGGGAGCCGCATGTGCATCGGGGTCTGGCCACCCTCGAAGGTCGCGGGCACCTGGTAGCGGGCCTTGGTGCCCTTGGTGCCGCGGCCCGCGGTCTTGCCCTTGGAGCCCTCACCGCGACCCACGCGGGTCTTGGCGGTCTTGGCACCGGGGGCGGGACGCAGGTGGTGGACCTTCAGCGCCTTGCCATCACTCATCAGTCAACCTCCTCGACGGTCACCAGGTGGGCGACCGTGCGGACCATGCCGCGGAACTCCGGGCGGTCCTCCTTGATGACGGTGTCGCCGATCCGCTTCAGGCCCAGGCTGCGCACCGTCTCGCGGTGCATGTGCTTGGTCCCGACGGTCGACTTGACCTGGGTCACCTTGAGACGAGCCATCACGCACCTGCCTTCTCGGCACGCGCCGCGGCGCGGGCACGGAGCATGGCGGCCGGGGCGACGTCCTCGACGGACTTGCCGCGGCGGGCCGCGACGGCCTCCGGCTGCTCGAGGCCCTTCAGCGCGGCCACGGTGGCGTGCACGATGTTGATCGCGTTGTCGGAGCCGAGCGACTTGCTCAGCACGTCGTGGACACCGGCGCACTCGAGCACGGCGCGGACCGGGCCACCGGCGATGACACCGGTACCGGCGCTGGCCGGCTTGAGCAGGACGACGCCCGCGGCAGCCTCTCCCTGGACGGGGTGCGGGATGGTGCCGGCGATGCGGGGCACGCGGAAGAAGTTCTTCTTGGCCTCCTCGACCCCCTTGGAGATCGCGGCAGGCACCTCCTTCGCCTTGCCGTAGCCGACACCGACGGTGCCGTCGCCGTCGCCCACCACGACGAGCGCGGTGAAGCTGAAGCGGCGGCCGCCCTTGACGACCTTCGCCACGCGGTTGATGGTGACGACGCGCTCCAGGTACTGGTTGCGGTCCTCGTCCCGCGCACCGCGACGGTTGTCGCGGTCACGGTTGTCGCGGCCGCCCCGACGGTTGTCGCGGGCGTCCCCGGCGGTGCCGGAGCCGCGGCGCTGGAAATCACCAGCCATGGTCAGTTCCTCTTTCCGTTGGTCGGGGTGGTCACAGGGCCAGTCCGCCCTCGCGGGCGCCCTCGGCGATGGCCGCGACCCGGCCGGCGTAACGGTTGCCGCCCCGGTCGAAGACGGCGGCGTCGACCCCGAGCGCCTTCGCGCGCTCGGCGATCAGCTCGCCGACGCGACGCGCCTTGGCGGTCTTGTCGCCGTCGAGCTCACGCAGGTCGGCCTCCATGGTGGACGCCGACACCAGGGTCTTGCTCTGGGTGTCGTCGACCAGCTGGACGAAGACGTGGCGGGAGGACCGGTTGACCACGATCCGGGGCCGCTCGGCGGTGCCGGTGACCTTCTTGCGCAGGCGCAGGTGACGGCGGTTCTTGGCCGCCGTCTTGCTCTTGGCGCGCTTGACGATCTGTGCCATGGCTTACTTACCAGCCTTTCCGACCTTGCGGCGGATGTGCTCACCCTCGTAGCGCACGCCCTTGCCCTTGTACGGGTCGGGCTTGCGCAGCTTGCGGATGTTGGCAGCGATCTCGCCGACCTGCTGCTTGTCGATGCCCGAGATCGAGAACCGCGTGGGGGTCTCGACCTGGAAGGTGATGCCCTCGGGGGCCTTCACGGTGATCGGGTGCGAGTAGCCCAGGGCGAACTCGAGGTCCGAGCCCTTGGCGACGACGCGGTAACCCGTGCCGTGGATCTCCAGCTTCTTGGTGTAGCCGTTGGTCACACCCTCGACCATGTTGGCGATGAGGCTGCGGGTCAGGCCGTGGAGCGAGCGCGAGGTGCGCTCGTCGTCCGGGCGCGCGACCTGCACGGTGTTGTCCTCGGTCTTCTCGACCGAGATCGGCTCTGCGACCGAGTGCTGGAGCTGACCCTTGGGGCCCTTCACGGTGACGGTCGAGCCGTCGATCGTGATGTCGACACCGGAGGGGATGGTGATGGGGAGTCGTCCGATTCGAGACATGTCTACGTGGTTCCTTCCCTGCTCACCAGACGTAGGCGAGGACTTCCCCACCCACACCCTTCTCGGCTGCCTGACGGTCGGTGAGCAGACCGGAGGACGTGGAGATGATCGCCACGCCCAGGCCGCCCAGCACGCGGGGCAGGTTGGTGGACTTCGCGTAGACGCGCAGGCCCGGCTTGGAGACACGGCGCACGCCAGCGATGGAACGCTCGCGGTTGGGGCCGTACTTCAGGTCGATCCGCAGCGTCTTGCCAACCTCGGCGTCCTCGGAGGACCAGGAGGCGATGTAGCCCTCGGTCTTGAGGATCTCGGCGATGTTGGCCTTGAGCTTGGAGTACGGCATGGAGACCTGGTCCTTGTGCGCCGAGTTGGCGTTCCGGATCCGGGTCAGCATGTCCGCGATCGGGTCGGTCATGGTCATGGGGCTTCGTGCCCTTTCTCATCGCGGTTTCGTCCCCCGGTGAGGGGCCGACCTTCGATGTTCCAGGTGGAAAGTGGTCTGTTCTTGTCGGTGCTGCGGCCGTGCGTGGCCCGCGTCACCAGCTGGACTTGGTCACGCCGGGCAGCTCGCCCCGGTGCGCCAGCTCGCGCAGGCAGATCCGGCACAGGCCGAACTTGCGGTAGACCGAGTGCGGGCGGCCGCACCGCTGGCAGCGGGTGTAGGCGCGCACCTTGAACTTCGGCTTGCGGTTGGCCTTGTTGATCAGCGCGGTCTTCGCCATGCGTCAGTTCTCCTTGAACGGGAAGCCCAGGCGCTTCAGCAGCGCGCGGCCCTCGTCGTCGTTGGTGGCGGTGGTGACGACCGTGATGTCCATGCCGCGGACGCGGTCGATCCTGTCCTGGTCGATCTCGTGGAACATCGACTGCTCGTTGAGACCGAAGGTGTAGTTGCCGCGACCGTCGAACTGCTTGGGCGACAGACCACGGAAGTCGCGGATGCGCGGGAGCGCGAGCGACAGCAGACGGTCCAGGAACTCCCACATGCGGTCGCCACGGAGGGTGACGTGCGCACCGATCGGCATGCCCTCGCGCAGCTTGAACTGCGCGATGGACTTGCGGGCCTTGGTGACGGCCGGCTTCTGGCCGGTGATCGTGGCCAGGTCGCGGATGGCGCCCTCGATCAGCTTGCTGTCGCGCGCGGCCTCGCCCACACCCATGTTCACGGTGATCTTGACCAGGCCGGGGACCTGCATGACGTTGGCGTAGCCGAACTCGTCCTGCAGGGCGGACTTGATCTCGTCGTGGTAGCGCTGCTTCAGACGCGGGGCCGGGCGCTCGCCCGCCTCCACGGTCTCGTTGATGGTGTCAGTCATGGGGCTCACAGGTCCTTACCCGAGCGCACCGCGACACGGGTGCGCACCGTCGTGGTCCGACCGTCGCGCTCCTCGGTCTCGACGCGCGTCTTCGTCCGGGTGGGCTTCTTGGTCTCGGGGTCGACGATCATCACGTTGGACACGTGGATCGGCGCCTCCTGCACCTGGATGCCACCGGTGTTGACGCCGCGGTCGCCGCCGGCGCGGGTGTGCTTGGTGATGCGGTTGACGCCCTCGACCAGGACCCGGTCGGTCTCGGTGTAGACGGCGATGACGCGGCCCTGGAGGCCCTTGTCCTTACCCGCGATGACCTGCACGAGGTCGTTCTTCTTGATCTTGATCTTCGCCATGCTCAGATCACCTCCGGCGCGAGCGAGACGATCTTCATGAACTTCTTGTCACGCAGCTCGCGGCCCACCGGGCCGAAGATGCGGGTGCCACGGGGGTCACCGTCGTTCTTGAGGATGACCGCGGCGTTCTCGTCGAAGCGGATGTAGCTGCCGTCCGGGCGGCGGCGCTCCTTGCGGGTGCGCACGATGACCGCCTTGACGACGTCACCCTTCTTGACGTTGCCGCCGGGGATGGCGTCCTTGACGGTGGCCACGATGGTGTCACCGATGCCCGCGTAGCGGCGACCGGAGCCACCGAGCACGCGGATGCACAGGATCTCCTTGGCACCGGTGTTGTCGGCGACGCGAAGTCGCGACTCCTGCTGGATCACTGTTCGATCTCCTAGGTGTCAGCTGGTTCTCTTCCCCGCCTCGTGCGGGGCCGAGCCTGGCCGAACGTCGTAATGTTGTTGCGGGAGATGCCCGGGGGGCCGGAGCCCCCCGGGGTTCTTACTTCGCCTTCTCGAGGATCTCGACGACGCGCCAGCGCTTGCTCGCGCTCAGCGGCCGGGTCTCCATGATGAGGACGCGGTCACCGACGCCGGCGGAGTTGTCCTCGTCGTGCGCCTTGACCTTGCTGCTCTTGCGCAGGACCTTGCCGTAGAGGGCGTGCTTGACGCGGTCCTCCACGACGACGACGACGGTCTTGTCCATCTTGTCGCTGACCACGTAGCCCTGGCGGGTCTTGCGGTAGTTGCGGTCACCGCCGTGGCCGAGGGCCGACTCGCTGGGCTCGTGGGTCTCGATGGTGCTGTTCTCGGTGTTCTCGCTCATCAGCCCACCTTCTCCTCGCTCGTGGCGGCCTCGCGGCCGATGCCGAGCTCGCGCTCGCGCATCTCGGTGTAGATGCGTGCGATGTCCTTGCGGACGGCACGCAGGCGGCCGTGGTTCTCCAGCTGCCCGGTCGCGGACTGGAACCGCAGGTTGAACAGCTCCTTCTTGGCCTCGGCCAGCGCGTCGGCCAGCGGGCCGTCCTCCAGCCCGCGCAGCTGCTCGGGGGTCAGGTTCTTGGAACCGACTGCCATCAGATGTCACCACCCTCACGCGTGACGAAGCGGGTCTTCATGGGGAGCTTGTGCATCGCCAGGCGCATCGCCTCGCGGGCGACCTCCTCGGACACGCCGGAGAGCTCGAAGAGCACGCGACCCGGCTTGACGTTGGCGATCCACCACTCGGGCGAGCCCTTGCCGGAACCCATGCGGGTCTCGGCGGGCTTCTTGGTCAGCGGGCGGTCCGGGTAGATGTTGATCCAGACCTTTCCACCACGCTTGATGTAGCGGGTCATGGCGATACGAGCGGACTCGATCTGCCGGTTGGTGACGTAGGCGGGCTCCAGGGCCTGGATGCCGTAGTCACCGAACGCGATGGTGGTGCCACCCTTCGCCATACCGCTGCGCCCCGGGTGGTGCTGCTTGCGGTGCTTGACTCGACGGGGAATCAACATCAGGACTGCTCTCCCTCGGTGGTAGCAGGGGCGGCGTCGGCCGGAGCCGTCACCGGGGACTCGGCCTCGGCGGGAGCGGCGGCCTCGTCACGACGGGGGCCACGGCCGCCTCGGCGCTCGGCGCCGCCACGCGGGCCACGGCCACCACCACGGCGGTCGCCACCACGCGGGCCACGGTCGCCGGCGGCGGCCTCCTCGCGGGCCAGCTCCTTGGCGGTGAGGTCACCCTTGTAGATCCAGACCTTCACGCCGATGCGGCCGAAGGTGGTCCGGGCCTCGTAGAAGCCGTAGTCGATGTTCGCGCGGAGCGTGTGCAGGGGCACGCGGCCCTCGCGGTAGAACTCCGAGCGGGACATCTCGGCGCCGCCGAGACGACCGGAGCACTGGATCCGGATGCCCTTGGCGCCGGCGCGGAGCGCGGACTGCATGCCCTTGCGCATCGCGCGACGGAAGGTCACACGGGCGGCGAGCTGCTCGGCGATGCCCTGGGCGACCAGCTGCGCGTCGACCTCGGGGTTCTTGACCTCGAGGATGTTGAGCTGGACCTGCTTGCCGGTGAGCTTCTCGAGCTCGCCGCGGATGCGGTCGGCCTCGGCGCCACGGCGACCGATCACGATGCCCGGGCGGGCGGTGTGGATGTCGACGCGGACACGGTCACGGGTGCGCTCGATCTCCACGCGGGAGATGCCGGCGCGGTCCATGCCCTCCGAGAGGAGGTTGCGGATCGCGACGTCCTCCTTCACGTAGTCGCGGTAGCGCTGACCCGGCTTGGTCGAGTCGGCGAACCAGCGGCTGCGGTGCTCGGTGGTGATGCCCAGGCGGTAGCCGTTCGGGTTGATCTTCTGCCCCATCAGCGGGCACCTCCCTTGGTCGGACGAGGAGCGACGTGCACGGTGATGTGCGACGTGCGCTTGTTGATGCGGCTGGCGCGGCCCTGGGCACGCGGCCGGAACCGCTTCATCGTCGGACCCTCGTCGACGTAGGCGGCGGAGACCACGAGCGTGGTCTCGTCGAACGCCTGGCCGTGCTGGTCGGCGGAGAACCGGGCGTTGGCGACGGCGCTGTTGAGGACCTTGAGCACCGGCTCGCTCGCGCTCTGCGGGGCGAACCGCATGAGCGCGACGGCCTCGGGGACGCTCTTGCCCCGGATCAGGTCCACGACACGGCGCGCCTTCATGGGCGTCACCCGGACGAACCGGGCCTGCGCCTTGGCTTCCATGATGCTTCCTTCGTTGGTGGTCGTGCTCATCGACGCCGACCCTTCTTGTCGTCCTTCTCGTGACCCTTGAACGTGCGGGTCGGAGCGAACTCACCGAGCTTGTGGCCGACCATCGACTCGGTCACGAAGACCGGGACGTGCTTACGGCCGTCGTGCACGGCCAGCGTGTGGCCGAGCATGTCGGGGGTGATCATCGACCGGCGGGACCAGGTCTTGATGACGTTCTTGGTTCCGGCCTCGTTCTGCGCGTCCACCTTCTTGGCGAGGTGGTCGTCGACGAACGGGCCCTTCTTCAGGCTGCGAGGCATGTGTCGTTAGCTCCCTGCTCTTGCTCAGCGCTTCTTGCCGGTCCGGCGACGGCGCACGATGAGCTTGTCGCTGGGCTTGTTGGGCTTGCGGGTACGGCCCTCGGGCTTGCCCCACGGGCTGACGGGGTGACGACCACCGGAGGTCTTGCCCTCACCACCACCGTGCGGGTGGTCGACCGGGTTCATGACCACACCACGGACGGTCGGGCGCTTGCCCTTCCACCGCATACGGCCGGCCTTGCCCCAGTTGATGTTGCTCTGCTCGGCGTTGCCGACCTCGCCGATCGTCGCGCGGCAGCGCGCGTCGACGTTGCGGATCTCGCCGGAGGGCATGCGCAGCTGCGCCATCTTGCCCTCCTTGGCCACCAGCTGGACGCGGGTGCCGGCGGAGCGGGCGATCTTGGCGCCGCCACCGGGCTTGAGCTCGATGCAGTGCACGACGGTACCGACCGGGATGTTGCGCAGCGGGAGGTTGTTGCCCGACTTGATGTCGGCCGACGGACCGTTCTCGATCACGTCGCCCTGGCGCAGCTTGTTCGGCGCGATGATGTAGCGCTTCTCGCCGTCGGTGTAGTGCAGCAGCGCGATGCGCGCGGTGCGGTTGGGGTCGTACTCGATGTGCGCGACCTTCGCGTTCACGCCGTCCTTGTCGGCACGACGGAAGTCGATCACACGGTAGGCACGCTTGTGGCCACCACCGATGTGGCGGGTGGTGATGCGACCGGAGGCGTTGCGCCCACCGGTCTTGGTCAGCGGCCGGACCAGCGACTTCTCGGGCGTGGTGCGGGTCACCTCGACGAAGTCCGCCACGCTCGAGCCGCGGCGGCCCGGCGTCGTCGGCTTGTACTTACGGATAGCCATGTTGGTTGCAGTCCTTAAAGTTCTCGTCCTCGACCTTCAGCAGCTCAGAGCGTGCCGAAGATGTCGATGGTGCCTTCCCGAAGCGTCACGATCGCGCGCTTGGTGTCCTTGCGACGGCCCATGCCGAACCGCGTGCGACGGGCCTTGCCCTGGCGGTTCAGGGTGTGGACCGACGCGACCTTGACGCCGAAGATGCTCTCCACGGCCTTCTTGATCTCGGACTTGTTCGACCGCGGGTCGACCAGGAAGGTGTACTTGCCCTGGTCCAGCAGCGCGTAGGACTTCTCGGAGACGACCGGCGACAGCAGGATGTCGCGCGGGTCCTTGTTGACAGCGGTGCTCACTTGCTGACCTCCTCGGTGGTGCCCGTGCCGCGGGTCGCCCCGGCGACGTACGCCTCGAGGGCGGCCTGGGTGAAGACCACGTCGTCGGCGCAGAGCACGTCGTAGGTGTTGAGCTGGTCGGCGAACAGGACGTGGACGTCGGCCAGGTTGCGCAGGCTGCGCAGGCCGAGGTCGTCCGCCCGGTCGAGGACGACGAGCAGGTTCTTGCGCTCGGTCAGGCCCGACAGCGCGGCCCAGGCGGTCTTGGTCGACGGGGCCTCGCCCTCGACGACCGCGCTCAGGACGTGGATGCGGCCGTGACGCGCCCGGTCGGAGAGGGCACCGCGCAGGGCGGCGGCCTTCATCTTCTTGGGGGTGCGCTGGGCGTAGTCGCGCGGCTGCGGGCCGTGCACGGTGCCACCGCCGGCGAACTGCGGCGCACGGGTCGAGCCCTGACGGGCGCGGCCGGTGCCCTTCTGGCGGTAGGGCTTGCGGCCACCGCCGCGGACGTCGCCGCGGGTCTTGGTGGCGTGCGTGCCCTGGCGGGCCGCGGCCAGCTGGGCCACGACGACCTGGTGGATCAGCGGCACGTTGGTCTGCACGTCGAACAGCTCGGCGGGCAGCTCCACGGTGCCGGCCTCACCGCCGGTCGGCTTGGTGATGGTGACAGTCGTCATCGCGATCAGGCCCCCTTAGCGGCCGTGCGGACCAGGACGACGCCGCCGCGGGGACCGGGAACGGCACCCTTGATCAGCAGCAGACCCTTGTCGGCGTCCACGGCGTGGATGGTCAGGTTGGAGGTGGTCTGGCGCACGCCGCCCATGCGGCCGGCCATGCGCAGGCCCTTGAAGACGCGACCCGGGGTGGCGCAGCCACCGATCGAGCCGGGCTTGCGGTGGTTGCGGTGCGCACCGTGGGAGGCGGAGACGCCGGCGAAGTTGTGACGCTTCATGACGCCGGCGAAGCCCTTGCCCTTGGTCGTGCCGGTCACGTCGACCTTCTGGCCGCCCTCGAACGTCTCGACGGTGACCTCCTGGCCGAGCGCGTAGTCGGCGGCGTCGGCCGTGCGGAGCTCGACGAGGTGGCGGCGCGGCGTGACGCCGGCCTTCTCGAAGTGGCCCTTGAGCGGCTTGGTGACCTTGCGCGGGTCGATCGCACCGAAGGCGATCTGCACCGCGTCGTAGCCGTCCGTCTCCGCGTTGCGGACCTGGGTGACCACGTTGGGGTCGGCCTTGATCACGGTCACGGGGACCAGGCGGTTGTCAGCGTCCCAGACCTGGGTCATGCCGAGCTTCTCGCCGAGGACACCCTTGACGCTGCGCGTGCTGGTAGCAGTCATTGGTCGTTACCGGTCCTTACAGCTTGATCTCGATGTTGACGTCCGCCGGCAGGTCGAGACGCATCAACGAGTCGACCGCCTTGGGCGTCGGGTCGACGATGTCGATGAGGCGCTTGTGCGTGCGCATCTCGAAGTGCTCGCGGCTGTCCTTGTACTTGTGAGGCGACCGGATGACGCAGAAGACGTTCTTCTCCGTCGGGAGCGGCACCGGGCCGACCACGGTGGCGCCGGCACGGGTCACCGTGTCAACGATCTTGCGCGCCGAGCTGTCGATGACCTCGTGGTCGTACGACTTAAGCCGGATGCGGATCTTCTGTCCCGCCATCGCTTGTCTGACTCTCTCTCGTCGTCCTACTGAACATTCATGGCCGGTCGGCCTCGGCATCTCACTCTCCGACCCCCGCGGTCGGGCGTGTCGCCCTGCCCGCGTGGGCGGCCCTCGGGATTCTCACCACGGAGGGGCGTGTTCGATGCCCGGTGTCAACCGGGGCTTGCGCTGCCGTCGCCCGCACCCGACCTGCGACGACGACCTTGCGGTCGACTTCGCCGATGCGTGCCGGACGGCTGGCGGAGGGCACATGGGTGCACGCCGCGCGTCAAGCAACCTGTCTAGTGTGCCACGGATGCGGGAGCACACCCAAATCGAGCCCGGGCCGAGGGACCGCGGGCAGCTCGGGGGCGGGCCGACGGCCCCTCCCCCGGTCGGTCAGGACTCCTGCTTGATGGCGGAGATCTCGAACTCCAGCGTCACCTTCTCCGAGACCAGCAGGCCGCCGGCGTCGAGCGGCATGTTCCAGTGCAGGCCGAAGTCGCGGCGGTCCAGGCGACGGGTCGCCTCGAAGCCGGCGCGCAGGTGGCCCATCGGGTCGCGCTGCACCCCGAGCAGCGCGATCGGGATCGCGACCTGCTTGGTCACGTCGCGGATGGTCAGGTCCCCGACCACCATGAAGTTGTCCTGCTCGATCTCGTCGATCGTCGAGGAGACGAAGGTGATCTCGGGGTACTGCTCGACGTGGAAGAAGTCGATGCTGCGCAGGTGCTCGTCCCGCTGGGCGTTGTTGGTGTTGATGCTCGCCGCCTGCAGCGTGACCCGGACCGAGGAGGCGGACAGGTCGTCGGCGTCGACGACGATGATGCCGGAGACCTCGGTGAAGGTGCCCCGGACCGTGGTGACCATGGCGTGCCGGGCCGAGAAGCCCACCCGCGTGTGTCCGGGGTCGAAGACCCAGGTGCCGCTCAGCGACGGGTCGATCTCGGGCATGTTCCCTCCAGGTCCGGGTCCGGGCGGGGCCGACCCCTGCTCGGTCCCTGCGCGGACAGCAGCGTACCGGCGACGCGGGCCCCGAGGCCGGAGGGGCTCCGGCGGGTCGAGGAGACCCTCGTGCCGCCCGCGGCCGCTCAGGGTGCCGCACGGCGCACCCGGGGACGCGAACGGGCCCCCGGCTCCCCACGAGGGGGTGCCGGGGGCCCGGTCGGCCGGAGGGCGTCTAGATCACTTGAGGATCTTGGTGACGCGGCCCGCACCCACGGTGCGGCCACCCTCGCGGATGTTGAACATGAGGCCCTCCTCCATGGCGATCGGCTGGATCAGCTCGACGCGCATGTCGGTGTTGTCGCCCGGCATGACCATCTCGGTGCCCTCGGGGAGGTGCACGACGCCGGTCACGTCCGTGGTACGGAAGTAGAACTGCGGGCGGTAGTTGTCGTAGAACGGGGTGTGACGGCCACCCTCGTCCTTGGACAGGATGTAGGCCTGGGCCTCGAACTCGGTGTGCGGGGTGATCGAGCCCGGCTTGACGATGACCATGCCGCGCTCGACGTCCTCGCGCTTGGTGCCGCGGAGGAGCAGACCGACGTTCTCACCCGCACGGCCCTCGTCGAGGAGCTTGCGGAACATCTCGATGCCGGTGACGGTGGTCTTGGAGGACTGCTCGCGGATACCGACGATCTCGACCTCCTCGTTGACCTTGAGGATGCCGCGCTCGATACGACCGGTGACGACGGTGCCACGACCGGTGATCGTGAAGACGTCCTCGACGGGCATCATGAACGGCTTGTCCAGGTCGCGCTCCGGCTCCGGGATGTACTCGTCCACGGTGTCCATGAGCTCGAGGACGCTGTTGACCCACTTCTCCTCGCCCTCGAGAGCCTTGAGGGCGGAGACGCGCACGACCGGCAGGTCGTCGCCCGGGAACTCGTAGGAGGACAGCAGCTCGCGGACCTCCATCTCGACGAGCTCCATGATCTCCTCGTCGTCGACCATGTCGGACTTGTTGAGGGCGACCACGATGTAGGGGACGCCGACCTGGCGGGCCAGGAGGACGTGCTCCTTGGTCTGCGGCATCGGGCCGTCGGTGGCGGCGACGACGAGGATCGCACCGTCCATCTGGGCCGCACCGGTGATCATGTTCTTGACGTAGTCGGCGTGACCCGGGCAGTCGACGTGCGCGTAGTGACGCTTGTCGGTCTGGTACTCGATGTGCGCGATCGAGATCGTGATGCCGCGCTGACGCTCCTCGGGAGCCTTGTCGATCGTGTCGAACGGCGACGCCTCGTTGAGGTCCGGGTACTTGTCGTGCAGGACCTTGGAGATGGCTGCCGTCAGGGTCGTCTTGCCGTGGTCGATGTGACCGATCGTCCCGATGTTGACGTGCGGCTTGCTCCGCTCGAACTTGGCCTTAGCCACTGGTGTCCTCCTGTTGGACTGTGTTGTGCGATCGTGACCGGCTGGGTGCCGGGACGAACCTACGGGGTTTTCTGATGGAAGGTGGTGCTCGGGTCCATCACTCCGCGGGGCGGAGTGAGTTCAGCTCACTCGCCGCGGACCTTCTTGATGATCTCCTCGGCCACGTTCCGGGGAACCTCGGCGTAGGAGTCGAACTGCATGGTGTAGTTGGCACGACCCTGCGTCTTGGACCTCAGGTCGCCAACGTACCCGAACATCTCGGACAGCGGGACCACGGCCCGGACGATCTTGGCGCCGGCGATGTCCTCCATGGCCTGGATCTGGCCACGGCGGCTGTTGAGGTCGCCGATCACGTCGCCCATGTAGTCCTCGGGGGTACGGACCTCGACGGCCATCATCGGCTCGAGCAGGGCCGGGTCGGCCTTGCGGGCGGCCTCCTTGAAGGCCATCGAGCCGGCGATCTTGAACGCCATCTCCGAGGAGTCGACGTCGTGGTAGGCACCGTCGAGGAGGGTGGCCTTGACGCCGACGACCGGGTAGCCGGCCAGGATGCCCAGCTGCATGGCGTCCTGGATGCCCTGGTCGACCGAGGGGATGTACTCCTTCGGCACGCGACCACCGGTGACGACGTTCTCGAAGGTGTAGAGCTCGCCCTCAGCGGTGTCCATCGGCTCGATCGCGATCTGGATCTTCGCGAACTGGCCCGACCCACCCGTCTGCTTCTTGTGGGTGTAGTCGAACTTCTCCACCTTGCGGCGGATGGTCTCGCGGTAGGCGACCTGCGGGGCGCCCACGTTGGCCTCGACCTTGAACTCGCGCTTCATGCGGTCCACCAGGATGTCGAGGTGGAGCTCGCCCATGCCGCCGATGACGGTCTGGCCGGTCTCCTCGTCCAGGCGGACGGTGAAGGTCGGGTCCTCCTGCGCCAGCTTCTGGATCGCGGTGCCCAGCTTCTCCTGGTCGCCCTTGGTCTTCGGCTCGATCGCCACGTGGATGACCGGCTCCGGGAAGGTCATCGACTCCAGGATGATCTGGTCGTTCATGTCGCAGAGGGTGTCACCGGTGGTGGTGTCCTTCAGACCGATCACGGCGTAGATGTGGCCCGCCGTGACCTTCTCGACCGGGTTCTCCTTGTTGGCGTGCATCTGGAACAGCTTGCCCAGGCGCTCGCGACGACCCTTGGTGGCGTTCATCACGGGCTGGCCCGCGGCGATCTCGCCCGAGTAGACCCGGATGTAGGTCAGGGTGCCGAAGAACGGGTGCGTGGCGATCTTGAAAGCCAGCGCCGCGAACGGCTCGTCCGCGGACGGCTTGCGGGTGATCACCGTCTCCTCGTCGCCCGGCTTGTGACCCTCGGTCGGGGGCAGGTCGAGCGGGGAGGGCAGGTAGTCGACGACCGCGTCGAGCAGGGGCTGGACGCCCTTGTTCTTGAACGCCGTGCCGCAGAACACCGGGTTGACCTCGCCGGCCAGGGTGAGCGCACGCACGCCGGCGCGGATCTCGTCCTCGGTCAGCTCCTCGCCGCCCAGGTACTTCTCGAGCAGCTCCTCGTCGGCCTCGGCGACCTTCTCCACGAGGGCGTTGCGGTACTCCTCCGCCTTGTCCTGGAGGTCGGCCGGGATCTCCTCGATCTCGTAGGCCTCGCCCAGCGGGGTCTCCTTGGACCAGGTCAGCGCCTTCATGGTGACCAGGTCGATCACACCGACGAAGTCGGACTCGGCACCGATGGGCAGCTGCATGACCAGCGGCGTCGCGCCGAGGCGGTCGACCATGGTCTGCACCGAGAAGTAGAAGTCGGCGCCCATCTTGTCCATCTTGTTGATGAAGCACATGCGGGGCACGCCGTACTTGTCGGCCTGGCGCCAGACGGTCTCGGACTGGGGCTCGACACCCTCCTTGCCGTCGAACACCGCGACAGCGCCGTCGAGGACGCGCAGGTTGCGCTCCACCTCGACGGTGAAGTCCACGTGGCCGGGCGTGTCGATCAGGTTGATCTGGGTGCCCTTCCAGAAGCTGGTGACGGCCGCGGACGTGATCGTGATGCCGCGCTCCTTCTCCTGCTCCATCCAGTCGGTGGTCGACGCACCGTCGTGCGTCTCACCCATCTTGTGGTTGACACCCGTGTAGAACAGGATGCGCTCGGTGGTCGTCGTCTTGCCGGCATCGATGTGCGCCATGATGCCGATGTTGCGGACCTTCCTCAGGTCCGTCAGGACGTCCTGTGCCACGGTCTCTCTCTCTGCTTCGTCGTTGTCGCTGTCAGGTCTGACATGCGCCGGCGGGGGCCGCCCGGGCCGCTCCTGCGGTGCTCGCGCACCGTGGGCGTCCCGGGCAGCCCCGGTCTCACCAGCGGTAGTGGGCGAACGCCTTGTTGGCGTCGGCCATCTTGTGGGTGTCCTCGCGACGCTTCACCGCGGCGCCCAGGCCGTTGCTGGCGTCGAGGATCTCGTTCATGAGGCGCTCGGTCATCGTCTTCTCGCGACGCTGACGGGAGTAGCCGACCAGCCAGCGCAGGGCCAGCGTGGTGGACCGGTTGGGCTTGACCTCGACCGGGACCTGGTAGGTCGCACCACCGACGCGGCGGGACTTCACCTCGAGGGCGGGCTTGACGTTGTCGAGCGCACGCTTGAGGGTCTGCACGGGGTCGGTGCCGGTCTTGGCGCGGACGCCCTCGAGCGCGCCGTAGACGATGCGCTCGGCGGTGGACTTCTTGCCGTCCATCAGGATCTTGTTGACGAGCTGGGTGACCAGGGTGGAGCCGTAGACCGGGTCCTGGATCAGCGGGCGCTTGGGAGCGGGGCCCTTACGAGGCATTACTTCTTCTCCTTCTTGGCGCCGTAGCGGGAGCGGGACTGGTTGCGACCCTTGACGCCCTGGGTGTCCAGGGACCCGCGGATGATCTTGTAGCGGACACCGGGAAGGTCCTTCACACGGCCGCCGCGCACGAGCACGATCGAGTGCTCCTGCAGGTTGTGGCCGACGCCCGGGATGTAGGCCGTGACCTCGACGCCGCTGGTGAGGCGCACACGGGCGACCTTGCGGAGGGCGGAGTTCGGCTTCTTCGGGGTCGTCGTGTAGACGCGGGTGCAGACGCCGCGGCGCTGCGGGTTGCCCTTGAGGGCCGGGGAGTTGGTCTTCTTGACCTTGTCCTGCCGGCCCTTACGGACGAGCTGGTTGATCGTGGGCACTGATGCTCTTCTCAGTCGATGTGGTCAGGCGGTCCCCCGGCTCTCGCCGGTCTTCCGCTCCTTGGCTTACGCGCGCCCTCCCGCAGGGCGGTCGGACACGCTGCTCTCCCCTGCACTTCCCGCCGGTCCTCCGTGGTGCATGATGGCGACGTCGGGGGGACCGGGCGGACTGCCCGGCGAGAGGTGGGGTCGCGCACGGCGAGCCGTCCGCGAGCATGCGGGACCTAGCCCACACACGGCTCTCCAGACTACCGGCAGGCGGCGCATCCGGCCAAATCCGCCCGGGGAGGGCGCTCGCCCCTCCCCCGCGGCCCGTCCGCGGTCGCACCCCGGCCTCCTCGGGCAGGCGCTTCTCCTGCCTCGTCCCCCGCCGACGCCGAGGGGCGGGTATGCCGTGCGCACGGCATACCCGCCCCTGGCGGTGCGTCGGACGGCCGGGTCAGGACCCGGCAGCCCGACGGTGTCAGTAGCGCTCGTCCATCGGGAGGTCGTCGAGGCGGACCGCCTCGCCGGAACCCTGGCCGAACGCACCCGCGTAGTCGAAGTCGTCGTAGACGGGCACGGCGTAGGCCTCGGCCTTGGCCTCCTCGGTCGGCTCGACCGTGAGGTTGCGGTAACGGGGCAGGCCCGTACCGGCCGGGATCAGCTTGCCCAGGATGACGTTCTCCTTCAGGCCCAGCAGCGGGTCGCTCTTGGCCTCCATCGCGGCCTCGGTGAGGACGCGGGTGGTCTCCTGGAAGGAGGCCGCGGAGAGCCACGAGTCGGTCGCGAGCGAGGCCTTGGTGATGCCCATGAGCTCGGGACGGCCGGAGGCCGGACGCCCGCCCTCGGACACCACGCGACGGTTCTCGGTCTCGAAACGGCCCCGCTCCACGAGCGTGCCCGGGAGCAGGTCGGCGTCGCCGGCCTCGATGATCGTGATCCGGCGCAGCATCTGCCGCACGATGACCTCGATGTGCTTGTCGTGGATCGACACACCCTGCTGGCGGTAGACCGCCTGGACCTCGTCCACGAGGTGCTGCTGCGTGGCGCGGGGGCCCAGGATGCGGAGGACCTGCTTGGGGTCGATCGCACCGGAGACCAGCTGGGTGCCGACCTCGACGTGCTGGCCGTCCTGGACCAGCAGGCGCGAACGCTTGCTGACCGGGTAGGCGTGCTCGTCGGAGCCGTCGTCCGGCGTGAGCAGGATGCGACGGGCCTTGTCGGTGTCCTCGATCTCGATGCGGCCGCTGGCCTCGGCGATCGGGGCGACCGCCTTCGGGGTGCGGGCCTCGAAGAGCTCGACGACACGCGGCAGACCCTGCGTGATGTCGTCACCGGCCACACCACCGGTGTGGAAGGTCCGCATCGTCAGCTGGGTGCCGGGCTCACCGATCGACTGGGCCGCGATGATGCCGACGGCCTCGCCGATGTCGACGAGCTTACCGGTGGCCAGCGAGCGGCCGTAGCACTTGGCGCACGTGCCGACCAGCGACTCGCAGGTCAGGACCGAGCGGACCTTGACGTTCTCCACGCCGGCCTCGACGAGACGGGCGATGACCACGTCGCCGAGGTCGATGCCGGCCTCCGCCAGCACCTCGCCGTCGGCGGACACGACGTCCTCGACGAGGGTGCGGGCGTAGACGGAGGTCTCGACGTCGTCGTGCTGGCGCAGCGCACCGCTCTCGAGGCGCACCGCGATCGGCATGACGAAGCCACGGTCGGTGCCGCAGTCGTCCTCGCGGATGATGACGTCCTGGGAGACGTCGACCAGACGACGGGTCAGGTAGCCCGAGTCGGCGGTCCGCAGCGCGGTGTCCGCCAGACCCTTGCGAGCACCGTGCGTCGAGATGAAGAACTCCAGGACCGACAGGCCCTCGCGGAAGTTCGACTTGATCGGACGCGGGATGATCTCGCCCTTCGGGTTGGCCATCAGGCCACGCATACCGGCGATCTGACGCAGCTGGAACCAGTTACCACGCGCACCCGAGGTGACCATCCGGTAGATGGTGTTGTCCTTGGGCATCGTGGTCTCGAGCTCCTTGGCGACCTCGTTGGTCGCCTGGGTCCAGATCTCGACGAGCTCCTGGCGGCGCTCGTCGTCGGTGATCAGACCACGCTCGTACTGCAGCTGGACCTTGCTCGCCTTGGACTCGTAGCCGGCGAGGATCTCCGTCTTGCGGGCCGGGGTCTGCACGTCCGAGACCGCCACCGTGGTGCCCGAGCGGGTCGCCCAGTGGTAGCCGATGTCCTTGAGCGCGTCGAGGCTCGCGGCGACCTGCACCTTAGTGTAGCGCTCGGCCAGGTCGTTGACGATGCCCGAGAGGCGCTTCTTCTCCACCACGTCGTTGACGTAGGGGTAGTTCACCGGCAGCGCGTCGTTGAAGATCGCGCGGCCCAGCGTGGTGTCCAGCTCGAAGCGGTCGGCGACGCCCTGCTCGTCCACCACGACCTCCTCCGGCAGCTCGTGGCCGAGCGGCGGGGCGGTGTTGGTCAGGCGGAGGCGGATCGGGGTGCCGAGCGCGATCTGGCCGGCGTCGAAGGCCATGCGGGCCTCGGCGACGGTGCTGAACGAGCGCAGGTGCTGGTTGCCGTCCTCGTCCACGAGCACGTCCGCGGTGCCCTTGCCGAAGGGCGACTCGGAGGTCAGGTGGAACAGGCCGATGACCATGTCCTGGGTCGGCATGGTGACGGGGCGACCGTCGGCCGGCTTCAGGATGTTGTTGCTCGAGAGCATGAGGATCCGGGCCTCGGCCTGGGCCTCGGCGGACAGCGGCAGGTGGACCGCCATCTGGTCACCGTCGAAGTCGGCGTTGAAGGCGGTGCAGACCAGCGGGTGGATCTGGATCGCCTTGCCCTCGACCAGCTGCGGCTCGAACGCCTGGATGCCCAGACGGTGCAGCGTGGGCGCGCGGTTGAGCAGCACGGGGTGGTCGGTGATGACCTCCTCGAGCACGTCCCACACGACCGAACGGCCGCGCTCGACCATGCGCTTGGCCGACTTGATGTTCTGGGCGTGGTCGAGGTCGACCAGGCGCTTCATCACGAACGGCTTGAAGAGCTCCAGCGCCATCTGCTTGGGCAGGCCGCACTGGTGCAGCTTGAGCTGCGGGCCGACGACGATGACCGAACGGCCGGAGTAGTCGACGCGCTTGCCCAGCAGGTTCTGGCGGAAGCGGCCCTGCTTGCCCTTGAGCATGTCGGACAGCGACTTCAGCGGGCGGTTGCCCGGGCCGGTGACGGCGCGACCGCGGCGGCCGTTGTCGAACAGCGAGTCGACGGCCTCCTGCAGCATCCGCTTCTCGTTGTTGACGATGATCTCGGGCGCGCCGAGGTCGAGCAGTCGCTTGAGGCGGTTGTTGCGGTTGATGACGCGGCGGTAGAGGTCGTTGAGGTCGGAGGTCGCGAAACGACCACCGTCCAGCTGGACCATCGGACGCAGGTCCGGCGGGATGACCGGGACCGCGTCCAGCACCATGCCGGCGGGCTCGTTCTTGGTCGTCAGGAAGCTGGTGACGACCTTGAGACGCTTGATGGCGCGGGTCTTGCGCTGGCCCTTGCCGGTGGCGATGATCTCGCGCAGCGACTCGGCCTCGGCCTCGAGGTCGAAGGTCTGGAGGCGCTTCTGCAGCGCCGCCGCACCCATGCCGCCCTCGAAGTACATGCCGAAGCGGTCCCGCATCTCGCGGTAGAGCACCTCGTCGCCCTCGAGGTCCTGGACCTTGAGGTTCTTGAAGCGGTCCCAGACCTGCTCGAGGCGCTCGATCTGCTGGTCGGCGCGACGGCGGATCTGGTTCATCTCCCGCTCGGCGCCGTCCTTGACCTTGCGCTTGGCGTCGGCCTTGGCACCCTCGGCCTCGAGCTCGGCCAGGTCGGCCTCGAGCTTCTTGGCGCGCTCCTCGATGTCGGCGTCGCGCCGGTTCTCGAGGTGCTTCTTCTCGGTCTGGATCTGCGCCTCGAGCGTGGGCAGGTCGGCGTGACGCTGCTCCTCGTCGACGTGCGTGATCATGTAGGCCGCGAAGTAGATGACCTTCTCGAGGTCCTTCGGGGCCAGGTCGAGCAGGTAGCCCAGGCGCGACGGGACGCCCTTGAAGTACCAGATGTGGGTGACGGGCGCGGCGAGCTCGATGTGGCCCATGCGCTCGCGGCGCACGCCCGCACGGGTCACCTCGACGCCGCAGCGCTCGCAGATGATGCCCTTGAAGCGGACGCGCTTGTACTTGCCGCAGTAGCACTCCCAGTCACGGGTGGGGCCGAAGATCTTCTCGCAGAAGAGCCCGTCCTTCTCCGGCTTCAGGGTGCGGTAGTTGATGGTCTCGGGCTTCTTGACCTCGCCGTGGCTCCAGGCGCGGATGTCCTCCGCCGTGGCCAGGCCGATACGCAGCTCGTCAAAGAAGTTGACGTCGAGCACGTGGATCCTTCTCTCGTGATCGTTAAGCAGTTAAGGAGTCTTGGTATGACGTGGGCTGGGTCGTGGGGCCGGCCGGCGGCCGGGCGGGAACGCCCTGGACGGGCCGGCCCCACGTCATACCGAACTACACCTCTTCGACAGAGCTGGGCTCGCGGCGGGACAGGTCGATGCCCAGCTCCTCCGCGGCCCGGAACACCTCGGTGTCGGACTCTCGCAGGTCGATCTGAGTGCCGTCGGAGGAGAGGACCTCGACGTTCAGGCAGAGCGACTGCATCTCCTTGATGAGCACCTTGAACGACTCGGGAATGCCCGGCTCGGGCACGTTGTCGCCCTTGACGATGGACTCGTAGACCTTGACGCGACCGGTCACGTCGTCGGACTTGATCGTCAGCAGCTCCTGCAGCGCGTAGGCGGCGCCGTAGGCCTCGAGCGCCCAGACCTCCATCTCGCCGAAGCGCTGGCCACCGAACTGCGCCTTACCACCGAGCGGCTGCTGGGTGATCATCGAGTAGGGGCCGGTGCTGCGGGCGTGGATCTTGTCGTCCACGAGGTGGTGCAGCTTGAGGATGTACATGTAGCCGACCGAGATCTCGTCCGGGAACGGCTCGCCGGAGCGACCGTCGAACAGCTTGGCCTTGCCGGAGTGGTCGATCAGGCGCTGGCCGTCGCGGGTCGGGAGGGTCGAGTCGAGCAGACCCGAGATCTCCTGCTCGCGCGCACCGTCGAACACCGGGCTGGCGACGCGGGTGCCGGGAGTCGCCTCGCGGGCGTCGGCCGGGATGAGCTCGGCCCACTCCGGGTCGCCGTCGATCTTCCAGCCGCGGGAGGCGGCCCAGCCGAGGTGCAGCTCGAGGATCTGGCCGATGTTCATACGACCGGGGACACCCAGCGGGTTGAGGATGACGTCCACCGGGGTGCCGTCCTCGAGGAACGGCATGTCCTCGACGGGCAGGATCCGGGAGATGACGCCCTTGTTTCCGTGACGGCCCGCGAGCTTGTCACCGTCGGTGATCTTGCGCTTGTTGGCCACGTAGACGCGGACCAGCTGGTTGACGCCCGGGGGCAGCTCGTCGCCGTCCTCGCGGTCGAAGACCTTGACGCCGATGACCGTGCCGGTCTCGCCGTGCGGGACCTTCATCGAGGTGTCGCGGACCTCACGGGCCTTCTCGCCGAAGATGGCGCGCAGCAGGCGCTCCTCCGGGGTCAGCTCGGTCTCGCCCTTGGGCGTGACCTTGCCGACGAGCAGGTCGCCGTCGCGGACCTCGGCACCGATGCGGATGATGCCGCGCTCGTCGAGGTCGGCCAGCACCTCCTCGGAGACGTTCGGGATGTCCCGCGTGATCTCCTCGGGGCCCAGCTTGGTGTCGCGGGCGTCGATCTCGTGCTCCTCGATGTGGATCGAGGACAGGACGTCGTCCTGCACGATCCGCTGGGAGAGGATGATCGCGTCCTCGTAGTTGTAGCCCTCCCACGGCATGAACGCCACGAGCAGGTTGCGACCCAGCGCCATCTCGCCACCGTCGGTCGCAGGACCGTCGGCGATGAGCTGACCCTCCTCGACGCGCTGACCGGCGTCGACCCGGACCTGCTGGTTGTAGCAGTTGCCCTGGTTGGAGCGGGTGAACTTGTTGATCTTGTAGGAGATGTAGGTGCCGTCGTCGTTGGCGACGGTGACCAGGTCGGCCGACACCTCCTGGACGACGCCCGCCTTGGCGGCACGCACGACGTCACCGGAGTCCAGGGCGGCGCGGTACTCCATACCGGTGCCGACCAGCGGGGCCTCGGCGCGCACCAGCGGCACGGCCTGACGCTGCATGTTGGCGCCCATGAGGGCACGGTTGGCGTCGTCGTGCTCGAGGAAGGGGATCATGGCGGTCGCCGCGGACACCATCTGGCGCGCGGAGACGTCCATGTAGTCGACCTCCTCGGCGGGCACGTCGACGGCCTCGCCGTCACGCGCACGCACCAGGATGCGCTCGTCGAGGAAGGTGCCGTCCTCGGCGAGGTTCGCGTTGGCCTGGGCGATGACGAAGCGGTCCTCCTCGTCGGCGGACAGGTAGTCGACCTCGTCGGTCACCTTGCCGTCGACGACCCGGCGGTAGGGGGTCTCGACGAAGCCGAACGGGTTGATGCGGCCGTAGGAGGCCAGCGAGCCGATCAGACCGATGTTCGGGCCCTCGGGGGTCTCGATCGGGCACATGCGGCCGTAGTGCGACGGGTGGACGTCACGGACCTCCATGCCGGCGCGGTCACGGGACAGACCACCCGGGCCCAGCGCGGACAGACGACGCTTGTGCGTCAGCCCGGAGAGCGGGTTGTTCTGGTCCATGAACTGCGACAGCTGGCTGGTGCCGAAGAACTCCTTGATGGAGGCGACGACCGGCCGGATGTTGATCAGCGTCTGCGGCGTGATGGCCTCGACGTCCTGCGTGGTCATGCGCTCGCGGACGACGCGCTCCATCCGGGACAGGCCGGTGCGGACCTGGTTCTGGATGAGCTCGCCGACGCTGCGCAGACGACGGTTGCCGAAGTGGTCGATGTCGTCGACCTCGACGAGGGTGTCGCCGGCGGGCATCGCGAGGGTGTCCTGGCCGGCGTGCAGCGCGACGAGGTACTTGATGGTCGCGACGACGTCGTCGATGCCGAGGACGGAGTCCTCGAGCGGCGCCTGCAGCCCCAGCTTCTTGTTGATCTTGTAGCGACCGACCTTGGCCAGGTCGTAGCGCTTGGGGTTGAAGTAGAGGTTGTCGAGCAGGTTCTGCGCGGCCTCCTTGGTCGGCGGCTCGCCCGGGCGCAGCTTGCGGTAGATGTCCAGCAGGGCCTCGTCCTGGCCGGCGGTGTGGTCCTTCTCCAGGGTCGCCCGGATGGACTCGTAGTCGCCGAACTCCTCGAGGATCTGCGCCTCGGTCCAGCCCAGCGCCTTGAGCAGCACGGTGACGCTCTGCTTGCGCTTGCGGTCCACGCGGACGCCGACCTGGTCGCGCTTGTCGATCTCGAACTCCAGCCACGCGCCGCGGCTGGGGATGATCTTGGCGGAGAAGATGTCCTTGTCCGAGGTCTTGTCGAGCGAGCGCTCGAAGTAGACGCCCGGGGAGCGGACCAGCTGGGAGACGACGACACGCTCGGTGCCGTTGACGATGAAGGTGCCGCGCGGCGTCATGAGCGGGAAGTCGCCCATGAAGACGGTCTGGCTCTTGATCTCACCGGTGGAGTTGTTGATGAACTCCGCGGTCACGAAGAGGGGCGCGGAGTAGGTCATGTCCTTCTCCTGGCACTCCTCGATGGAGTACTTCTGCTCCTCGAACCGGTGGTCGCGGAAGCTCAGCGACATGGAGCCGGAGAAGTCCTCGATCGGGGAGATCTCCTCGAAGATCTCCTCCAGACCGGAGGTGGTGGGGATGTCGTTGCGACCCTCGGCCTTGGCCGCGGCGACGCGCGCCTGCCAGGCCTCGTTGCCGAGGAGCCAGTCGAAGCTCTCGGTCTGGAGGGCCAGGAGGTCGGGCACCTCGAGAGGCTCCCTGATCTTTGCAAAGCTCAGACGGCCGGAAGCCGTTCGAGCGGTGGACACAGTCTTCTTCGCAGTGCGCGAGGCAGCCAAGGATTGGTCCTTCCACGGGCCTGTTGGGCGGCTAGTTCGGGCGGCCACCAGCGCCTGCCTCGGGGGCGCGGAAGAGTTGACGGGGGGTCACGTCGGTCCGGCGAGGGTGACGTGCGCGTCAACGTTCAGCGATGAGCGGGAGCAGGTGCAGGGCAGCGCAAAGCGACAGCATACACATCTCGTCTTCCCAAGTCCAGTCCTGGACCAGGGCTCACATCGTGCCCGACCGGCTCCTCCCGGGCCTCAGGCCCGGGGTGCAGCGTCCGACCGGCGGACGGACCATTCCGTCCGCATGTACTGTGCGCCTTTCCGGCGTCCGCGTCAAGCGGACCTGCGGCGACCGACCCGCATCGCGGCTGCCTGCTGCACCCTGCCGGCGGTCGTCCGGAGGGCCCGGCACGGCGCACACGATACCTGCTGGGCGGGCGTGCTCGTCGCTCCTCGCCGCCGTGTCGGGGGTCCGCTTCCCCGCGCCCGGCGCGGCGCGGACGGGGCCGGGCAGACGTGCCGGGAGGGCAGGCGCGGCGTGCCCGGGGAAACAGCAGCGGGCGGGGCCGCGACCAGCGAATGCTGGTGCGACCCCGCCCGCGGCGGGGTGGAGCGCCCGGGCCGTGCGAGCACGGCCCGGGACGGGCTCACTTGAGGGTGACGGTCGCGCCGGCGCCCTCGAGCTGCTCCTTGGCCTTGTTGGCCGTGTCCTTGTCGACCTTCTCGAGGACGGGCTTGGGGGCGCCGTCGACGAGGTCCTTGGCCTCCTTGAGGCCGAGGGAGGTCAGCGCGCGGACCTCCTTGATGACCTGGATCTTCTTGTCACCAGCGGACTCGAGGACGACGTCGAACTCGTCCTGCTCCTCGGCCGCGTCGGCACCGGCGTCGCCGCCGGCAGCGCCGGGGGCGGCGGCCGCGACGGCGACCGGGGCGGCGGCGGTGACCTCGAAGGTCTCCTCGAAGGCCTTGACGAACTCGGACAGCTCGATCAGGGTCATCTCCTTGAACTGGTCAAGGAGCTCCTCGGTGCTCAGCTTCGCCATGATGGCGTCCTTTCTACTTCGTGCCGTGAGTGGCGGGTCGGGGTTGTGCTGCTGGCCGATGGGCGCCGGGTGGCACCCGGTCGGTCAGCTGTCGTCGCCACCCTCGGCGGCGTCAGTGGTGGCGTCGGCTGCAGCCTCGGCCGGTGCGGCGTCGGCGGAAGCCTCGGCCACGGGGGCGGAACCGCCCTGCTCCTCCACCTTGGCGCGCAGCGCATCCACCACACGGGCGGTCTGCGACAGCGGCGCGGCGAAGAGGTAGACGGCCTTGCTCAGGTTCGCCTTCATGGCGCCGGCGAGCTTGGCCAGCAGGACCTCGCGGGACTCGAGGTCCGCGAGCTTGGTGATCTCCTCGGGGCTCAACGGCTTGCCGTCGAGAACACCCGCCTTGATGACCAGGGCCGGGTTGGCCTTGGCGAAGTCACGCAGGCCCTTGGCCGCCTCGACCGGGTCACCGGTGACGAAGGCGATGGCCGTGGGACCCGTCAGGTGCTCGTCGAGGCCCTCGATACCGGCCTCGGCAGCTGCCCGCTTGGTCAGCGTGTTCTTCACCACGGCGTAGGTGGCGTGCTCGCGCATGGAGCCGCGCAGCTGGGTGAGCTGGCTCACCGTCAGGCCGCGGTACTCCGTCAGCACGGCCGCGCCGGAGCTACGGAACTTCTCCGTCAGCTCGGCAATGGCTGCAGCCTTCTCGGGCGTCGCCATAGTGGCCTCCTTCGTCACGTGGTGCCGGCTACCCCCGGGCCCCGACACGACAAGAGCCCCGGCGCAGGCGCGCGGGGCTCGTAGGTCTGGACGCCTCCGGATCGCTCCGGATGCATGCAGCAGCTCGCATCTCACCTGCGCTGGTCGCCCCGTCGTGGGAACCTTCGGCCGACGCTTCCTGCTGCTCTCGCACCAGGGCACGCCGACAACCGGCGGTCATGGGTATGCAGCAAGGCTACGGCATACCCCCGCACCGGCCAAATCGTCGGCGGCGAGGGGCCGCCCCTCTGCCGGGCGCCCAGGACACGACACGCGATATGCACCATCTGGCCGCCCGGACCAGACAAGGTTATGCCGTCCGCGCATGGTCACCTCTCCCTCAGGCAACGTCCTGCTGCACGAGCAACATCGCGGACCATGCACGAGCGGCACAACCTTGTCCTGCGCAGGCAGGCGGGCTCAGGCCGGGCGACGGCGCCGGCTCACGGCCCGATCGAGCGCCTCGAGCACCCGCTGGCGCACGTGCTGCGGTCGCTCGAGATCGGCCCAGACGAGCCGGACGAACTCGTAGCCCAGCGCCCGGATCCGGTCCTCGCGCTGCTTCTCGGCGACGAGGTCGCGCCGGTCGTCGTACTTCAGCTGGCCGTCGAACTCCAGGAGCACCGCGTGCCCGACCAGCTTGAGGTCGGCGACGCCGACGAGCTGACCGCTCTCGTCACGGACCTCGTGCTGCAGCTCCCACGGGCCGAGGCCGAGCAGGTGCAGGAGCCAGCGGCTGCGGCTCTCGCCCACCGACTCGCTGCGGCCGTCGGCGAGCTCGACGACCTGGCGCGTCGCCCGCGACCGCCCCACGAGCCGGGCCTCCAGGACCCGCGCCACCTCGGCCAGCGCTGCGTCGTGCTCGGTCGTGCCGCCGGTCTGCCGGTCGCGTTCACGCGCGTCGTGGAGCACGCCGTCGAGCGCGACGAGGCCGGGCTCCGGCCCGTCGGTGGCCGCGACCTGCAGCGCGGCGAGCACCGGCGTGACAACCCGGAGCCCGTCCACGACCGTGGTCCACTCCGGATCGACCGGGCGGTGGACCCACACGGTGCCGTCACGCCTGCCGCGGGCCCCGTCCGTGCGGCACAGGTGGACGACGTCGGCCTCTCCGTAGGTGGGCAGCCCGTGCACGGTCAGGGCGCTGGCATGGCTGAGGGCATGGACGCTCCCGCCCTCGTCCTCGTCACCCGGGGCACCGCCTCTCGCCAGGCTGTGCCCGACCGCCCGGGTGATCAGGGCCCGCCGCTCCCACGGCGCGACCCGGGAGAGGGAGGCCGCGAGCACGACGGCGTCGCGGCGCACCCGCACCAGCTCGCCGCGGCGCACGGCGTCGGCCACGGCGTGACGCGACATACCGGCCCGCTCCAGCTCCCGGGTGCTCGAGACGCCGCCCTGCGCCTCCAGCAGTCGCGCGATGCCATGGTCCACCCGCAGCAGTGTGCCGCCGTGACTCGTCGCGCGGGCCGAGTTGTCCACAGGCCGGGCGCTCTCGGACAGGATTGCGCCGCCCGGGCGACGTGATCTCCCGGCCGGACAAGGTTGTGCCGGTCATCCGAGTTCGTCGACGTCGCCCGACCGGCACAACCTTGTCTCGGTTGAGGGCGCGAGGCCGGGGCGTTGCGGGAGCACCCCCCAACAGCCGAACGCCCCCGACGACCAGGTCGTCGGGGGCGTTCGGCGGGGTCAGGCGGAGATCACTCCGCGGCGGCCTCGGTGAGGCTGCTCACGCGGGACGGGTCCAGCGGGATGCCGGGGCCCATCGAGGTGGCCATGGTGGCCTTGGTGACGTAGCGACCCTTGGAGGCCGACGGCTTCAGACGCAGGACCTCGTCGATGGCAGCACCGTAGTTCTGCACCAGCGCGGCCTCGTCGAAGGAGGCCTTGCCGATGATGAAGTGCAGGTTGCTGTGCTTGTCGACGCGGAACTCGATCTTGCCGCCCTTGATGTCGGACACGGCCTTGGCGGTGTCCATCGTGACGGTGCCGGTCTTCGGGTTCGGCATGAGACCACGGGGGCCCAGGACCTTGCCGAGGCGGCCGACCTTGCCCATGAGGTCCGGGGTGGCGACGACGGCGTCGAAGTCGGTCCAGCCGCCACCGATCTTCTCGATCAGGTCGTCGGAGCCGACCCAGTCGGCGCCGGCCTCGCGGGCGGCCTCGGCCTTGTCACCGTTGGCCAGCACGACTACCCGGGCCGTCTTGCCGGTGCCGTTGGGCAGGTTGACGGTGCCGCGGACCAGCTGGTCGGCCTTGCGCGGGTCGACGCCCAGGCGCAGGGCCACTTCGATGGTGGCGTCGAACTTGGTGGTGGCCGTCTCCTTGGCGAGGCGGATGGCCTCGACCGGGGTGTAGAGCTTGCCGTCCTCGATCTTCTCGGCGGCGGCGCGGTAGGCCTTGCTGCGCTTCATGTGCACTCCTTGGTAGGTGGTGGAGCTGTGGTCGGACGGGCCAGCGCAGGCCCTGCCACAGGTGGGTCCGCCCCGGGGAGGGGCCGGTCCCGGACCGGAGGATGCCGCCCGCCCGGAGGCGGGCGGCATACCCGGTGATCGTGCTAGGACGTCACTCGACGGTGATGCCCATGGAACGCGCGGTGCCGGCGATGATGCGCTTGGCCATCTCGACGTCGTTGGCGTTCAGGTCCTGCATCTTCATCTCGGCGATCTCGGTGAGCTGCGCGTCGGTCAGCTTGGCGACCTTCGTCTTGTGCGGCTCGCCGGAACCCTTGGCGACGCCGGCAGCCTTCTTGATGAGCTCGGCGGCCGGCGGGGTCTTGGTGATGAAGGTGAACGAGCGGTCCTCGTAGACCGTGATCTCGACCGGGATGACGTTGCCACGCTGGGACTCCGTCGCGGCGTTGTACGCCTTGACGAACTCCATGATGTTGACGCCGTGCTGACCCAGCGCGGGGCCGACGGGCGGGGCGGGCGTGGCCGCACCGGCCTGGATCTGCAGCTTGATGAAGCCGGAGACCTTCTTCTTGGGGGGCATGATGCCTCTTCCTGTTGTCGTGGGCCGACGCCGTGGGCGATGACCCGGTTGCAGTCCCGGGGACGACCGTCCTCGGGGGGTATGGAGTGCCGGCGGGGTGCGGGGCCCCGCGGCGGCTCAGATCTTGGCGACCTGGTTGAACGACAGCTCGACGGGGGTCTCGCGGCCGAAGATGGAGACCAGGACCTTGAGCTTGTGGCTCTCGGGGATGATCTCGGAGATCGTGGCGGGCAGGGTCTCGAACGGACCCTCCATGACGGTGACCGACTCGCCGACCTCGAACTCGACCTCGGGCTGCGCAGCAGCGGCCTGGCCCTCGCCGCCGGCGGCGCGGGCGGCCGTGGTGGCGGCAGGGGTGTCGAAGCTCGGGGCGAGCATGCTGACGACCTCGTCGATCGACAGCGGCACGGGCTGGTGGGCGTTGCCGACGAAGCCGGTCACGCCGGGCGTGTGGCGCACGGCGCCCCACGACTCGTCGGTGAGCTCCATGCGGACGAGCACGTATCCAGGCATCCGGACCCGACGGACCAGCTTGCGCTGGCCGTTCTTGATCTCGGTGACCTCCTCCATGGGGACCTCCACCTCGAAGATGTAGTCCTCCATGTTCAGGCTCTGGATACGGGTCTCCAGGTTGTGCTTGACCCGGTTCTCGTAGCCCGCGTAGGAGTGGATGACGTACCAGTCGCCGTACTTCCCGCGCAGGACCTCCTTGAACTCCTCCAGGGGGTCGGTCGCGGGCGCGTCGGCCTCGTCGGCGGTCTCCTCGTCGGTGTCGGGCTCGGTCACCGCGGCGTCGACCGCGGTGTCGTCCGTCTGCTCGACGTCGTCCTGGTGCTGGGCCGACTCGTCGACGGAGGTGTCGGCGGCGTCCTGGCGCTCGTCGAACTCATGGGTCTGGTCGGACATGCCCTACTTCCCTGATGGTCTGCGTCGGTGCCTCGCGCACCGTGGTGTGTCGGTGGGTGATCAGTTCCCGAAGACGAGACCCATCAACCACTTGAAGATCTGGTCGAGACCGAAGATGAAGCCCATGATGGCGCACACGAAGACGAAGACGACCACCGTGTAGGTGATCAGCTCCTGGCGCGTGGGCTGGACAACCTTGCGGAGCTCGGCCAGGACCTGCTCGACGAAGTTCGCCGGACGGGGCGGCAGCCCGGAACCGGGCTGGCTGCGGGCGACACCCTCGGTGTCGTGGGCCGGATTCGCCACGGTTGGCCTCCTCGAGCGGGTTGAAATGGTCACGACCGTGCCGGATGGCGTCGTGGTCGTATCGCGCAGGGCATGAGGGACTCGAACCCCCAACCGCCGGTTTTGGAGACCGGTGCTCTACCAATTGAGCTAATGCCCTTCACCAGGTGGTCACGCGCCGGACTGCGTTGGGGGCAGGCTGGCGCACGGTGCGAACACCCGAGGAGGGAGTCTACGTGAGCCCGGACCCAGGTGCAAAGATGGGCCGCGTGACCGACCAGACCCGCTCCCGCATCTCCCGTCGCATCGGCTCGATCGCCGAGTCCGCCACCCTCGCCGTGGACGCCAAGGCCAAGGCGCTCAAGGCCGAGGGACGGCCGGTCATCGGCTTCGGCGCCGGCGAGCCCGACTTCCCCACCCCCGACTACATCGTCGAGGCCGCGGTCGAGGCGGCGCGCCAGCCCGCCAACCACCGCTACTCCCCCGCCGGCGGCCTGCCCGACCTCAAGGCCGCCATCGCCGCCAAGACGCTCCGCGACTCCGGGTATGCCGTGGAGCCGGCCCAGGTGCTCGTCACCAACGGCGGCAAGCAGGCGGTCTACAACACCTTCGCGACGCTGCTCGACCCGGGCGACGAGGTCATCCTCCCGACGCCCTACTGGACGACCTACCCCGAGGCGATCCGCCTGGCCGGCGGCGAGCCGGTCGAGGTCTTCGCCGGGGCGGACGCCGGCTACCTCGTGACCGTGGAGCAGCTCGAGGCCGCCCGCACGGACCGCACCAAGGTGCTCCTCTTCTGCTCCCCGTCCAACCCGACCGGTGCGGTCTACCCGCCCGAGCAGGTCGAGGCGATCGGCCGCTGGGCCGTCGAGCACGGCATCTGGGTCGTCACCGACGAGATCTACGAGCACCTCCTCTACGACGGCGCGCAGGCGCCCTCCATGCCGGTCCTCGTGCCCGAGCTGGCCGACACCTGCGTCGTGCTCAACGGCGTCGCCAAGACCTACGCGATGACCGGCTGGCGCGTGGGCTGGATGATCGGCCCCAAGGACGTCGTCAAGGCCGCCACCAACCTGCAGAGCCACGCCACGTCCAACGTCGCCAACGTCTCCCAGCGGGCTGCCGTCGCGGCGCTGCAGGGCTCCCTGGACGCCGTCGACGAGATGCGCGCCGCCTTCGACCGTCGCCGCCGCACCATGGTCGAGATGCTGGACGCGATCGAGGGCGTGACCTGCCCGGTGCCGCAGGGCGCCTTCTACGCCTACCCCTCGGTCGAGGGCCTGCTGGGCAAGGAGATCCGGGGCCGCCGCCCGCAGACCTCCGCCGAGCTCGCGGCGCTCATCCTCGACGAGGTCGAGGTCGCCGTGGTCCCGGGCGAGGCCTTCGGTCCCAGCGGCTACCTGCGCCTGTCCTACGCCCTCGGCGACGAGGACCTGAAGGAGGGCGTGGGCCGCATCCAGGCCCTCCTCGGCGAGGCTCGCTGACCCGGCCTACCCCGGCACACGACGAAGCCCCCGGCGGGAAACCGCCGGGGGCTTCGTGCACGGTGCAGGACGCTCAGTCGGTGCCGAACTCCATGGCGGCACGGTCCAGCGCCTCCTGCTCCTCGTCGGTCGGGCCCACGCCCCCGGCGATCGAGTCGGCGCCGCCGGCCTCCAGGTGGCCCACCAGCTTGGTGGTGGCCATGCCCAGGGCGGAGACCGCCCCGGAGTCGCCGTTGCCCAGCAGGCCCATGGAGACGTACTGCTCCAGGCGGGCGCGCGAGTCGGCGATGTCGAGGTTGCGCATGGTCAGCTGGCCGATGCGGTCGGTCGGGCCGAAGGCGGCGTTGGCGACGCGCTCCATCGACAACTTGTCCGGGTGGTAGGAGAAGTGATCACCCGTGGTGTCGACGATCGAGTAGTCCTCGCCGCGGCGCAGCCGCAGGGTCACCGAGCCGGTGACGGCCGAGGCCACCCAGCGCTGCAGCGACTCGCGGATCATCAGCGCCTGCGGGTCGAGCCAGCGGCCCTCGTACATGAGCCGGCCCAGGCGGCGGCCCTGCTGGTGGTAGGCCGCGATGGTGTCCTCGTTGTGGATCGCGTTGACGAGCCGCTCGTAGACGATGTGCAGCAGCGCCATGCCCGGCGCCTCGTAGATGCCGCGCGACTTGGCCTCGATGATGCGGTTCTCGATCTGGTCGGCCATGCCGAGGCCGTGCCGGCCGCCGATCTCGTTGGCCTTCATGACCAGCGCGACCGGGTCGCCGGCGAAGTCGTCGCCGTCGATGGCGACCGGCCGGCCGTCGCGGAAGGTGATCGTGACGTCCTCGGTGGGGATCTCCACCTCGGGGTCCCAGAAGCGCACGCCCATGATCGGCTCGACGATCTCGATGCCGGTGTCGAGGTGCTCGAGGCGCTTGGCCTCGTGGGTGGCACCCCAGATGTTCGCGTCGGTGGAGTAGGCCTTCTCCTTGCTGGCGCGGTAGGGCAGGTCGCGCTCGGTGAGCCACTGGCTCATCTCGTCACGGCCGCCGAGCTCGTCGACGAAGGCCTCGTCCAGCCACGGCTTGTAGATGCGCAGCTGGGGGTTGGCGAGCAGGCCGTAGCGGTAGAACCGCTCGATGTCGTTGCCCTTGTAGGTCGAGCCGTCGCCCCAGATGTGGACGTCGTCGGCCTTCATCGCCTGGATGAGCATCGTGCCGGTGACGGCGCGGCCCAGCGGCGTGGTGTTGAAGTAGGTGCGGCCGCCGGAGCGGATGTGGAAGGCGCCGCAGGCGAGAGCGACCAGGCCCTCCTCCACCAGCGCGGGGCGGCAGTCGACCAGGCGGGCCAGCTCGGCGCCGTACTCCTGCGCGCGGCCCGGGACGCCGTCGATGTCGGGCTCGTCGTACTGGCCGATGTGTGCCGTGTAGGTGCAGGGCACGGCGCCCTTCTCTCGCATCCAGGCGACCGCCACGGAGGTGTCGAGACCGCCGGAGAAGGCGATCCCGACGCGTTCGCCGACAGGGATGCTCGTCAAGACCTTGGACATGTCTCCCAGTGTATGCGCTCTCGCGCATAGATATGCAATCCGCAGGTCAGCGCAGGTATGCCGTGCCTCGTGACGGGCGGCGTCCGCTCACTCGTCGCCCTTGAGCTGGAACCGGGCGAGGCGCCAGCCGGCCATGCCGATCCCGCCGACGAGGACCACGACCGCCGCGACGAGGGCGTAGGTCAGGCCGAGGTCCGACACCGGCAGGTCGATGTCCGCGACCGCCTCGGTGATGCGCTGGGTGAACGACTGCACCGAGACGTGGCGCAGACCGGTGAGCAGCGACCCCAGCGCCCGCTCCAGGACGAGGGCGTAGATCAGGCCCGCGATCATCCCGTGGCGGGTCGCCGCGGACATCGCGGTGAACAGCGCGGTGTAGAGCAGCGCCCCGACGGCCCCGCCCACGGCGGAGCCGAGCACCCACCGGTTGCTCACGCCCCCGGCCAGCGCCGCACCGGCGAGCCCGCCGGCGCTGAGGACGACGGAGACCCCGGCCGCGGTGGCCCACTTCGAGGCGGCCATGGTCGTGCGCCGGACCGGGGTGGCCAGCAGGTAGACGACCGAGCCGTCGTCGATCTCGGGCCCGAGGACACCGTTGGCGGCCAGCAGCGACACGAGGGGCACGACGACCGCGAGCCCGACCTCGACGAGGACGAGCCGGGCGCTGATCGGCTCCTGCGTGAGCATCCGCACGAGCGTGGCGAGCAGCACCAGGAGGACGGGCAGGGCGACGAGTACGAGCCCGCGACGCTGTCCGACGAGGGCCTGGAGGGCGAGGCGGCTGACGGTGAGGTTCATGACTGCACCAGGTAGGTGAAGACCGACTCGAGCGACTCGTCGGTGGGGGTGAGCTCGCGGACGGTGATGCCCTCGCTGCGGGCGAGCGCGGGGAGCGCGCGGGCGAAGGCCCCCATGTCGGTGACCTCGACGTGCAGCTCGGTCGCGCCGGTCGGCGCCTCGAGGCCGACGCCCCGGACGCCGGGGTGGGCCATGAGCGCGGCCGCGAGCCGTCGGTCGTCGCTGCTGCGCACGGTGTAGCGGGTGGGCCGGTCGGTCATGAGCCGGCGGATGGCGCCGAAGTCGCCGCTGGCGGCGTGCCGGCCGGAGACGACCACCTCGACGTGGCGGGCGATGTGCTCGACCTCCTCGAGGATGTGGCTGGAGAAGAGGACGGTCCGCCCGGCCTCCCCCATGCGGGTCAGCAGCTCCATGAGGTGCATCCGCTGCCGCGGGTCGACGCCGTTGAACGGCTCGTCGAGCAGGAGCACCTCGGGCTCGTGGACGAGGGCGCTGGCCAGCTTGGCGCGCTGCCGCATCCCCTTGGAGTAGGTGCTGATCGCCCGGTCGGCGGCGTCGACGAGGTCGACCTCCTCCAGCGCGCGCCGGGTCGCGGTGCGCGGGTCCCGGAGGCGGTGCAGCTCGGCGCTGGCCTGCACCAGTTGCCGCCCAGTGAGGTAGGAGAAGCTCACCTCCCGCTCCGGCACGAGGCCGAGCCGGGAGTAGACCGAGGGGTTGCGCCAGACCGGCTGGCCGTCGAGGGTGACGGCGCCCGCGGACGGGGCCAGGAAGCCCGACATCAGCGCGATGAGCGTGGACTTGCCGGCGCCGTTGGGGCCGAGCAGGCCGGTGACGCCGGGGCCGATGGTCATCGAGACGTCGTTGACGGCCACGACGTTGCCGTACCAGCGGCTCACGTCGTCGAGCACGAGGTCGGTCATCGCGCCCCCTTCCCGCGGTAGCGACGGACGAGGAAGGTCAGCCCGAGGGCCACGGCCGCGAGCGCGACGAGGACCATCAGTGCGGCGGTGAGCCGGTCGTCCGGCGGGGCCTCGAAGGAGCTGGTCGCACCGCCGAGGCCGGTCTGGACGGCGTCGACGAGGACGAAGGGCGAGAGCAGCCCGAGCCAGGTCGCGGCGGTGTCGGCCCCCTGCTCGCGGCCCACCTCCTGGAGCACTGCGGTCACGCCGAGGCCGAAGAGCAGCACGACGATCGAGCCGCCGATGGCGAGGCCGCGCCGGTTGGTCAGGCAGGAGACGACCGCCCCCACGGTGGCCAGCAGGACGGCCAGGAGCACGGCGCCGGCCATGCCGACCAGCCAGCGGGGCGTCTCCTCGGAGGCCTTGGCCCCGGCCGCGAGACCGCCGACGTACATGATGACCAGCGGGGTGACGACGAACGCCAGGATGGCGAGCACCAGCGAGGCCCACCTGACCAGCGCGAACGCCGTCGGCCCGAGCGGTCGGGCCAGGTAGAGGCTGATCACGCCGGAGCGCAGGTCGCGGGTGAAGAGCACCGGCGACTGGGCGGCGACGAAGAGGATGACGAAGAGCGAGGTCATCTGCTGGTAGCCGGCGTAGTTGAGCAGCTCGGAGTCGAGCCCCAGGAAGCTGATGATGCCCACGAGCACGATCGCCGGCACGAGGGCCATGACGAGCAGGGCGAACGGCAGCACCTTGGCCCGGCCCGACCGGCCGAAGCCGAAGGTGGACAGGGCGCCGTGGCGCAGCAGGGAGAGGATGATCCCCCGCCTGCCGACCCGGGGGCCGCGGTAGGGGCGGTAGCCGAGGTCGTGGATCACGCCGGCGCCCTGGTCGGCGGTCATCGGGCACCTCCGTCGCGGAAGACGTCCTCGAGCCGGCCGGTCTGCGGCTGGACGCGCACCAGGCCCACCCCGAGGTCGGCCGCGGTGTCGCGGACGAGGTCGCGCAGGGCGTCACGCGCCGCGGCGGCCCCCTCGGGTCGGACGTCGGGCGGGTCGACCTCGATCAGACCGCCCCGGGGGCGGCAGGTGACACCGCGGGCGGCGAGCGCCTGTCCCATCCGGGTCTGGGCGTCGGTGCCGTCGGCGTCTGGGTCGCCGAGGACCTCGACCAGGACGACCCCCGTGTCACCGAGGAAGGCCGAGGTGGCCTCGGACCGGAGCAGCCGGCCGGAGTCGAGGACGACGACGTGGTCGCTGATGCGCTCCAGCTCGCCGAGCAGGTGGCTCGTGACGAGCACCGGGATGCCGAAGTCGTGCCCGATGCGTCGCACCAGGGCCAGCATGTCGTCGCGGGCCGCCGGGTCGAGGCCGTTGGTGGGCTCGTCGAGCATCACCAGCCGCGGGTCGTGGACGAGGGCCTGGGCGAGCTTGGCGCGCTGCTTCATACCCGTGGAGTAGCCGCCCATGAGCCGGTAGCGCTCCTCGGCCAGCCCCACGTGGCGCAGCACGTCCGCCGCGCGCTCCCGGGCGGCCGCGGCGGGCAGGCCGGAGACCTGACCCATGTGCACGACGAAGTCGATGGCCCGCATGTCGGGCGGCAGGCAGTCGTGCTCGGGCATGTAGCCGACCACGGTCCGGATGGCCTCGCCCTCGGTGCGGATGTCGTGGTCGAGCACGCGGGCCTCCCCCGACGTCGGGGGCAGCAGCCCGAGGAGGATCTTGATGAGCGTCGACTTGCCGGCGCCGTTGGCGCCGACCAGCCCGGTGACACCGGTGCCGACGTCCACCGTGAGGTCGTCGAGGGCCGCGACCGCTCCGGTGCCGTACCGCTTCGTGAGGGAGCGGGTCTCGAGAACGCCCATGGGCAGGACCCTAGCCACGGTCGCTGGGTGTCGTCTGGGGTGCTGGCCCCCGTGTCGGGAGGAGGCTCGCCGGAGGGTCGGGATATACATGGACGACCATGACCGCACCCTCCCCCGACCGTCCGGCCGACGCCTCCGTCCGCTCGGTGGCCGCGCTGCCCAAGGCGCACCTGCACCTGCACTTCACCGGGTCGATGCGGATCTCGACGCTGCGCGAGCTCGCGGACAAGCACGGGCTGCGCCTGCCGCCGGCGCTCACCACCAGCTGGCCGCCGCAGCTCAGCGCCCGGGACGAGCGGGGGTGGTTCCGCTTCCAGCGGCTCTACGACGCGGCACGCGCGTGCGTGCGCAACGAGGAGGACATGCGGCGGATCGTCCGCGAGGCCGCCGAGGACGACGCGGCCGAGGGCTCACGCTGGCTGGAGATCCAGGTCGACCCGACGTCCTACGCCCCCTTCGTCGGCGGCATCACGCCGGCGATCGAGCTCGTGCTCGACGAGGCCCGTGCGGCCGGGGAGCGCACGGGGACCCAGGTCGCGGTCGTGGTCGCGGCGAGCCGGATGCGGCACCCCCTCGAGGCCCGCACCCTGGCCCGGTTGGCCGCCCGTCACGCGGGCGAGGGCGCCGGGTCGGTGGTCGGCTTCGGGCTGAGCAACGACGAGCGGCGCGGGATGACCGAGGACTTCGCCGCCGCCTTCCGCATCGCCCGCCGCGCCGGGCTGGCGAGCGTCCCCCACGCCGGGGAGCTCCTCGGGCCCGACCACGTGGACGTCGCGCTGGAGCACCTGGGCCCGGACCGCCTCGGGCACGGCGTCCGCTCCGCCGAGGACGAGCGCGTGCTGCGCCGCGTGGTGGAGCAGCAGGTCACCCTGGAGGTCTGCCCGTCGAGCAACGTCGCCCTCGGGGTCTACGGCTCCCCGGCCGAGGTGCCGCTACGGCGCCTCCTGGACTCCGGTGCCCGCGTGGCCCTGGGCGCGGACGACCCGCTGCTCTTCGGGAGCCGCCTGGCCGAGCAGTACACCCTCGCCCGCGAGGCCCACGGCCTCGACGACGCCGCGCTGGCGCGACTGGCCCGAGGCTCGATCGAGGGCTCCCGCGCCCCGGAGGAGACCAAGCGCGAGCTGCTGGCCCAGATCGACCGTTGGCTCGCCTCTCCCCCGACCGACGCGGACCCCGCCGAGTCGCCTTCCTGACCGACCCGCCACCCCCTTCTCGGGGGACGTGACATTGGTGCCTCTCTCGCACCACAGTCGTGGTTGGGGCGCCCTACGCACCACCGGTTCGGTTGGCGGCCCAGTGCAACCGCCGTCGTGGCTGGTTGGGTGAGGCAACCAATGTCACGTGTCTTCGGATGCACACTCCCGGGCACGCTCGCCAGGCCGTCCACAGGCCGCCCGCGCTCCCTGGACTGGGGTAGGTCGATGTCGCACGGTCAAGGCATGTCTGGCAGAAGGAGAGCCATGGAGGGCCCGCGGCGAGACGTCGGGCTGGCGCTGCGCGCCGACCGCCGCCGGCGGGGCCTGAGCCAGCGGGCGTATGCGGCCACTCGGGGCATCAGCCGCGACAGGGTTGCGCAGGCGGAGGTGGACGCGGGGAGCCTGCGGCTGGCTGACGTGCTCGTGCTCCTCGAGGGGACGGGGTACGAGCTGGTGGTGCTCCCGGTCGGGTCGGAACGACCCGACGTCGCGTGGGACGAGACGGACCTGCGGGCCACCACCCGGGTGGGCAGCCGCTTCCCGGCGCACCGGCGGGTGCGGCGGAGCCGAGGTGGGCCGATGTGGTGGATCTACCACGAGCAGCTCGGCAACCGCGGGTACGGGCCGCAGCCGGGCTGGACGGCCGAGGGCTTCGAGATCCCGCCCGGGACGGTCTACGGCAAGAAGCCCCGGCCCTACGTCGAGGGAGAGGGGCCGCGGTGGCCCTACTGACCGGTCGCCCCGCCGGGCGGGGCGACGCCGGTCCTAGAGCTCGAGACCGACGAGCACCGGCTCGTTGACGAGCCGCACACCGAAGGCCTCCTCGACACCGTCGCGGATCTCCCGCGCGAGCGCGAGGACGTCCTCGGCGCGGGCCGAGCCGCGGTTGGTCAGGGCCAGCGTGTGCTTCGTCGACAAACCCGCCGGCCGGCCGTCGCGCGTGCCGTAGCCCTTGCCGAAGCCCGCCTTGTCGATGAGCCAGGCGGCCGAGGTCTTGACGAACGCGCCGTCCGGGTCGGGGAACTCGGGGGGCCTCGGTCCGTCTGCTCCGAGCCTGGCCGCGGCGCGCTCGCGGACGGCGGCCATCTGCTCCTGCGTGAGGATCGGGTTGGTGAAGAACGAGCCGCAGCTCCAGGTGTCGTGGTCGGGGGCGTCGAGGACCATCCCGCGCTGACGGCGCTGGGCGAGCACGGCCTCGCGGGCCCGGGCCAGCGGGACCCGGGACCCCAGCTCGACCCCGAGGCCGTCGGCCAGCGCGGCGTAGCCGATCGGCTGGGAGAGCTCGGTCGGGCGCAGCGAGAAGGTCACCGAGAGCACGACGTGGCGCGGCGTCACCGCCCCTGCGGGCGCGTCCGGCCCGAGCATCGACTCCTTGAGGACCGAGTGCCGGTAGGAGAAGCGCAGGTCGGTGGCGAAGAGCGTCCGGATGCGCGCCTCGGAGCGGTCCCAGACCCGCACCTGCGCGATCGTCTGACCGACCTCCTGGCCGTAGGCGCCGACGTTCTGCACCGGGGTCGCGCCGGTGGCTCCCGGGATGCCGGAGAGCGCCTCGATGCCCGACCAGCCGCGCTCGACGGCCTCGGCCACGACGTCGTCCCACACCTCGCCGGCGGCCACGGTCACGCTGACCCCGCCGCAGGCGCTGTCGTGCGGCACCTCGAGGCCACGGGTGCGGACCAGCACCACCGTGCCCTCGAAGCCCTCGTCGGAGACCAGCAGGTTGGACCCGCCGCCGACGACGAGCAGCGGCTCGCCCGCGGCGTCGACCCCGCGCACGGCCTCGACGAGCTCGGCCTCGGTGGTGACGGTCACGAGCCGCCGGGGCGGCCCGCCGACGCGCATGGTGGTCAGCTCGGAGAGCGACGTCATACCCGGACCACGGCCTGGCACCGCCCGAGGACCTTCTGCCCGCCGCAGGTGACGGTCAGCTCCACGGTCTCGGTGCCGGCCTCCTCGTCGACCTTCTTCACGGCGCCCTCGACCTGGACCTCGACGGTCTCGCCCTCGGGCACGACGACCATCCCGGTGAAGCGCGTGGCGCAGGACAGGACGCGCCCGGGATCCCCGCCGGCGTAGGCCGTGACCGCGTCCAGCGCCGCACCCATCGTCCACATGCCGTGGGCGATGACGTCCTCGAGCCCGACGGAGCGCGCGACCTCGGCGTCCTGGTGGATGGGGTTCTGGTCGCCCGAGGCGTCGGCGTAGGCCACGAGGCGGGCGCGGTCGACGGTCACCGTCCGCGTCAGGGCGGCCGGGTCGGTGGTGGCGCTCATCAGCTCTCTCCTCGCACGACGATCGTGGACGTCACGGTGGTGACGGGGGCCCCGTCGGCGTCCGACAGCTCGACACGGGTGGTGACCATGCCGTGACCGCCGGCCTCGCGCATGCGGTCCACGTGCAGCACGCCGGTGAGCACGTCCCCGGCGACGACGGGGCGGTGGTGGACGAACGATTCGTCGCCGTGCACGACGCGGGCGAAGTCGATGCCGGCCCCGGGGTCGGTGACCAGCTGGGCCTCGCACTGCTGCGCGATCCGGACCGCGAAGGTCGGCGGGGCCACGACGTCGGCGTAGCCGAGCGCGCGGGCGGCCTCCGGGTCGCGGTGGGCCGCGACGGTGGAGCCGACCGCGTCGGCGAAGGCGGCGATCTCCTCGCGGGTGACGGGGAACGGGCCCGCCGGCGGGTAGACACGACCGGCGTAGTCGGGGTTGAGGGCCATGGGCGCCAGCCTAACGGCCCCCGGACATGACGAAAGGCCGCCACCCGTGGGGGTGACGGCCTCGCGTGCTGACTGGGTCAGCGGGTCTCGCGGTGCGCGGTGTGCTTGCCGCAGCGCGGGCAGAACTTCGCCATCTCGAGCCGGTCGGGGTTGTTCCGACGGTTCTTCTTGGTGATGTAGTTGCGCTCCTTGCACTCCGTGCATGCCAGGGTGATCTTCGGGCGAACGTCCTGGGACTTGCCGGCCATGGTGCAACCTGCTCTCGAAAAGGTGGTGTCTTGGTGCGGAAATTCTTGGTAGCGGGAGCGGGGCTCGATCCCGCGACCTCACGATTATGAGTCGTGCGCTCTAACCAGCTGAGCTATCCCGCCTCGGGCGGGCGGCCAGACGGCCGACCTGCCAGAGCCCCCAAACGGAATCGAACCGTTGACCTTCTCCTTACCATGGAGACGCTCTACCGACTGAGCTATAGGGGCGGGCTGTTGTTCCTCGGATCCTTGTCGGACCCGCGGCAGCGAGAAGCAACCTTACACGACGGTGCCGGACAGTTCCAAAACGGCCCGGCCGGCACCGCCGCGAAGGGGGCTCACAGGCCGTTGACCTGCATGGACAGGTGCGTTCGGGACCCGTCGCGGGAGGTCACGGCGAGGCGCGCCGAACCCTCTCCCAGGTCGCCCCGCAGGACCACAGTGGAGGGCAGCAGCACCGGCTTGGCGAACTGCACGTCGACGACGTAGCTCTCCGGCACGCGGGGGCCCAGGGCCGACAACGCCCGGGCGTGCGTCCACATTCCGTGGGCGATGGCCCGGGGGAAGCCCAGGGCCTTCGCGGTGAGCGCGGTCAGGTGGATCGGGTTGGCGTCGCCCGCGACCCGGGCGTAGCGCCGCCCGAGGTCGGCCGGCAGGCGCCACTGCGCGAGCTCGGTGGTGGAACGTGCGGGCGGCTCCTCCACGGGCGGCGCCTCCTCCGCAGGACGCGACTGCTCGGCTGGGGCCTGGGACCCCGCGCCGCGCACGAGGTAGGTGCTGCGGCCCTCCCAGACGACCTGGTCGCCGACGCGGGCCTCACCGACCAGGTCGACGGTGGTGCCCTTGCGGTGGGGCGCCATCCGCTCGGCCCAGGAGCTGAGGGCCAGCGTCTCGGCCACCGTGACGGGGCGGTGCTGCGTCATGGTGTTGGCGACGTGCACCATCCCGAGCATCGGGAACGGGAAGTCGCGCCCGGCCATGAGGGCGACCTGGAGAGGGAACGTGAGGACGTGCAGCCAGGTGGCCGGGACGCGGTCGCCGAGGACCGAGCCGGTCAGCTCGCAGTAGTCCGCGAGCCGGCGCAGGTCCTGCTCCACCCCGGTCTGGACGAGACGGTGCCCGGGGAGGCTGCCGCGGGCTCCCGGACGCCCCGGAGCCGTGGCGAGACCACGGACGAGGGAGGCCGGGATCGAGGGCGCCCCGTCGAGCAGGCGGACGTCGAGGTCGCCGGCGGCCGCGCCGGAGGTGGGAGGCAGATCGGTCATCTCACGCCCCCAGCTGCGACTGGCCGCAGACCCGCAGCACCTGGCCGGTCACCGCGGCACTGGCGGGCTGGGCGAACCAGGCGATGGCCTCGGCGACGTCCACCGGACGGCCGCCCTGCTGCAGCGAGTTGATGCGTCGGCCGATCTCGCGGGTGGCGAGCGGGATCTTGGCCGTCATCTCGGTCTCGATGAAGCCGGGAGCCACCGCGTTGACCGTGATGCCGCGGGCCGCGAGCCCCTGGTCGGCGCCCATGGCCCGGACCAGCCCGACGACGCCTGCCTTGGAGGCGGCGTAGTTGGCCTGGCCGCGGTTGCCCGCGATGCCGGACGTCGAGGCCACGCCGATGATGCGCCCCTCGTCGTCCAGGCCGCCGGGCAGCTCGGGGTCGAGGAGGATCTCGTTGATGCGCGTCTGCGCCGCGAGGTTGACCTCGAGCACGCTGCCCCAGCGGTCCTCGTCGGTGTTGACGAGCAGCTTGTCGCGGGTGATGCCGGCGTTGTGCACGATCGTGTGGATGCGCGCACCCTCGCCGAAACGCTGGGCCACGTGGGCGGCGATCCTGCTGCCGGCGTCCGGCACGGTGATGTCGAGCTGCAGCGCCGTGCCACCGATCTTGTTGGCGACGGAGGCCAGACCCTGGCCACCGGCCGGGACGTCCACGGCCACGACGGCCGCGCCGTCCCGGGCGAAGACCTCGGCGATGGACGCGCCGATGCCGCGGCCGGCACCGGTCACGACGACGATCCGGCCCTCGAACGGGCGCGGGGTCGTGAGGTCGCCCACGCGGCCCTCGTCGGCGTGACCGACGTGGAACACCTGGCCGGACACGTAGGCCGAGCGGCCCTCGAGGAGGAAGGACATCGTCGAGCCCAGGTCCTCCGGGGTGGTGGGGGTGCCGGTGAGCAGGTCGACGCGCACCAGGTTGGCGGTGGCGCCACGGCGCAGCTCCTTGCCGACGCTGCGGACGACGCCCTCGAGCGCCTGCTGGGCGGCGACGGCCACCGGCCCGCCGGCGGTCTCGGGCTCGACGCCCACGACGACGACGCGGGCCGAGGGCTCCAGCGACCTCAGGGCGGGACGCAGGACCTGCCGGACCTCCTCGAGATCGGCGATCGAGGTCACCGCGGTGGCGTCGACGAGCACGGCCCCGATGCGGGCCGGGTAGGACGGGGGCACCTGGCGCTCGCGGCCCTTGTCGTCGGTCTCGGTGACGCGGGCCTCGGGGACGTCGCGGAGCGCGTCCTGCACGGGCACGCCCAGGAGGTCCAGGGTGCGGCGCACGATGGACGGCGAGCCGCCGGCGGCGCCGAGGACGACCGGCCCGGAGGGCAGCTCACGACCGCGGCGCAGCCGGGTCGGCTGGGGCACGCCCAGCTGCTTGGCGAGCGGGTTGGTGGTCAGCACCTGCACGATATCGGCCATGTCAGCAGCCCTCCAGGATCGCGACGACGCCCTGGCCGCCGGCGGCGCAGATCGAGACCAGGCCCCGGGAGCCCGGGCCCTTCTCGGCCAGGAGCTTGGACAGGGTGGCCACGATGCGGCCACCGGTGGCGGCGAACGGGTGACCGGCCGCCAGCGAGGACCCGTTGACGTTGAGCTTGCTCCGGTCGACGGAGCCGAGCGGGGCGTCGAGGCCCAGGCGGTCGCGGCAGAACTCCTCCGACTCCCAGGCCGCCATCGTGGCGAGCACCGTGGAGGCGAAGGCCTCGTGGATCTCGTAGTAGTCGAAGTCCTGCAGCGTCAGCCCCTGACGGGCCAGCAGGCGCGGCACCGCGTAGGCGGGCGCCATGAGCAGCCCCTCCTCGCCGGAGACGTAGTCGACCGCGGCCACCTCGGCGTCGACGAAGCGGGCCAGCACGGGCAGGTTGCGCTCCTCGGCCCACTCACGGCTGGAGAGCAGCACGACGGCGGCACCGTCGGAGAGCGGCGTGGAGTTGCCGGCCGTCATCGTGGCGCCCTCGCCCTTGCCGAAGACCGGCTTGAGGCCGGCGAGCTTCTCCACGGAGGTGTCGGGGCGCAGGCCCTCGTCACGGGAGAGGCGCAGGAAGCCGGTGGCGAGGTCGTCGAAGAAGCCGGACTCCCACGCGCGGGCCAGGTTGTGGTGGCTTGCGACGGCCAGCTCGTCCTGGGCCTCGCGGGTGATGCCCCACTCCTTGGCGGTGCGGGCCTGGTGCTCGCCCATCGACAGGCCGGTGCGCGGCTCGGAGTTGCGCGGCGTCTCGGGGGCCAGGTCACCGGGGCGGATGCCCGCGAGCGCCTTGACGCGCTGCATCGGGGTGCGGGCGGCGTTGGCCTTGAGGAGGGCCTTGCGCAGGCCCTCGCCGACGGCGATCGGGGCGTCGCTGGCGGAGTCGACACCACCGGCGATGGCGGAGTCGACCTGGCCGAGGCGGATCTTGTTGGCGGCCTGGATCACGGTCTCCAGGCCGGTGCCGCACGCCTGCTGCAGGTCGTAGGCCGGCGTGGTCGGCGCGAGCGCGGAGCCGAGCACGGACTCGCGGGTGAGGTTGAAGTCACGGGCGTGCTTGAGCACGGCACCGGCCGCCACCTCGCCGACCTGCTGGCCGGCCAGGCCGAAGCGGGCGACCAGCCCGTCGATCGCGGCGGTGAGCATGGACTGGTTGGAGGCCGCGGCATACGCACCCCCGGCCTTGCCGAACGGGATCCGGTTGCCGCCGACGATGACGGCGTCTCGGGCGATGGTCGAGTCGGACAATCGAGGCTCCTAGTGGTGTGCCCGCCGGGGCGCGGCGGGACGAGGGAGGTATCCGATACCGACTGTAGCCGATACGGACGGTACGCGGTACTGTGTGCGGCATGGCACCTGTGCTCCCCCCTGCTCCCGGCGTCGCCCCCGGGCCCGTCCGCGACGGCCGGGACGTGCGCTGGGAGGCGCACCGCACCCGGCGGCGCCGCCAGCTCGTCGAGGCCGCGCTGCGGGCCATCCGCAAGCACGGCGCCGGCGTGGGCATGGACGAGATCGCGGCCGAGGGGTCGACGAGCAAGACCGTGCTCTACCGCCACCTCGGTGACCGCGCCGGTCTCTACCGGGCGGTCGTCGCCGCCGTCGACGAGACGATCCTGGGCGACCTCGCCGAGGCCGCTGCCGGCGGGCGCGACGTCGTGGAGCGCATCGGCCAGATGGTCCGTTCCTACCTCGAGCTCGTCGAGCGCGACCCCGAGATCTACCGCTTCGTGGTGACCCGGCCCCTGGAGACGCAGGAGGGCGCCGACGGCGACCCCGTCGACCACATCACCGACCGCATCGCCGAGCAGCTCGCCGAGACCCTGCGCGAGCACCTCGACACGACCGCGGACCCCGCCGCCGCCCTGCACGCCCAGGTCTGGGCGCACGGGATCGTCGGCATGGTCCGCAACGTCTCCGACCACTGGCTCGCCAGCCGCAGCACCGGCGAGGACCACCCGGGCGCCGACGAGGTCGCCGCCGCCGTCGTGGCCCTGCTCCGCCCCGCCCTGACCCCGACCGACACCACTCCCGGAGGACGACGATGACCGCTTCGAGCCCCACCCGCACGCCCGCCGTCGACACCGACGTGACCCTGCCCGCCGGGGCCACCGACCAGGCCACGGAGGTCTCGACCGAGGAGCGGATCACCGAGCTCGGCGAGGCCCTGCGGCGCGCCACCGGCGGCCGCTACGGCCCGGCCCGCGACCTGGCCCGCGCCAGCGTCCCCGCCGACCTCATGGTCCGCGACCCCGGCCTGACCCTGCCCGAGGCCCGCGAGTGGACCCGCCAGGCGCTGCGCCGTCTCGTCGGCCTCGGCATGGCGGGCAGCGGCTTTCCCGTCGCCCAGGGGGGCCTGGACGACCTGGGCCGCTCGTGCGTCGACTTCGAGATGACGGCCCACGGCGACCTTTCGCTCACCGTGAAGTCCGGCGTCCACTTCGGCCTCTACGGCGGCGCCGTCACCAGCCTCGGCACGGCCTGGCACCACGAGACCTTCATCCCCCCGGCGATCTCGCTGGAGCAGGTCGGCTGCTACGCCATGACCGAGTTCGGCCACGGCTCCGACGTCGCCTCGCTCGAGACCACCCTCACCTACGACGAGGAGACCGACGAGATCGTCGTGCACTCCCCCACCCCGTCGTCGGTGAAGAGCTACATCGGCGCCGCCGCCGAGGACGCCTCGATCGCCGCGGTCTACGGCCAGCTGGTCGTGGGCGGGACCTCCCACGGCGTCCACGTCGTGCTCGTGCCCCTCCGCGACGAGGCCGGCGAGCCCCTGCCCGGCATCACGCTCGGCGACAACGGTCACAAGGGCGGGCTCCTCGGCGTCGACAACGGCACGATCCGCTTCGACCAGGTGCGCGTGCCGCGCCGGATGCTGCTGAACCGCTACGGCGGCATCGACGACACCGGGGTCTACGTCTCCGACATCGAGGGCGACAGCAAACGCTTCTTCACGATGCTGGGCACCCTCGTGCGCGGGCGCATCTGCGTCGCCGAGGGCGCCGCCGTCTCGGCGCGCAAGGCGCTGTCGATCGCCACCCGCTACGCCCTGCGCCGACGCCAGTTCGGCGCTCCCGACCGCGAGGGCGAGGTCGTGCTCCTCGACTACCTGGCCCACCAGCGCAAGCTGCTGCCGGCCATCGCGACCTCCTACGCCTACATGTTCGCCCTCAACGAGTGCGTCGAGCGGCTGCAGGAGCTGCACGAGATGCCCGAGAAGGACCTGGTCGCCCAGCGCGAGCTGGAGACCCGGGCCGCGGGCCTCAAGGCCGTCATCACCCGCTTCGCCAACGACACCAACCAGGTATGCCGTGAGGCGTGCGGCGGGGCGGGCTACCTCTCCGAGAACGGCCTGACCACCCTGCGGGCCGACGCCGACGTCTTCGCCACCTTCGAGGGCGACAACACCGTGCTGCTCCAGCTCGTCGCCAAGGGGCTGCTCACCGGCTACAAGGAGATGTGGGGCGACCTCGACGTCAGGGGCATGGTGCAGTTCGCCGCCCGCTCCATCGGCGGGCAGTTCGTCGAGGCGACGTCCGTGCGCCCGCTCGTCGACCGGCTCGTGGCCGCGGCCGCCCGCCGCTCCGAGGACGAGACGCTGCTCGAGCGCGGCTGGCACCTGTCGATGTTCGCCGACCGCGAGCGCCACGTGCTCGAGACCCTCGCCACCCGTCTGCGCAAGTCCTCCGGCGACGCCTTCGAGACCTTCAACAACGCCCAGGACCACGTGCTGCTGGCGGCCCGGACCCACATGGACCGGGTCGTGCTGGAGGCCTTCGCCGCCGGGATCGACGCGCTCGAGGAGGGCACCGTCCGCGACGTGCTGGAGCGGCTGTGCACCCTCTACGCGCTGAGCTCGATCGAGGCCGACTCCGGCTGGTTCCTCAGCCACAACCGGATGTCGCCGGCGCGGGCCAAGGCGGTCACCGCCCAGATCAACAAGCTGTGCGGCGAGCTGCGGCCGGTCGCCCTCGAGCTGGTCGAGGGCATGGGCGTGCCGGAGGCCTGGCTGGGCTCGGCGATGCTCACCGACCCGGAGCGCTGGACCCCGGGCGCCTGACGCGTCAGCCCCGCGCCACGTCGGCGAGGAGCTGCGCGAGGCGCTCGGGCTCGCTCCACATCGGCCAGTGGCCGGTCGGCAGGTCGACCATCTCCAGCCGTCGGTAGTCGGGCAGCGCCGCGAGGAAGCCGGCGCCCTGCTCGGCGTAGGAGCGGTAGTCCTCCGCCGAGAAGGCGGTCGCCACGAGCGTGGCGGGCACGTCGTGGCGGCGGTCGTCCGTGAGCCGCACGGCGTCGCGCAGCGCCGCGCCCGGCTGGGGCACCGCCCGCTCCTGGAAGGTGCGGAGCTGCTCCTCGGTCAGGCCCCGCATGGAGCCGCCCTCCATCTCCTCGTCCCACTGCGCCGACAACGGGTAGCCGTCCCCGTCGAGGTCGGGGTTCATCGCGAAGCCGTCGCGGGCCGGGGCGGTGTCGACCCACACGACGCGGTCGATCTCGTCGACGTGCCGGTCGAGGGCCGCCGTGGCCGGCACCGCCGCGCCGCTGTGGGCGACGAGGACGACCCGTGCCCCCTCCGGCGCCGCGGCGAGCGCCTCCTCGATCGCGCGCACGTGGTCCTCGAGGGTCACGGAGCCGCGGTCGGGGTGGTCGGGCTCGAGCCCGGGCAGCGTGAGAGCCACCGCGTCCACGCCGCGGTCGCGCAGGAGCGGGAGCACGTCGTCCCAGGCCCAGGCTCCGAGCCAGAATCCGGGCACGAGCACGAGGTAGGGGCGGGTCGAGCCGCCGGCGGGAACGGTCTGGTCAGGTGTCGGAAACGCCATACCCCCACTCTGACGGGCCATGCGGACAACCTCTGTCCGTGATCTGGTGCAGTCTGGGACCCATGAGCGACCCGACCGCCCGCGTGCTCCAGCTGCTCGGGCTCCTGCAGAGCCGGGCCATGTGGACCGGCGAGGAGCTCGCCGAGCGGCTGGGCGTCACCACGCGCAGCGTGCGCCGCGACGTCGACCGGCTGCGGCGCCTGGGCTATCCGGTGCGGGCGAGCACCGGGCTGGGCGGCGGCTACCAGCTCGGCGCCGGCGGCAAGCTTCCTCCCCTGCTGCTCGACCCGGACGAGGCGGTCGCGGTCACCGTGAGCCTGCGGGTGGCCGCGGGCGGCTCGGTCACGGGCGTCGAGGAGTCGGCCCTGCGCGCGCTCGCCAAGCTCGACCAGGTCCTGCCCTCGTCGCTGCGCGGGGAGGTGGAGGCCATCAGTGAGGCGGTCGTCGCGGTCGAGGGGGTCTCGGTGCCGGTCCCGGCGGCGCTGCTCAGCACGGTGGCGCGCGCCTGCCGCGACCGCGTGCTGCTCGACTTCACCTATCGCGACCGCTCCGGCGAGGAGTCGAGCCGTCGGGTCGAGCCCTACCGGGTCGTGACGATGGGCCGCCGGTGGTACTTCCTCGCCCACGACAGCGGCAAGGACGACTGGCGCTCGTTCCGGCTCGACCGGGTGGACCCCGCGACCGTGCACGCGACCACCTTCCGCTTCACGCCCCGCCCGGCGCCGGACCCCGTGGAGTACGTACGGCAGTCGGTGCTCCGCTCCCCCTACCGGTATGTCGCGCGCCTGCGGCTCCACGCCCCGCTCGACGACATCGCGGCCCGGGTGCCCCAGAACGCCGGCGCGCTCACGGACCTCGGCGACGGCACCTGCGAGCTCGAGACGGGGGCCGAGACCCTCGACTACCTGGCGATCGAGACGCTCTGGCTCGGGGTGCCCTTCGAGGTGCTGGACCCGCCCGAGCTGAAGGAGAAGGTGCGCGAGCTGGGCGCCCGGCTGGCGGCCGCGGCGGGCTGAGGTGACGACGACCCCGGAGACGGCCGCAGCCCGACCGCCGGAGGGGCGGTCGGGCTGCGGTCGCACGACGAAGGGGCGCGGTGCGCCCGGGTCGGGTCAGGCCGAGGCGGCCTCGGTGACGACCTCGGCGAGCGCGTCGGTGACGATCTTCAGCTCCTCGGAGGTGATCGTCAGCGGCGGGGCGAGGCGGATGGTGGAGCCGTGGGTGTCCTTGGCCAGAACGCCCTTCTTGGCGAGGCGCTTGCAGGCGTCCTTGCCGGTCATGAGCTCGGGGTCGATGTCGATGCCCGCCCACAGGCCGCGCACGCGCACCTCGACGACACCGTTGCCGAGCAGCGCCTCCAGGGCCTCGCGGAACTGACCCTCGAGGCTGGCGGCGTTCTGCTGGTGCTCGCCGGTGGCGAGCAGCTCGCAGACGGCCAGGCCGACGGCCGCGGCGAGCGGGTTGCCGCCGAAGGTCGAGCCGTGGGTGCCCGGGGTGATGACGTTCATCACGTCGGCGTCGGCCGCGACGGCCGAGACCGGCACGATGCCGCCGCCCAGCGCCTTGCCCAGGGTGTACATGTCGGCCTCGACGCCTTCGTACTGGCAGGCCAGGGTGGTGCCGACACGGCCCAGGCCGGCCTGGATCTCGTCGGCGATCATCAGGACGTTCGTGTCCTTGGTCAGCCGGCGCAGCCCGGGCAGGAAGCCCTCGCCCGGGATCTTCACGCCCTGCTCGCCCTGGATCGGCTCGACGAGCACCGCGACGGTGTTGTCGTTGATCGCGGCCTCGATCGCGGCGAGGTCGCCGTAGGGCACCGAGACGAAGCCCGGGGTGTAGGGGCCGTAGTGGTCGCGGGCCTCCGGGTCGTCGGAGAAGGAGATGATCGTCGTGGTGCGGCCGTGGAAGTTGCCGTCCATGACGATGATCTCGGCCTGCTCGGCGGCGACGCCCTTGACGAGGTAGCCCCACTTGCGGGCGATCTTCAGCGCGGTCTCGACCGCCTCGGCGCCGGTGTTCATCGGCAGGATCATGTCCTTGCCCACGAGCTCGGAGAGCGCGGCGCAGAACGGGCCGAGCTGGTCGTTGTGGAACGCGCGGCTGGTCAGCGTCGACTTGTCGAGCTGCTTCTTGGCGGCCTCCACGAGCGCGGGGTGGCGGTGGCCGAAGTTCAGCGCCGAGTAGCCGGACAGCGCGTCGAGGTAGCGGTTGCCCTCCACGTCGGTGACCCAGATCCCCTCGGCGTGCTCGACCACGACCGGCAGCGGGCTGTAGTTGTGGGCGGCGACCTTGTCCTCGAGGGCGATGTAGTCCTGGTTCGTGGTGAGCTGCGTCATGCGGGTCATCCTAGGGGTGCGTCGGGGCGATGGAGCAGGGCCATCGATGCGTAGTCATACAGCATTGCGCAAAAGTATGCACCATGCCCGACCCCCTCGGTCAACTCGCGTCCAGCGCGTCGCCGGCCTGCTCGGGCAGCAGCAGGTAGGCCGCGACCGCGCCGACGGCGAAGGCCCCGCCGAAGAGCGCGAACAGGCCGCCGTTGCCCCACCAGCCGAGGACCACCGGCACCGACAACGGCGCCAGGATGGAGGCGAGCCGGCCGAAGCCGGCGGCCGCGCCCGCCCCGACCCCGCGGATGGTGGTCGGGTAGATCTCCGGTGTGACGGCATACAGGGCACCCCAGGCGCCCAGGTTGAAGAAGGACAGCGCCATGCCGGCGACGAGGATCTGCGCCGTGCCGTCGGCCAGGCCGAAGAAGGTCGCCGAGACCGCCGAGCCGACGAGGAAGGTGGCCAGCGTCAGTCGCCGGCCCCAGACCTCGACGAGCACCGCCGCCACCGCGTAGCCGGGCAGCTGGGCGAGCGTGATGATCAGCGTGTAGCCGAAGGAGCGGACGAGGTCGTAGCCCTGGGCGTGGAGCAGGCTCGGCATCCAGATGAAGGCGCCGTAGTAGGAGAAGTTGACGCAGAACCACACCAGCCAGATGCCGGCGGTGCGGACCCGGTAGGCGGCCGACCACAGCTGGCCCGGGACGTGCGGCTCGACGGGCGGCAGCTCGCGCGACTCGACGTGCTCGACGCCGGCAGAGTCCTCGAACCGCCGGACGACGGCCTCCGCCTCGGCGGCCCGGCCGCGGCGCTCGAGGAAGAGCGGCGACTCGGGCAGCCCCCACCGCACGACCACGGCCCACAGGGCGGGCACCAGGCCGATGGCGAAGGCCCACCGCCAGCCGTCGTCGAAGCGCGGGACGACGAAGAAGCCGATGAGCGCCGCCAGCAGCCAGCCGACCGCCCAGAAGGACTCGAGCGCCACGACCACCCGGCCCCGGATACGGGTCGGCGACAGCTCGCTGACGAGGGTCGAGGCGACCGGCAGCTCCGCGCCCAGGCCGAGGCCGACGAGGAAGCGCAGCAGGAGCAGGGCGGCGAGCGAGGTCGCGAGCGCCGAGGCGCCGGTCGCCAGGCCGTAGACGAGGAGCGTCGCGGCGAAGACCGTCCGCCGGCCGTAGCGGTCGGCCAGCAGGCCGCCGAAGGTTGCCCCCAGCGCCATGCCCACGAAGCCGATCGAGAGCAGCCAGGACTGCTGGGTCGTCGTCAGGTCCCAGGACGTCGCGATCGCCAGGCCGACGAAGGAGATCAGCCCGACGTCCATGGCGTCCAGCGCCCAGCCGGTGCCCGCGCCGACGAGCGTCCGGAGGTGCAGCCGGGTGAAGGGCAGCCGCCCCATCCGCTCCGGTCGGGTGGGCCGCGTCGTCGCGGTAGATGTGCTCGACATGAGCACTAGGCTAGCCGACGGCCCGGGGTGCTCCTCACCGGTAGTTGGTGAACTGCAGCGCCACGTCGAGGTCCTTGCTCTTGAGGAGGCGCTGCACCTCCTGGAGGTCGTCGCGGGACTTGGAGGTCACGCGCAGCTCGTCGCCCTGGATGACCGGCTTGACCGACTTCGGGCCCTCCTCGCGGATGATCTTGGAGATCTTCTTGGCGTTCTCGCTGGAGATGCCGGACTGCAGCGTCGCCTCCAGCCGGTACTCCTTGCCGGAGAGCCGCGGCTCGCCGTCGTCGCTGTAGTCCAGGTGCTTGAGCGAGACGCCGCGCTTGACGAGCTTGGTCTGCAGCACGTCGAGCACCGCCTCGCACCGCTCGGCGCTGTTGGCGGTCATCTTGATGACGTCGCCGGCGAGCTCGACGCTCGCGCCGATGTTGCGGAAGTCGTAGCGCTGCGAGATCTCCTTGGCCGCCTGGTTGACGGCGTTGGCCACCTCCTGACGGTCGACCTTGCTGACGATGTCGAAGGACGAGTCGGCCATGACGGCATACCTCCTGTGCTGGGTTCGGACCTGCTCCGTGAGGCTGTTATCCTTTCATCCGCGCGCTGCGAAGTGCGCACTGGCAGGTTGTCCGAGTGGCCAATGGAAGCGGACTGTAAATCCGTCGGCGTACGCCTACGCAGGTTCGAATCCTGCACCTGCCACCAGCGCGAACGGCTGGTCGGTCCCCACGGGGAGCGACCAGCCGTTCGTCGTTCCCGGGCCGTTCGTCCCGCGCACGCCGTCGGCGCGGCCGGTGCAACACGTGGTGCGCGAGCGACATAGTGAGGTTGTCGGCGCCCCGGATGGGGGCGCCGCCGCCAACGACCGGCAGGAGAACGAGATGGCACTACGCCTCGCGGGCGAGGGAGGTGCGAGCCCCGGCATGGTGCCCGAGAACGTGCGGGACGCGCCGTGGTTCGACGGCTTCTTCGCCCAGCACGCGACCTCCGTCCACCGCTACTTCGTCCGGCGCGCCAGCCACGTCGACGTCGAGGACCTCACCGCCGAGGTCTTCGCGACGGCGTGGCGCCGCCGGGACAAGATCCCCGAGGGCTTCGAGCTGCCGTGGCTCTACAAGACGGCGTCCTTCGTGCTCGCCAACCACCGGCGCAAGCCGACCCTCACCCTCATCTCCGACTACTCCGGCGACGAGGACCAGCACACCGCGCGCAGCGTCGACCCGGCGGAGCTGGTCATGGAGGACGACGAGGTGCGCCGCGCGCTCGCCCGCCTCAGCGCCCGCGACCGGATGGTGCTCATGCTCCACGCGTGGGAGGGCCTCGACGGCGAGGGCCTGGCCCGCGCGCTCGGCCTGACCCGTGGCGGTGCGGCCGCCGCCCTCTCCCGGGCCCGCGCCCGCCTCCGAGAGGCCTGGGACGAGGACCACTAGGTCCCTCCCGCCTCCCCCACCCACTTCCTGACACCACTTCCGTTCGAGGAGAAGACACCATGGTCGACCACGACGACGAGGCCCTGGCCCGCCTGCGGGCCAGCGACCCGGCCACCGGATCGCACCCCGACCTCCACTCCCTCCGGGCGCGCATCGCGCAGAAGGCCCCTGCCAGCCAGGGCGTCGAGCACGCGACCCGCGTCGACGACGACGTCTTCCGCGGCCAGGGGCTGCGCGCCCCGTGGATCGCGGCGGCCGCGGTCGCTGCCTTCGGCTTCGGAGCCGGTGGCTACGCCATCGGTGCCCAGCAGGCCCCCGACACCGGCGGCCGCCAGGTCGCCGCGGGCGAAGGGACGGACGACTCCGCCGCGGCCGACCTGGTCCAGGACATGATCGAGCCCGCCTCCCCCGCCGAGGCCGCCGGCAGCGAGCTGAAGATCACCGAGGACTCCGAGATGGGCTACGGCGGCGACGACTCCGGCGGCCTGTGGGACCCGGGCCCCGTGCGGCTGACCGCCGGCCCCGGCCTGCCGACCGAGCGCGGCACCGCCGAGGTCCGCGCGATGGTCTCCGACGAGGACCCCGAGGAGTTCCTCCAGCAGTGGGCCGAGCGGCTCGACTTCGACGGCGTGGCACCGGCGGAGAGCAGCGAGTACGGCTGGTTCGGCAGCAACGCCCTCTACGACCTCGACCAGGGGCGGATGCTGAGCGTCTCCGCCGACGGCGGAGGGGTGCTGAGCTTCTCCTACGACGACATGTTCGGCAGCCCGTGGTGCACCGAGATGTACAGCGAGATGCCCGAGGCCGACATGCAGCAGGTGCGCGAGGAGTGGGCGAAGGCCTTCGGCGAGGACGTGCCCTTCCCCGACGCGTCGCGGTGCCGCACCAGCGACGCCCCGAGGCCCAACGACGAGCAGGCGCTCGCCGCCGCCCGCGACTTCTTCGCGACGACCGGCATCGACCTGTCGGTCTTCACCCTCGAGGTCTCCGAGTACCAGGACGAGTCCACCAACCAGGTCATGGTCGAGGGGTGGATGGACGGCCAGCGCAACGGGCCGGTGACGATGAGCGCCCAGGTCGGGCCCGAGGGCGTCATCAGCCTCTACGGGTCGTGGGGCGAGATGATGTCCCTCGGCGACTACCCGGTCATCTCGGCCGTCGAGGCGGTCGAGCGCTACGGCCAGCGGGAGTTCTCGACCGACTACGGCGTCACCCTCACCGAGGAGCTCGACGACTCCGTGGCCATCTCGCGGCCGATCGACCCCGGCATGGAGGTCGAGATGCCCGAGACCGCCCAGATCGAGCCGGGGATGAAGATCCCGATGCTCCTCAAGGACAAGGTCGTCGTCAGCGCGGAGCTCACCACCGGCTCGCTGTGGGCGCAGACCAACGGCCCGCTCGAGGTCCCGGCCTGGAAGCTGGTCACCGCCGACGGCATGCACTACGCGGTGCTGGCGGTGGCCGACGAGGCCATCGAGTGGCAGAGCTGGGGCGAGTGAGGCGCTGATCCCCTCGACCCCCAGGGGGCGAGCGAGGCGCTGAGCTCCTCGCCCCCACGACGCCCCGGGCCGCATCCCCCGGGGCGTCGTCGCGCGTGACGGGTGCGGGTCGGTGCGCTGCGGGTATGCCGGAGGTCTGCCGCGGGCAGGGGCGTGCCGCCCCGGTCCGGGCGCCGCCTCGCCGCCACCCCGTGGCAGCATGGCCGCCCATGACGACGGTTCCCCTCCCCCGGCCGCCGCAGCTGCCGCGCCCGCCCGCCCTGGTCCTGCGCGGGCGGGCCTTCGACCCCGGCCGGCCGGCGGTCATGGCGATCATCAACCGGACGAGCGACTCGTTCTGGGCCGGCAACCGGCACGCGGCGCTCGAGGACGCGATGGCCGCCCTGCACGCCGCCGTGGCGGCCGGTGCCGACCTCGTCGACGTGGGCGGGGTCCGCGCCGGGCAGGAGGGCGCGCACGTCACCGCCGCCCAGGAGATCGACCGGGTGGTGCCCTTCCTGGAAGCGGCGCGCACGGCATACCCCGACCTGGTGCTGTCCCTCGACACCTGGCGCAGCGAGGTGGCGGAGGCCGCCGCCGGCGTGGTCGACCTCGTCAACGACACCTGGGCCGGGCACGACCCCGAGCTGGTGCACGTCGCCGCGCGGATCGGCGCCGGCGTGGTCTGCTCGCACACCGGCGGGCTGCCGCCGCGCACCGACCCGGTGGACGTGCGCTACGCCGACGAGCACGGCGACGACGAGCTCGCGGTCGTCCGCGACGTGCTGCGGGTGCTCGCCGCGGGCGCCCGGACGGCGCTCGAGGCGGGCGTCCCGGCGGAGCGGATCCTCGTCGACCCCACCCTCGACTTCGGCAAGACGACGCGGCACTCGCTGGTCACGCTGCGCCACACCGCCGACGTGGCAGCCCTGGGCTTCCCCGTGCTCCAGGCGCTCTCGCGCAAGGACTTCATCGGGGAGACGCTCGACCTGGAGGCCGACGAGCGGCTCGAGGGCACGCTGGCCGCCACGGCGGTGGCCGCCTGGCTGGGGACCACGGTCTTCCGGGCGCACGACGTGCGCGCGACCCGGCTGGTCGTCGACATGGTCGCCAGCATCCGGGGCGACCGCCCTCCGCTGCTCAGCGAACGGGGCGAGCCGGGTCGCGGCTGACGCCTGCCGGTCGCCGGTGGGCGCCGCCGCTTCGGTGTGCTCAGAAGCGCTCGATGCCCGGCTGCCGGCTCTGGGCCATGCCCTCGAGGCGCGCGATCCGCTGCGTCATCGGCGGGTGGGTGGCGAAGAGGCGTCCCACGTCGCCGGCCCGGAAGGGGTTGGCGATCATCATGTGGCTGGCGTTGACGACCTGCGGCTCCGGGGCGAGCGGCGCGCGCGCCGTGCCGGCCTCGAGCTTGCGCAGGGCCGAGGCGAGGGCCAGCGGGTCGCCGGTCAGCGCCGCGCCGTCCTCGTCCGCGTCGTACTCACGGGTGCGGCTGATGGCCAGCTGGATGACGCTGGCGGCGAAGGGCGCGAGCAGCGCCATGGCGATCATCGCGATCGGGTTGCCGCCGTTCTGGCGGTTGCCGCCGCCGAAGAAGAGCATCATCTGGGCCACCGAGGTGATGACGCCGGCGATGCCCGCGGCCACCGAGCCGGTGAGGATGTCGCGGTTGTAGACGTGCATGAGCTCGTGGCCCAGGACGCCGCGCAGCTCCCGCTCGTCGAGCAGGTGGAGGATGCCCTCGGTGCAGCAGACCGCGGCGTTCTGCGGGTTGCGGCCGGTTGCGAAGGCGTTGGGGGCGGCGGTGGGGCTGACGTAGAGCCGCGGCATCGGCTTGCCGGCCTGGGCGGCCAGCTCCTCGACGATGCGGTACATCGCCGGCTGCTGCTCGCGCGTGACCGGCACGGCCCGCATCGCCCGGAGGGCGAGCTTGTCGGAGTTCCAGTAGCTGTAGAACGTCGTGCCCAGGCCGAGCAGGGCGAACAGCCAGATGTAGCGGCCGCCGCCGACCACCGCGCCGAGCGCGAGGAAGAGCGCCCAGATGGCGCCCAGGAGGAGGGTCGTCTTCACCCCGTTGTAGTGCCTGTGCATGTCTGGTCCAACGGTGGCGCGAAACGCCGTGTTCCCGCAGGTCGCGCGGTCAGACGACGCCGACGGGCGTGATGCTCCAGAGCACGACCAGCAGGGTGAGCACGCCGATGACCGCGAGCACCGGCACGGGGACGCGGGGCCGGGCGGCGACGAGGACGTCGCCGTCGGCCGACTCGGCCTCGAGCGCCTCGTCCACGCCGCCGGTGGCCATGCCCGTGCTCGCGACCGCTCCGGCCGGGGCCGGCGCGACCGTCCCCGCCGGGAGCGGGGCCACGAGACGGACGATCCACCGCAGGTAGACGGCGATGCCGAGGGCGACGTTGACGGCGGCCACGACCGCGAGCCACCAGGTGCCGTCCCCGGCGACGGGTCGCAGCGCGACGACCTTGGCCACGAGGCCGACGACGGCCGGCGGCAGGCCCGCCAGGGTCAGCAGCGCCAGGACCAGGGGTATGGCCAGCAGCGGGCGCCGGCGCAGCAGGCCGTCGTGGGCGCGCAGCGACGTCCCGTCGGCCTCGGTCCCGCCCTCGACGGACACCAGGCCCGCGACGGCGACCACGACGGCGAACGCCAGCAGCGTGCCGAGGACGTAGACGACGAGGTAGGACCCGGCGGCGTGGACCGCCCGGGAGGACAGCGACGCCAGCGGCAGCAGCACCCATCCGGCCTGGGCGACCGTGGACCAGGCGAGCAGGCGGACGGCGTCGGTCTGCACCAGCGCGACGAGGTTGCCGACCGTCATCGACAGGGCCGCGAGCAGGGCGAGGGCCAGCAGGGTGGTGCCGTCGACGGCGCCGAGGGCGCGGACGAGCACGACGACGGCGCCGAGGGCGGCGACCTTGGAGACCGTCGAGAGGTAGGCCGTGACGGGCAGAGAGGCGGTCGAGTAGGTGATCGGCGTCCAGGCGTGGAAGGGCACCGCGGAGAGCTTGAACGCCAGACCGGCCAGCACGAAGACCGACGCCAGCAGGAGCAGGGACGGGTCGCGCGACGTCGGCAGCTCGAGCAGCGCGGTGCCGGTCGCCGCGACCCACAGCGCGGCTCCCAGGGCCACCAGGCCGAAGGAGACCAGGGAGGTCATGAGCAGCGCGGTGGCACCCTCGACGGCACGGGCCCGACGCTCGCCCGACCACGCCTCGTCGGTCAGCACGACGAGGGCCACGGTGGGCAGGGTCGCGAGCTCGAGCGCAACCAGGAGGCTGCCCAGGTCGCCCGCGGCGGGCACGGCGACGACCCCACCGGTGGCTCCCAGGACGAGCGCGGCCACCACGGCGGTGCGCCCGGTGCCGGACGGCGCGCGCCAGTCGCGCCAGGCGAGCACGAGCACGACGACCGCCGCGAGCAGCCCGGCCAGCTGGAGCACCGAGGTCAGCCGGTCGGCGGTGTAGAGGCACTCACCCGACCCGAGGCAGAAGGCCGAGCGCGCGTCGCCGGCGGGCTGCCGCAGGCCAGGCACCGTGGCGACGGCTCCCGCGACGAGGCCGAGCCCGGTGAGGACGAGGTGCGGCGTGCGGCGGCCCGGGAGCGCGGCGTCGACGAGGAGCACGACCACGGCGGCCAGGAGCGGCGCCAGCACGGGGAGCGTCGCGGACAGGTGCAGGTCGAGGGTCATCGGCCGATCACCGCCGCGGTCACGCTCTCGGTGACGGTGAGCAGGAGGACGGGCAGCACGCCGAGGGCGAGGACGAGCACGCCCAGCGTGCGCATCGCGTAACGCTCGGTGCGGACGGCGTCGGGGATGCGCGGCTCGAGCCGGTCGCCGGACCAGACGCGCTGGAGCACACGCGCGCTGTAGGCCACGGTGAGCGCGCCGCCCACGGCCGCCAGCACGGCATACAGCCCGAACCAGCCGCCCGGGCGGCCGGGCGCGGGGTCCCACGCGGCGTAGATCGCGCCGATCTCGCCCCAGAAGCCGGCGAGCCCGGGCAGGCCCATCGACGCCGCCATCCCGAGCACGAGGTAGGCGCCCAGGTGCGGGGTGGCCTCGCGCAGCGCGGCCCGCGCGACGGTGAGGTCGGCGCTGCCCCAGCGGTGCTTGAGCCCGCCGACGACGACGAAGAGCAGGGCCGAGATCAGACCGTGGGCGACGTTGCCGAAGAGCGCCGCCTGCAGCCCGGTCTGCGTGCCGCTGGCCAGGCCGAGGACGACGAAACCGAGGTGGGCCACCGAGGACCACGCGATGAGGCGCTTGAGGTCGCGCTCGACGAGGCAGGCCAACGACGCCCACAGGATGCCGACCACGCCCAGCCCGCCGAGCAGCGGCGCCCAGAAGGCGAAGCCCTCGGGCACGACCGGCATCACGAGCCGGACGACGCCGTAGGTGCCGAGCTTGAGCAGGACGGCGGCGAGCAGCACCGAGCCGGCGGTCGGGGCGGTGGCGTGCACCCAGGGCAGCCAGGTGTGCAGCGGGAAGACGGGGATCTTCAGCGCCAGCCCGGTGAGCAGGACGGCGGCCGCCGCGAGCTGCGTGCCGCGGTCGATGCCCTCCCCCCGCTGCGCGGCCCACACCGACAGGTCGGTCGTGCCGAGGGCGGTCGCCACGGCCAGCAGGCCGACCAGCAGGAGCGTGGAGCCGACCACCGTCACCATGAGGAAGCGCAGCGCGGCGCCGTCGCGGTCGCTGCCGGGGTCGCCGTAGCGGGCGACCAGGACCCACATCGGCACGAGGACCAGCTCGAAGCCGACGAAGAAGAGGATGGCGTCGCCGGCGAGGAAGGCGACCAGGGCGCCGAGCAGCACGAGCAGCAGGCACGCGTGGTAGGTGGCCAGCCCGGGCACGTCGGTGCCGCGCACGAGCGGGATCGGCGAGGTCGACTCCAGGGCCTCCTCCTGCGGGGTGGGGACCCGGTGCCGCTCGGGCACGTGCAGGTGGAGCGAGACGGCGACGACGCCGACGACCGCCGTGAGCAGGAGCAGCGGGACGCTCAGCCCGTCGGCGCCGAGGCGCAGCCAGACACCCAGGCCGGGGATCCACGGCTCGGCCACCGTGGGCCGGTGCAGCGCCGTGCCGGCGACGCCGACCGCCGAGACGGTCGCGGCCCCCACCGAGAGCACCCGGATGGCGCGGTGGCCTGGCGCGGAGGGCCAGCGGCCGGCGGTGAGGAGGACGACGGCCCCCAGCAGGAGCGGGAGCAGGGCGAGCAGCAGCCAGCCGGCCCCGAGCTCGGGGACGAGGTCGAGGGCCTGGGCGCCGGCGTCGCGCAGCGAGTCGATCACAGCGAGATCACCCCCACGGCGGCCAGGAGGAGGACACCGCCGAGCACGAGGGCCAGGGCGGGGGTGGCGCGGCGCGGCGTGACCAGGTCACCGGCGCGCCCGACGAGGCGGGCGCCCGCGCCGATGCCCCGCACCCAGGCGTCGAGCACCTCGCGGTCGAACCACGTCACCGCGCGGGCGAGCGCGAGGACCGGGGCCGCGACGAGCAGCCGGTAGGCGTAGTCGAAGCCCAGCCCGCGCTCGGCGGCCAGGCTGACCCGGGCCGGCACGCGGGCGGCGGCGTCGCGGGTGCGCACGCCGCGGGCGGCCAGCCGGACGGCCAGGGCGGCGACCACCATGAGGAGCAGGGTCGCCAGGAGCAGCTGCAGGTCGAGGTGCAGGTCGCTGCGCCACACCGGCAGCAGGGCGACGAGGCTGCCGAGGAGCGTCATGAGCATGAGCAGGGTGGTGCCGAGCCGCGCCGAGCTGCTGATGGCGGCCTCGGCGCGCTCCAGCCCCTCGGCCTCGACCACGACCTGGGGCTCGTCGAAGAAGTCGTCGATCCGCTCGACGGGGCCCTGGTGGTAGGCGGCCAGCTGCTGCTCCCGGTCGGTCGGACGGTCGAGCACGAGCCAGGCGCGCATGCAGTAGGCGGCCGTGAGCGGCGCGGAGGCGCCGACCGCGGACAGCACGATCACCGAGGCCAGGCCCCCGCTGCCGGTGGACGCGGTCTCGGCGGTGCCCAGGATGAGCTCCTTGGAGAAGAAGCCGACGAAGGGCGGGACGCCGGCGAGCGCCAGCAGGCCCCACAGGAAGCGGCGGCGCAGCACGCGGTAGCGACGGGTGCCGGAGGCCACGACGGCCATCGCGGTGCCGCCGACCAGGACCGCGAGCCAGCCGGCCGAGAGGAAGAGCAGCGCCTTGAACCAGGCGTGGGCGAGCAGGTGCTGGGCGGCCGCGTCCGGCCCGGTCTGCGGGGTCGCGGCCGCGAGCGCGGCCAGCATGAGCGCGACCTGGCTCACCGTCGACCAGGCGAGCAGGCGCTTGAGGTCGGCCTGGGCGAAGGCGAGGGCGGCCGCCCCGAGCATGGTGACCGAGGCGAGCACGGCCAGCAGCAGCCGGGCGGTGTCGGAGATCGCGAGCAGCTCGAAGAGGTGGAGGAGCACCACGGTGCCCGCGGCGACCATCGTGGCCGCGTGGATGAGGGCGGAGGCCGGGGTCGGGCCCTCCATGGCGTCGGGCAGCCAGTCCTGGAAGGGGAAGAGCGCCGACTTGCCGGCGACGCCGATGATGACGAGGACGAGGGCGGTGGTCAGCGCGGGCCCGGGGCCCTGGACCCACCAGTGCTCGACGATGGCGCTCACGGAGGTGCTGCGGGCACCGGCGGCCAGCAGGACCAGCCCGAGGACGAAGCCGATGTCGGCGGTGCGGGTGACGACCAGCGCCTTGGTGGCGGCGCGACGGGCCGCGGCCTTGGCCGAGTGGTGGCCGATGAGCAGGTAGGAGCACCACCCCATGACCTCCCAGCCGACGATGATCAGCAGCACGTCGTCGGCGTGCACCGTCAGCAGCATCGCCGCGGTGAAGACCGAGACGGTGGCGGCGAAGACGGGATAGCGCGGGTCGTACCAGAGGTACCACCGGGCGTAGACCTGCACGATCACGGCGATCGCCGCGACGGTGACCGCGATGAGGCCGAGCGGCCAGCTGACCGCGAGGCGGAGCGGGACGTCGAGCTCACCCAGCGGCAGGGCGCCGATCGACCCGGAGGTGCGCTCGCCCCCGGTGGCCGCGAGCACCCGCAGCTGCCACGCCGCGGCGGCGAAGGTGAGCAGGCCGCCCCCCACGGCGATCCAGGCGGCGAGGCGGTTGGACCGCAGGCTGAGCGTGATGCCGGCCAGCGCGGTGAGCGCGGGGACGAGCACGATCCACTGCATGGGCGTGCCCCAGAAGTCGGGCATGGACAGGCCGGGTATGGAGATGCTCGGCAGGTCGGGCAGGCCCGGCAGCTGCAGGTCGGACCACTCGAGGTCGGGCACGTCGAGGGCGCTCATCGCACTGCCTCCCCGTCGGCCGCGGCCGCCCGCGGGTCGAGGTCGGCGGCCAGGTCGACGTGGCCGCGGGCCCGGAAGAGGGCGAGCAGCACCGCCAGCGCGAGGACCACCTCGGCCGCGGCGATGGTGATGACGAAGAGCGTGAGCACCTGGGCGCTCGCGTGCCCGTCGGTGCCGCCGGTCTGCCCGACCGTGACGAGCAGCAGGCCGGCCGCGCCGAGCAGCAGCTCGACGCCGACGAGCACGAGCACGGCGTGGCGCCGGGCAAGGATGCCGTAGACGCCGAGCCCGGCGAGGACGGCGACGAGGAGGTAGGGCAGCGCGGGACGGATCACGAGGCGTCCTCCCCCGCCGGCGTCGCGCCGGCGCCCACCCGGTCGGAGGCCCTGTCGAGCCCGCCGACGGGGGCCCGGGCGATCGCGACGGCGGCGACGAGGGCGAGCAGCAGCAGCGCCGAGAGCAGCTCGAAGGGCCAGACGAAGACGCCGAGGACGCCCTCGGCCACCTCGGTGCTCGTGGGCCCGGCGACCTCGACCGCGCCCCAGCCGGCGGAGGCCACGAGCGTGCCGCCGAGCAGGATCGTGGTGCCCGCGGCGACCAGGGCCGCTCCCCCGCGCTGGCCCCGGCCGGTGACGACCGGGACGCCCCCGCTGCGGGTGAGCATCAGGGCGAAGAGGATGAGCACCACGACGGCGCCGACGTAGACGAGCAGCTGGACGAGGCCGACCAGCTCGGCCCCGAGCACGAGGTAGCAGCCGGCCAGCCCGGCCAGCGTCACGACGAGCCAGAGGGCGGCGTGCAGCACCTGGGAGGCCAGCACGGAGAGCAGCGCCGATCCCGCGGTGAGCAGGCCGACGGCCAGGAACAGCACGTCGAGCCCGCTCACACCTCACCGTCCTGCGGTCGGGGGGCCTCCGGGCCGACGTCGGCGGGCTCGCGCTCGGTGGTGGGGGCGGGTGCCGCGGCGCCCCGGGTGCCGGGGCGCTCCACGCCCTCGGGCAGGGCGGAGTCCGGCACCCGCTCCATCCAGGTGCCGAGCCGCTCCTTGCCGTGCAGGAGGTTGCGGATGTCGCCCTCGGCGTAGGCGAAGTCGGGGGCCCAGAACAACGCGTCGAACGGGCAGACCTCGATGCAGATCCCGCAGTACATGCACAGCGAGAAGTCGATCTCGAAGCGGTCCAGGACGTTCTTCTGCCGGGCCCGGCCGCCCTCCGTCTGCGGCGGGACCTCCTCCTTGTGGGAGTCGATGTAGATGCACCAGTCGGGGCACTCCCGCGCGCACAGCATGCAGGAGGTGCAGTTCTCCTCGAGCAGCGCGATCACGCCGCGGGAGCGGTCGGGCAGCTCGGGCTGCTCGTGGGGGTACTGCCGGGTGTGTGCGCCGCGGGCGAGCACCTTCGCGGTCGTCGCGAGTCCCTTGAACAGGCCCTTCATGCCAGCACCACCACTCCCACGCCGGTGATCGCCAGCTGCAGCAGCGCCACCGGCAGGAGCACCAGCCAGGCGAAGCGCTGCAGCTGGTCCTCGCGCACGCGCGGCCACGCGACGCGGAACCACAGGAAGAGGGTGCCCACCACGGTCGCCTTGAGGAGCGTCCAGAGCGCGCCGACGGCGCCCACGTCGCCCCAGGGACCGCGCCAGCCGCCGAGGAAGAGCACCGTGAACAGCAGCGCCATGACCACCATGCCGGCGTACTCGGCGAGCAGGAAGAAGGCGAAGCGCAGGCCGGTGTACTCGGTGAGCGGGCCGAAGACGATCTCCGCGTCGGCGATCGGGGCGTCGAAGGGCGTGCGCTGCAGCTCGGCGACGCTGGCCGCGAGGAAGACGACGGCCGCGGGGGCCTGCCACAGCAGCCACCACCACGACCAGGCCTCGACGATCCCCGTCAGGCTCAGGGTGCCGGCGGCCATGGCGACCGAGGCCGCGGCGAGCACCATCGGCAGCTCGTAGGAGACCAGCTGGGCGCCGGCGCGCATGCCGCCGAGGAGGGAGTACTTGTTGCCGCTGCCCCAGCCGGCCATGAGGGTGCCGATGACCCCGACGCTGGTGGCCGCGAGCACGAAGAGCAGCGAGGCCGGCACGTCGGCCGCCACCCAGGCGGCGCTGAACGGGATCGCGGCGAGCGCGACGAGATAGGGCACCAGCGCCACCGCCGGGGCGAGCCGGAAGACGTGCCGGTCGGCGGCCGCAGGGGTGACGTCCTCCTTCTGGACGAACTTGATGCCGTCGGCGACGAGCTGGAGGATCCCGTGCGGCCCGGCCTCCATCGGCCCGAGCCGGCCCTGCATGTGCCCCATGACCTTGTGCTCCAGCTGGCCGAGGGCCAGGGGCATCACGAGGAAGGCCGCGAGGACCACCGCGGCCTTCAGCAGGACCTCGACGAGGAGGGGGAGCTCGGTCAGCATCGTCGGCCACCCTAACGAGTCCGGACGCCCCGCGGGGGGTGGCGCACCGGTCGGGCGCGGCCCGGCACGCAGCGGGGCCGGGTCGTCGACGGACGACCCGGCCCCGGCGGCGGGAGGAGAGGGCGCTCAGGCGGGCGCGACCACCACGTCGCCCGGGCGCCGGCGGGGCGGCTGGGGGCGGCGGCGGATGCGCGGGCGACGGGCCAGCTCCTCGCGCTGGCGGTGGGTGACGGCCAGCTCGCGCTCACGCTCCTGCGCGAGGCTGCGGCCGACGAGCTCGTTCATCAGCAGGTCCATGACACGTCCTTGTCGTCAGGTGGAGGGTTCGGATCGGAGGGTGGGGGTCGGGGCCCGGGTCAGTGGGTGACGCGGACGTCACCGGTGCCGCTGCGGACCGAGACCGACAGGTGGTCCTGGCCGGGCTCGGGGGCCCCGACCGGGTCGAGGTGGGTCTCGACGTCGCCGAGACCGGTGTTGAGGTCGAGCCAGACGGGTATGCCGCGGGGCACCCGCACCTCGACGTCACCGGTGCCGGTGCGCAGCGTGGCCCGGCCGGAGCGCAGGTCCAGCTCGATGTCGCCCGAGCCGGTCGCGGCGATGGTCTCCTCCGCGGCGGACCGGACCTCGACGTCGCCGCTGCCGGTGCGCACCTGCAGCGTGCCGGGGCCCGAGCAGTGGTCGATGCGGACGTCGCCGGAGCCGGTGGTCACGCTGCCGGCCGGGCAGGCGCCGAGGGAGACGTCGCCGGAGCCGGTGCTCAGCCGCACCTCCCCGCAGTCCTCGGCGCGCAGGTCCCCGCTCCCGGTGCTCAGCCGCGTCGCCCCGGACGGGCCGGCGACGGTGATGTCGCCGGACTTCGTGCGGGCCTCGACGTCGGCACCCTCGGGCACGTGGACCACGACGTCGACGGTCACGCCGTCGTCGCCGGCGGAGAAGTGCAGCGGGCCGAGGCTGAAGCTGAAGCCGCGCGACCCGGCCGGGTCCTCCAGCGCGGGGACGTCGACGGTGAGCACCCCGCCGCGGCACCGCAGGTCGACCGCGGAGAGGTCGACCTCGCGGTCGGCCTGCAGCTCGACCGTCGCGGTGCCGGGGGCGGCGTCGGTGAGGATCTCGACGTCGCCACGGTGGTTCGTCAGCTGCAGCGAGATCGGGGCGTCGTCGGCGAAGGAGCGGCTCAGCGTGGTGGCGGTGATCTGGTCCATGGGAGGTCCTGACGGTCAGGCCCAGCCGGTGACGCGGCGGGGGGTGCGGGTGGGTGAGGCGGTGGGGGTCTCGGCCGAGGACGAGGAAGAGGACGATGCCCCCGTGGTCGCGCGACGCAGCGCCTGGACGATCCAGGTGTTGAGCGAGACGTCGGCCTCGAGGGCCCGGCGCTCGACCGCCGCCTTGAGGGACTGCGGGAGCCGGACCGTGACACGCGCCGTCTCGCCGTCGTCCTCGGCGAGGACCTCCGGGGGCTCCGGGGCGGGGGGCGCGGGCGGGGCCGGCGGCATCGGTGGGGCGGCCTCGGTGCGGTGGACGGACAGGACCGGCTCGCGGCCCTCCATCCGGACCACGACGGCCGCGTCGCCGAGCTCGCTGGTGATGCTCGCCGCGGCGTCGGACAGGGCGTGGACGAGGGCCAGCCGCAGGGCCGGCTCGACCGCGGTCGCCACGCGGGCGGCCACGTCACGGGTCTGCTCGTCGGCCAGCGCGGTGGCGCGGTCGAGGTCGGCGAGGACCGAGGAGAGGTACGGATCGAGGTTCATGACGTCATAGTGACGTCACAGTGACGTCACTGTCAAACAATAGTGACGTCATGCCGCATCATCATGGCGTCAGGCGCGCCAGGGCACGCCGCCGGGCGGGGTCGCCCGTGCGCGTCCGCGCGGCGTCAGGCGGTGAAGAAGCAGAACGGATGGCCGTGGGGGTCGAGCATGACCCGCACGCCCTCCTGCGGCTGGACGGCGGAGCGGCGGGCACCCAGCTCGACCGCCCAGGCCTCGGCGGCGTAGAAGGCGGCGAGCTCCCGCGGCCGGTCGGTGCTGATCGAGACGGACGTCGCCTCGATCCGTGGCCGCGGGGCCCGGGTCACCGCGGGCCCCAGGACGGGTCCGGGACCCCGGGCGGCAGCAGGCGGCGCCGGGAGGGAGCCCGCCTCGTCTCCGAGCCCTCGCCCTCGCCGGGCTCCTTGGCACCCGGCCAGGGCTTGGACGCCCGGGCGGCGAGCTGGAAGGACTTGCGCAGCGGCGTCCCCTCGAAGCCGTCGGGCAGCAGCAGCGGCCGGATCCCCAGGCCGGTGCCGTCGTCGAAGCCGGAGAACGCCAGGCCGAACATCTCGGCGGTCTCGCGCTCGTGCCAGCCCGCACCGGCGAAGACCGGCGTCAGGGAGGCCAGCGCGGTCCCGTCGGGCACGCGGGTGCGCAGCAGCAGTCGCCGCATCGGGGCGCCCTCCCCCGGCACGGCGATCAGGTGGCAGACGACCTCGAGCCCCGGGCCGTGCTCGTCGGCGCTGTCGGTCTCGTCGACGGCGGAGAGCCAGTCGAAGAAGGTGAAGCCCTCGTCGCGGGCGGACCGCGCGGCAGGCGCCCAGGCGTCGGGCTCGACCCGGCGCTCCTCGACGGTGGTTGCGCTCATGCGGTCACCCTACGACGGCACCCGCAGCGCCCCGGGTCAGGACCGCCCGGCGAGGGGCATCTGCGCACCCCTGAACGTGGTGCTGCGGGCTGCGAGGACCACCGCCCGGCGGGTCGCCTCCTCGAGCTCCTCGCCCTGGCTCAGCCCGTGCGCCAGGACACCGCAGAAGACGTCACCGGCACCGCTGGTGTCGATCGCGTCCACCGTCGGGGCGGGGACGTGCGTCGGCGGGGCGCCGGCGGCCGGGAAGACGGCCGCCCCCTGGGCCCCGAGGGTGACCACGACGGCGCCCGCGTAGGTCAGGCGCGAGACCCGGTCCCCCACCTCCTCCAGGGTGATCGGCGCGGGACCTCCGCCGGTCAGCTGCGCCAGCTCCGACTGGTTGGGGACCAGGACGTCGACCAGGGGCAGCACCTCCGCCAGGGCCTCCGCCGAGCCCATGGGTGCGGGATTGAGCACCACGCACCGCGCCGCCTGGTGCGTCGCGGCAGCCCGCACGGTGTCCAGCGGCACCTCCAGCTGGCACAGGAGCACCGGGACCTCGAGGCCGTCGAGCGCCGCGTGCACGTGCTGGGGAGCGAGCCCGGCGTTGGCACCCGGGTCGACGACGATGAGGTTCTCACCGTCGTCGTCCACCACCACCGTCGCGGTCCCCGTGGGTGCCGTGCCGAGCAGCTGCAGCGACGACAGGTCCACGCCGTGCTGCTGCAGGATGCTCTTGATGACCTCGCCCGCCCGGTCCTGGCCCACGGCTCCCACGAACCGCACCCGCGCGCCCGCCACCGCTGCGGCGACCGCCTGGTTGGCCCCCTTGCCGCCCGGCGTGGAGCTGCTGCCGGTCGCCAGCAGCGTCTCTCCGGCCACCGGGACCCGGGGAACCCGGAGGGTGGTGTCCAGGTTCGCCGAACCGACGACGACGACGTCGGGCGTGGACCTCACGTGCTGCTCCCGAGCCGTCGCACCGCGTCGAGGACGATCTCCCAGTAGCGGTCGCGGTCCAGTCGGGTCGCGACCTGGGCGTTGGGGGCCTGGTCGGGATAGCGGCCGTGCAGGTCCACCACTGTGGTGCCGCGTGTCCAGCGTCCCTCGAGCTCGACGGCGAGGAAGGCCTCGCGCCAGGTGACGACGTCCGGGTCGATGAGCGCCACGATCGTGCACGGGTCGTGGACGGGAGGCGCGTCGAACTCCCAGACCCGACGGTAGGAGTCGCCGAAGAAGCCCATCCATCCCGCGCAGGTCTGGCCGACGACGTGATCCATCTCCGCCATCTGCCGGACCACGTCGGCCGTGGCGAGCGCCTGGTGGGTCAGGTTGAGGCCCACCATCCGGACCGGCAGCCCGGTCTGCAGCACGACGTCCAGGGCCTCGGGGTCGGCGTAGGTGTTGAACTCCGCCGTCGGCGTGTGGTTGCCGCGTTCGGTAGAGCCGCCCATGAAGATCACCTCGGCGATCGCCGGCACCAGATCGGGGTGCTTCTGGACGAGCCTGGCCACGTTGGTCATCGGACCGGTCACGGCCAGCACCACACCGGTGGAAGACTCCCGCAGCACGTCAGCCAGCAGCTCGACGGCGTCGCGGGGATCCGGCGCCATGGCCGGCTCGGGCAGGTCCGGCCCGTCCAGTCCCGAGACCCCGTGGACGTAGTTGCCCAGGGCGAGGTCGCCGGACAGCGGACCCTCGGCGCCCCGACCCACCGGCACGTGGGTCGCCCCGGCCAGGGTGAGGACGCGCAGCGCGTTCCGGGTGGCGTCCTCGACCGAGCAGTTGCCGAAGCAGGTCGTCACGGCGCGGAGGTCGAGCGTCGGCGAGGCGACCGCGAGCAGCAGCGCCAGCGCGTCGTCGTGCCCCGGGTCGCAGTCGATGACCAGCGGCCGGCTCATCGGCCCCCCTCGCCCGCGAGCCACCGCAGCATCCCCCCGACGAGCGGGGCGAAGCCGTCCCAGTCGAGGAAAGGCTGGGGGCACCAGTGCGGGCCGATGTCGGTGGACCAGGCCAGCGTGCGCCCCGAGCCGACCTGCTGGGTGGCCAGCAGCACGTGCTCACCGACCCGGGCGACCACCTCGGCCCCCTCCTTGGCGTGCACCTCGTTGTAGCCGAGGAGCGCCGGCGCACCCGAGAGGAGGCCGGTGAGCGGGTGGGCGACCCCGGTCTCGCTGACCTCGGCCCCTTCGGGCGCCTCGACGCGGTCGTCGCCGGGGAGCATCGTCACGGGCAGCACCTCGGCCAGCGGGCTGCGGGCGAAGTTCGCGGCCGCGTTGATGCCCTGGAAGCTCAGGTAGCCGCCGGCCATCATCAGACCGCCACCCGCCCGGGTCCACTCCACGAGGGCCTTGAGCGAGTTGGCGCTGCGCTCGCCCCTGCTCCACGTCTCCGGGGTTAGGACGAAGGAGTTGTAGCCGATGTCGGAGATGACGACCGCGTCGTAGGCGGAGAGCTCCTCGACCGTGCGGGGGAAGCGGGCCGGCACGTCGTGACCGTAGATCTGCTCGACCTCGACCCCCTGCTGGGCCGCGGCCGCGATGAAGGTGTCGGCACCGGTGTCGAAGCGGGTGCTGGTGAAGATGTCGAAGCCCTTCTGGTGCGTCTCGTGGACGACCCAGCTCTCTCCGGCCAGAAGCACGCGTGGCATGAGTTCTCCTTCTCGTTCAGTCGGTGCGGCCCTCGAACAGGGCGCGGGGGTTGGCGACCAGCAGCTGGTCGGTGAGCTCGGGGGTGAGACCGTGCCGGTGCAGGCGTGGCACGAAGTACTGCAGCAGGTGCCCGTATCCGGGCCCGCCGTGCGCGCGCAGCAGCGACTTGAGGAAGATGTCCTGGGAGAGCAGCAGCTGGCGCTCCCAGCCGCGGTCGACGAGGCGGGCGATCCAGCGCGCGTTCTCCTCGTCGGAGGGGCACTGGACGCCCTGGTCGGCGTAGAAGACCTCCATGCCGATCATGTCGTACTGCACCCAGGCGCCGCGGCGGAGCAGCTCCTCCTGGTAGGTGAGGTCGTCGCCGGAGGGCCCCATGTGGCAGAGCACGATGCGCTCCGGGGAGACCCCCTGCTCCTCGGCGAGGTCGAGCACCTCGTGGCCACGGCGGAACCAGGCCGGCAGGTGCACCTGCACGGGGAGACCGACCTCACGCTGGGCCAACAGCGCGCCCGTCAGGCTGCGCCGCTCGGCCTCGGGGAAGTCGGCACCGACGCCGATCTCACCGATGATGCCCGGGCGGACGCCGTCCTCTCCCTCGGCGAGGTCGCGCAGGATGACCTCGGCGATCTCGACCGGGCCGAGGCTGTCCATCTCGGGCGGGTGGCTGGGCGCGAGGTAGAAGCCGGTGCCGGCGATGATCTGCACGCCGGTGGCCCGGCTGACCTGCGCCAGGCCCGACAGCTGACGCCCCGAGTTCATGCTCGTGGTGTCGATCACGGTGCGTCCGCCCAGACGCCGGTAGCGCTCGATCTCGGTGATCGCCAGCTCGAGGTCGTCGAGCCGGCAGTTGTCGAGGTTGCCGAACGGGTCCTGACGCAGGTCCCACAGGATGTCCTCCCGGACCGGGTGCTCGGCATACTCCTGGGGGTCCCAGCCGACCGACGCGGTGGTGTGCGCCCACGAGGTGACGTCGTTGAGGACGTGCTCGTGCGACAGCGTGACCCCCAGCTCCTCGACCGCGACCGGCCCGGTGACCGTGGTGACCATGCGCTGGCCGGGCGTCACTTCTTGGCCCCCGAGAAGCGTCCGAAGAGACGGGTGTTCATGAGGATCGCCAGGACGAGGATGAGGCCCTGGACGATCGGTACCCAGTAGACGTCGACGCGGAGCAGGACCAGGCCGTTGCTGATGATGCCCAGGGTGAGGGCACCGATGGCCGAACCGATGACCGAGCCCCGGCCGCCCATGAGACTGGTCCCGCCGAGGACGACGGCGGTGATGACCTCGAGCTCGAAGGCGGTGCCGGAGTTCGGCGAGCCGCTGGCCAGCCGGGCCGCCGTGATCACGCCTGCCAGGGCGGCGGCCAGGCCGGCCATCGCGAGCACGCCCATCTGGATCTTGCGGATGTCGACACCGGACCGGCGCAGCGACTCGGCGTTGGAGCCGACCGCGATGACGTAGCGGCCGAAGCGGGTGTGGTTGAAGACGTACCAGGCGAGCGCGACGCAGGCGATGGCGATCCAGGTCGGGGTGTAGAGGCCCAGCAGCTTGCCCTGCCCCAGCGGCAGCAGGAAGGTGGATTCGATCGGGGTGCTGTAGCCCTCGGTGAGGAAGAGTGCCAGCCCTCGGAAGGCGGTCAGCGCGGCGAGGGTCACGATGAACGACTGCATCCGGCCGTAGGCCGCGAGCGCGCCGTTGACGAGGCCCACGACGAGACCGACGACCAAGGTGCCCACGAGGGCCAGGACGGGGCTGCCGGTCGCGGCCCACATGCCGAGCAGGGCGGCCGAGAGACCGAGGACGGAGCCGACGGACAGGTCGATCTGGCCGGTGGTGATGACGAAGGTCATGGCCATGGCGACGATGACCGTGGGGGCGATCTGCCGCAGGACGTTGACCTGGTTCTCGACGGTGAGGAAGGCGTCGGCCTGCACGGAGAAGACGGCGAAGAGCACCACGAAGACGACGGAGATCGACAGGACCCCGAAGTGGCGGCTCACGAAGCTCGACAGCTGGCGCGACGAGGTGGTGGTGGCGGTGGTCGTCACGGGTGGCTCACTTTCCCATCATGGCGGTCACGAGGGCGGTCAGGTCGGTCCCGGCAGGGTCCAGCTCACGGTGGATGACGCCCTCGTAGAGGACGACGAAGCGGTCGCAGACCTCGAAGAGGTCCTGGAGCCGGTGGGTGATGAGGACCACGCTCACCCCGCGGGCCGACACGTCACGGATGAGCTGGAGCACCATCTCGACCTCCTTGGCCGCCAGGGCGGCCGTCGGCTCGTCGAGGACCAGGACCTTGGGCTCGAAGGTCACGGCGCGGGCGATGGCGATGGCCTGGCGCTGCCCCCCGGACATGTTCCCCACCTCCTGGGTGGTGTCCGAGATGCGGATGTGCAGCGTCGACAGGTCCTGGGCGGCCTCGGCGTGCATGCGCGCGTGGTCCAGGCGCCGGGTGAGGGGGTGGTACAGCTCCCGGCCGAGGAAGAGGTTGGCGGCGACGTCGAGGTCGTTGCACAGGGCCAGGTCCTGGTAGACCATCTCGATGCCGGCGGCCCGGGCGGCGCGCGGGCCCGACCCGGTCATCTCCTCGCCGTCGACGAGGATGCGGCCGGAGTCCGGGGTCACGGCACCGGCCAGCATCTTCATCAGCGTCGACTTGCCGGCGCCGTTGTCGCCCACGAGGCCGATGACCTCGCCGGGCGCGACCCGGAGGTTGACCCCCTTGAGCACGGACAGGGCGCCGAAGCGCTTGCGGATGTCCACCATCTCGACACGAGGGGTAGCGGTCACGAGTTCAACCTCCGGGTCAGCTCGGGCGCGGTCAGTCGAAGATCGCGCGGTACTCGTCGACGTTGTCCTGGGTGACGATGTCGATCGGCACGTCGATGAAGCCCTTGGGCTCGGCACCGTCGAGGATCGCCTTGATCTCACGGACGGCCTCGACGCCCTCCTGCTTGGGGTTCTGCTGGACGACGGCGTGGACCAGGCCGCTGTCGATGCCGGCGATGACCTCCTTGGTGAGGTCCCAGCCGATGATCACGGTGTCGGTGGTGCCCGTCAGCGCGGCCACGGCGCCCACGGTCGCCGGCTCGCCCGTGGTGTAGACGAAGTCGAGGTTCGGCTGGGCGGTCACCAGGTTCTGCGCGGCGGTGGCGGCCTTCTCCTGGACGTTGTCGCCGTTGACGCTCTGGGTGTACTTCGCCCCGGCGGCGTCGATGGCCTCCCGGAAGCTGTCCTCGCGCTGGTTCTGGATGAAGGAGTTCTTGGCGTCGACGACGCCATAGCTCTTGCCGTCGGCCAGGCCCTGCTCGATGACCCACTCGGCCGCCTGCGCGCCGGCCGCGAGGTTGTCGACCCCGACGAAGGTGTCGACGTTCTCGAGCTCGGCGTCGATGGCGACGACCGGGATGCCCTGGGCGCGGGCAGCGTCCACGGCCGGCTTGACACCGTTGACGTCGATCGCGACGACGATGATGCCGTCGACGCCCTGGCTGACGAAGTTCTCGATGTCGCTCGCCTGCCGGGCCGAGTCGTTGTTGGCGTTGGCGATGGTGAGCTCGCAGCCGAGCTCGTCGGCGGCCTCCTGGGCACCCTCGTTCATCTGGGTGAAGAAGATCGCGGTCTGGTTGATCTGCGTCATGCCGATGGTGCACGACTCGGAGGAGCCGGTGTCACCCCCGGCTGCCTCGGACGGGGCGGGGTCCTCGTTCCCGGTGCTGCACGCGGCGAGGAGCGTCGTGGCGAGCGCGGCGGCGGTGAGGGTGCTGAGACGGGGACGGGTCGTTGTCATGATGCCTCCAAGCAGGTCTCGGAAAACGTTTACCGAGTGGTGGAGGACACGTTAGCCTGATCCCCACCCGCTCTGGCAAGAGGTTGCGCCCGAATGGCTGGGTCACGTTTCGATCACGACTCCCCGGAAGGAGCTCGCCGTGCCGGACCGACGAACCACGATCAAGGACGTCGCGGCCCACGCGGGGGTGTCGCTGGCCACCGCCTCTCGCGCCCTCAGCGGCAACCGGCCGATGTCGGAGGAGCTGCGCGCCCGGGTCCTGGCGAGCGCGCAGGAGCTGAACTACCGCGTCAACCTGCTCGGTCGGGCGTTGCGTCAGCAGCGGCACCCGGTGGTCGGGCTCAGCGTGCCCGACCTGGAGAACCCGTTCTTCGCCGCACTGGCGGAGCACCTCAGCCGCACCCTCAGGGGGGCCGGCTTCGAGCTGCTGGTCAGCAGCGCAGGAGGGTCCGTCGAGGCCGAGGCGGAAGGTGTCCAGGCCTTCCTGGGCCGCCAGGTGCACGCGGTCGTGATCATCGCCTGCGACGAGTCCGCCAGCGCGCGCACGGTGCAGGACGCGTCCTCGGCCACCCTGACCGTCCAGCTGGACCGCCGGGTGGACGGCGTCGACGCCGCCTACGTCGGCTGCGACAACCGGCACGGCATGGACCTGGTCGCCGATCACCTGCGGCGCCAGGCCGTCGCGGACAGCAAGGTGGTCTTCGTGGGGGCAGGGGCCGAGTCCTCCTCCGCCCGCGAACGGCTGCAGGGATTCCTGGCCCACTTCCCCGGCTCGCGGACCATGCTGGGCAGCTTCTCGCTCGACTGGGGCATCCGGGCCGCTGAGCAGCTCGTCGAGGAGGGCCGTGTCGCCGGGAGCACGCTCGTGGCGGCCGCCGACATCATCGCGCTGGGACTGATCTCGGGCCTGCGCGGTCAGGGCTACGAGGTGCCCGGCGACGTGCGGGTCGTGGGCTTCGACGGGATCGGCCCGGCGGCCTTCGCCCACCCCCCGCTCACGACCGTGCGTCAGCCGGTCGAGCAGATGTGCACCGAGATCCTGCAGCTGGTGAGCACCGGCGGGGACGCGAGTGGGAGCACCGACGGACCGGGTAGCTCGCGGTTGTTCTGGCCGACGCTGGTGGGCGGACCTAGCGCGACGGGCGGTCCCCGGCCGACGGAGGCGCGACCAGCCCCCGGGTGACCTCGCCGGCGGAGACCGGGCGATCGGCATACCTCGCCCCGTGGCGGGCCCGGGCGCGCCCGGGCGTCTCGGCGGCGATCTGCTCCTGCAGCGCGACGATCCCGGCGAGGAGGGCCTCCGGCCGCGGCGGGCAGCCGGGGACGTAGACGTCGACGGGGATGAGCTGGTCGACGCCCTTGGTCACCGAGTAGGAGTCCCAGTAGGGGCCGCCGGTGTTGGAGCAGGCGCCGAAGGAGATGACGTACTTCGGCTCGGGCATCTGCTCGTAGAGGCGCCGGATGGAGGGCGCCATCTTGTCGGTGACGGTGCCGGAGACGACCATGAGGTCGGACTGGCGGGGGCCCGGGGCGAACGGGATGACGCCCAGCCGGATGAAGTCGTGACGGGCCATCGACGCGCTGATGAACTCGATCGCGCAGCAGGCGAGGCCGAAGTTGAAGACCCACAGGGAGTACTTGCGTCCCCAGTTGAGGACGACCTGCACGGCCCGGGGCGCGCGCTCGACGGGGGCACCGACGCGCGGGGCGGGCAGCGGGGCCGTGCTCATGTCACCACCACCTCAGCAGGCCGCGGCGCCACACGTGGAGGAGGGCGACGACGAGGACACCGATAAAGATCGCCATCTCGACCAGCGAGGCGAGGCCGAGCTCGGTGCGCACCACGAGGGCCCACGGGAAGAGGTAGACGGCGTCGACCGCGAAGATCACGTAGAGCAGCGTGAAGACGAGGTAGCGCACGCTGCTCTGCTGCCAGCCCTGGCCCACGGGGTCGACGCCCGACTCGTAGGTCGTGAGCTTGCCCGGCGTGGGGTCGGCGGGCGCGAGCAGGCGTCGCGCGCCCATGGCGGCGGCCACGAGGGCTGCACCGGCCAGGACGACGGCGGCGACGACGAGGTACTCACGCATCGCGGCCCACCCTAGTGCCCGGGCACCGGGTCCGGCCGGAGGCGCGGACGGTCAGGCGAAGTCGGGGCGCAGCGGATAGCCGGCCTCCCCCTCCGCGCTGGTGCGCGTCGCCAGCACCTGGTGCAGCTGGATGGTGTTGCGCTCGAAGTTGTAGCGGGAGCCGGCGAGGTAGAGCCCCCACACCCGCGCCGTGTCCAGCCCCACCTCGGCCACGCACTCGTCCCAGTGCTCCGAGAGGTTCTCGCACCAGGCCCCGCAGGTGCGGGCGTAGTGCTGCCGCAGGTTCTCGTGGTGGTGGACCTCCAGGCCGACGCGCTCCATCTCGGTGACGATGCGGCCGGAGGAGGCCAGCTCGCCGTCCGGGAAGACGTAGCGGGCCACGAAGTCGCCGCGTCGCATCGGCACGTGGTCGGGGCTGCGCCAGGTGATGCAGTGGTTGAGCAGGCGCCCGCCGTCGCGGAGCCGGTCGCGCAGGAAGCTGAAGTAGGCGCGGTAGTTGCGCACCCCGATGTGCTCGGTCAGCCCGATCGAGGAGACGGCGTCGAAGCCGCGCTCGGCCACGTCGCGGTAGTCGCAGTGCCGCACCTCCGCCCCGGTGAGCCCCTCCTGCTCGATCCGCTCGCGGGCCCAGCCCGCCTGCGCCTCCGAGAGGGTGACGCCGAGCGCGGTGACGCCGTAGTGGCGGACCGCGTGGCGCACCATGCCGCCCCAGCCGCAGCCGACGTCGAGCAGCCGCATCCCCGGCCGCAGCCCCAGCTTGCGGCAGACCAGGTCGTACTTCTCCTCCTGCGCCTCCTCCAGCGTGGAGTCCTCCGTCGGGAAGACCGCGCAGGTGTAGGTCATCGACGGCCCGAGCAGCATCTCGTAGAAGCGGTTGGAGACGTCGTAGTGGTGGCGGATCGCCTCGGCGTCGCGCCTCCGGCCGTGACGTATGCCGTGCGCCAGCTTGCGCAGCTCGCTCGGGGTCTCGAGCTCGGGCAGCTCGGGCACCTCCAGCGAGATCCCGGCGGCCCGGACGACGCGCACGAGGTCGGGCAGCTCGCGCGGCGGGGGGATCCGGACGTTGAAGCCCTGCAGCAGCTTGAGCTCCTCGTAGGGATAGGCCTCGTTCATCCCGTCCACCGTGAGGTCGCCCTGGAGGTAGGCGCGGGCGAAGCCGACCTGGCCCGGGTGGCTGACGATGTAGCTGATCGCGCGCGGCGAGTGCAGCCGCAGCACCGTGCCGTCGAGGCTGCCGGCCGTCGACCCGTCGTGGGCGACGACGCCGACCGCGGCCGGCCTCCCCAGGACGACGTGGATGGCCTCGGCCACGCTCTGGACCGTCATCGTGCTCGCACCGCCTTGTCGTAGAGGGTGGGGAGGCGCCCCCCGGGGTCGTAGCGCGCCTTGACGGGGTCGAGGTGCTCGCCCCCGTAGAGCCTGCGGAAGGTCGCCTCGTCGTAGAACGCCTCGGAGTAGAGGCCCTTGTGACCGCCGAGCGCGGTCACCTGCTCCTCGATCGCCCGGTTGGTGTCGCCGTAGCGCCCGCCGGGCGGGATGTCGACGGCCGACCAGAAGCCGACGTTGACGTAGTCCTCGCCGACGCCCATCGGGTAGAGCGGCCACGGCGTCGCCGCGCCGGGCGCGGGCTCCGTCGCGCGCAGCCGCACCGGGCACAGCCAGACCGGCTCGATCGGCACCTCGCGCAGGAACCACCGCAGGAAGTCGGCCGTCCGGTCGAGCGGGATCTCCACGTCCTGGATGACCCGCTCCTGCGGCGGGCGGCCCCGGCGCCGCTGCAGCGCGGCATACCAGCCGTGCCGCTGCTCGAACGCCATGATCCGCCAGTAGACGTCGCTGCGCAGCAGCCGGCGCGGCCAGAGCCGACGCACCAGCGGGCGCTGGGCGCCGAAGGCCCGTGAGCACCAGAACCAGTCGGTGTCCCACCGCCACAGGTAGTCCTTCGCGGTGAGCAGGTCGCGCCGCCGGTGCTGCAGGGACCGGTAGAACGGTTCCGTGCCGGTGTAGTCGCCGGGCACCATCCCCTCCGCGGAGTCCGACCAGCGCGCGAGCGTCAGGTAGGACTCGCCCTCGGAGAAGACCACCCCGTCGACGAAGTCGACCCGGGTGCCGGCGTGCTCGCGGGTGGCCATCACCTCCCCGACCACGGTGGTCAGGGCGTCCAGCTCTTCGAAGCGGTGGTGCTCGAGCACGACCCATGGGCTGGTGCGCTCCAGCTCGATCACCAGGCCCAGGGTGTAGCCGAGGGAGCCGTAGGAGTTGGCCATCGCCCGGAAGAGGTCCGCGTGCTCGTTGGTCGCGGTGGCCGTCACCACCTCCCCGTCCCCGGTGAGCACGTCCATCTCGACGACCGACTCGTGGGGCAGCCCGTTGCGGAAGGAGGTGGACTCGATGCCGAGGCCCACGACGGCCCCGCCGATGGTGATGGTGCGCAGCTGCGGCACCACCAGCGGCATGAGACCGTGCGGCAGCAGCTCGTCGACGAGCCGCTCGTAGGTGGTGAGCCCGCCGACGCGCGCCAGCCCGGCCTCGGCGTCCACGGCGAAGACGCCCTGGCAGGCGGACAGGTCGAGGCGGGGCGCATCCGTGTCGGGACGGGTGCGGAAGAGGTTGGAGGTCCGCTTGGCCAGCCGCACCGGCGCACCGGGGGGCAACGCGGTGAACGACTCCCTCGCGGAGCGCACCGCGGCCTCGTAGTCGGGCGTACGGGCCGGACCCATATCCGCATCATGGCTGATGGGACGGTCGTCCCGCATCCACCTTCGAGGAGGTGGGCACGACCCCGCGGGTATGACGTGCGTCACGTCCGCGGCGACGCCGGGTCGGGGGAAGGTGCCGGACAACGCCCAGGCACGTCGAAGGAAGTCTCGTCGATACCCACGTCCCACCGAAGGGTGTTCACGGCATACCCAGATCACGGCGCGCAGGCCGGAGGATCGTTCGGATCCGTGATTTGAACCCCTCAGCACCCCTGCCTATGGTGGAGGAAGCGGGCGACCTCCGCCCGGAGCACGAGGAGAGGACGAGATGACCGGCCGACGAATGCGCGTGACGCCTGGGACCGAGCTGCGAAGCCGTCCCGCGGGCATGCGCCGCTGACGTCGCCGCCCGGAGCGTCCACCTCCCCCGTCCCCGTGCCGTCCCCGCCCCGCGGGCCGCACCCCTCCTGAGCCGACCGGCCTGTCGCGCTGCGCCCTGCGCCGCGCCCCGGCTCGGCCTGCCCTCGTGAAGGAACCTGCGTTGATCACCCTCAGCCACATCAGCAAGACCTTTCCCGGCACCCGCCGGCGACAGCCCGTCATCGCCCTGGACGACGTGAGCCTGACCGTCGAGCGCGGCCAGGTGATGGGCGTCGTCGGGCCCTCCGGCTCCGGCAAGTCCACCCTCGCCCGGATCGTCAACCTCCTCGAGCGCCCGACGTCCGGCACCGTCACGGTCGACGGCGTCGAGCTCACCGCGCTCTCCGCCGGCCGCCTCAACGAGGCGCGCCGCACGATCGGCATGATCTTCCAGCAGTTCAACCTGCTCGACTCGCGCACCGCCCTGGCCAACGTCGAGCTGCCGCTGGAGCTGGCCGGCGTGGGCCGCGCCGAGCGCCGGGCCCGCGCCACCGAGCTCCTCGAGCGCGTCGGCCTGGCCGACAAGCTCGGCTCGCACCCGGCGCAGCTCTCCGGCGGCCAGCGGCAGCGCGTGGCGATCGCCCGGGCGCTGGCGCCGCGCCCCTCGGTCCTGCTCTGCGACGAGGCCACCTCGGCCCTCGACCCCGCGTCCACCACCTCGGTGCTGGCGCTGCTGCGGGAGCTCACCGACGAGCTCGACCTGACCACCGTGCTCATCACCCACGAGATGGACGTCGTCAAGCGGGTCTGCGACCACGTGACGCTCCTCGAGGGCGGCCGCGTCGTCGACTCCGGCGCGCTGGGCGACGTCGTCCGCCGTCCGCAGTCGCCGCTGGCCACCCGCCTGCTGCCGCACCCGCAGGCCCCGGTCGGCGAGCCGGTCGTCGAGGTCACCGTCGGCGGCGCCGACCACGACCTCGTCCTCACCGAGCTCATCCGACGCTTCGACGTGCGGGTCGCGGTCCTGGCCGGGTCGGTCGAGACCCTGGGCGACCAGCGCTTCGGCCGGCTCCAGCTGCGCGTCGACGGTGCGCCGGAGACGGTGCGCGAGGCCCTGGACTACCTGGCCCAGGCGACCCCCGAACGCGAGCTCGAGCTGACGAGGGCGGTGGCGTGATGATCGACTGGGACCGCATCGGACCCGCCCTGTGGCAGGCCACCGTCGAGACCGGCTACATGGTCTCGGTGTCGATGGTGCTCGCCGTCGTGCTCGGCATCCCGCTCGGCGTGCTGCTCCTGCTCACGGCCCCCGACGGCCTGCGCCCGCAGCGCCTGCTCAACGCGGTGCTCGGGGCCGTCGTCAACGTCGGCCGCTCGGTGCCGTTCATCGTGCTGCTCGTGCTCGTCGCGCCGGTCACCCGGCTGGTCACCGGCACGACGATCGGCTCGACCGCCACCATCGTGCCGCTGACCATCGCCGCGGTGCCGTTCTTCGCCCGGCTCGTCGAGGCCTCCCTGCGCGAGGTGCACCCCGGCAAGATCGAGGCCGCCCGCGCCATGGGCGCCAGCACCCGCCAGATCGTGCGGACGGTGCTGCTGCCCGAGGCCCGGCCCGGCCTGGTCGCGGCAGCGACCGTGACCGTCGTCGCCCTCATCTCCTACTCCGCGATGGCCGGTGCCATCGGTGGCGGCGGGCTCGGCGACTTCGCCATCCGCTACGGCTACCAGCGCTTCGACACTGCCGTGACCGTCGCCTGCGTCGTCGTGCTCCTCGTCGTCGTCCAGGTGCTGCAGTCCGCCGGCGACCGGCTCGCCCGGCGCCTCGCGCACCGCTGACGCTCGTCCCCGCCCGACCTCTCCCGCCGTCCTCCGCCCCTCCCGCCCGAAAGGGATCCCCCATGCTCTCCACCCGCGCCCTCGCCCTGGCCGCCACCGCCCTGACCGCCTCCCTCGCCCTCACCGCCTGCGGCGGCGACGAGACCGAGCAGACCGACGCCTCCGGCCCGCTGCGCGTGGCGGTCACCCCCGTGCCGCACGCCGACATCCTCCAGTTCGTCGACGAGGAGCTGGCCCCCGAGGCGGGCCTCGACCTCGAGATCGTCGAGTTCACCGACTACGTCCAGCCCAATGCCGCCCTCGACACCGGCGACGTGGACGCCAACTACTACCAGCACGGCGTCTTCCTGGCCGACCAGATCGAGCAGGCCGGCTACGACTTCACCGGTCTGGGCACGATCAGCTTCCAGCCGATGGGCCTCTACTCCCGCACCGCCGACTCGCTCGACGCGCTGCCGGAGGGCGCCACCGTGGCGATCCCCAACGACCCGGTGAACGGCTCGCGCGGTCTGAAGCTGCTGGCGCAGGAGGGCCTCATCACCCTCGCCGACCCCGACGCCGCCGTGCCGACGCTGCTCGACGTCACCGACAACCCCAAGGACCTGCGGTTCGAGGAGGTCGAGGCAGCCCAGCTGCCCCGCAGCCTCGGTGACGTGGACGTCGCGGCCGTCCCCGGGAACTACGCCCTCGACGCCGACCTCTCGCCCCAGCGCGACGCGCTCGTGGCCGAGGACACCTCCGACCGCACCTACGCCAACCAGCTCGTCGTCCGCACCGGCGACGAGCAGGACCCGCGGATCGTCAAGCTCCTGGAGCTGCTGACCTCCGACGAGGTCCGCCAGTACATCGACGCCACCTACGACGGCGCCGTCGTCGCGGCCTTCTGACCGCACCGCCCGACCCCGCTCCACTCCATACCCACGCAGAAGAACAGAAGGAAAAGCCCGTGCGCACCGCCCGCTCCCTCGTCCCCGTCCTCCTCGTCGGCGCCCTCGCGCTGACCGCCTGCGGCTCCGACGCCGACGCCGGCGCGGAGGCCTCCGCCGACGCCCCGCTCAAGGTCGGCGTCTCCCCCGTCCCGCACGCCGAGATCCTCCAGTTCGTCGACGACGAGCTCGCCGAGGGGGCCGGCATCGACCTCGAGCTCGTCGAGTTCACCGACTACGTGCAGCCCAACGTCGCCCTCGACGACGGCTCGCTCGACGCCAACTACTTCCAGCACGAGCCCTACCTGGAGGAGCAGAAGGCCGCCGCCGGCTACGACTTCGTCGCCGTCACCCCGGTGCACCTCGAGCCGCTCGGCCTCTACTCCGACACGGTCGGCTCCGTCGACGAGCTGGCCGAGGGCGCCCAGGTCGCCATCCCCAACGACCCGACCAACGGTGCCCGCGCCCTCCAGTTGCTGGCCGACCAGGGCCTGATCACCCTGGCCGACACCGGCGAGGCCTCGGCCACCGTGCTCGACGTCGAGACCAACCCGAAGAACCTGAAGTTCGTCGAGATCGAGGCCGCGCAGCTGCCCCGCAGCCTGCCCGACGTCGACGCCGCCGTCATCAACGGCAACTACGCGATCGAGGCCGACCTGTCCCCGGCCGAGGACGCCATCGCCGCGGAGTCACCGGAGGGCAACCCCTACGCCAACCTGCTCGTCGTCCGCGCCGGCGACGAGGACGACCCGCGCATCGTCAAGCTGGCCGAGCTGCTCGCCTCCGACGAGGTCGCGCAGTTCATCGAGGAGACCTACTCGGGCACGGTCATCTCCGCCCGTTCCTGATCTCTGTCGCCGAAGGGTCCGGACCACCGGGGGGGTGGTCCGGACCCTTCGGCGTCCGCGGACCTGTTCCCCGCGAGGCACCCACCGCCCCACGTCGCCAGTTCCCCACCCGCCGGGGACACGGCATACCCCGGTCCCTAGCATCTGGCCATGGAGACGCGCAGCCCCCGGTTCCTCGACCTCGCCGACCCGGCCTTCGACGTGACCGGCCCGGACGTGATCGACGCCCGTGAGGAGTCGTGGTGGGCCCGCACCAGCTACGGATATGCCGTGCTGCGGCACGCGGAGGTCACCGCCCTGCTCAAGGACCGCCGCTTCCGGCAGGGCAACGCGCAGTGGCCCGCGCAGAACGGCATCACCTCCGGCCTGTTCAGCGACTGGTGGCACAAGGTGCTGCTCAGCCTCGAGGGCCAGGACCACCTGCGGCTGCGCCGGCTGCTCAACCCGGCCTTCAAGCAGAGCGCGATCACGCCGATGGTGCCGGGCTTCACCGCGCTGGCGCACGAGCTGGTCGACGGCTTCAGCGAGCGCGGGTCGGTCGAGCTGGTCAAGGAGTTCGCCGAGCCCTACTCCTCCCGCATCCTGTGCCGTCTCGTCGGCCTGCCCGAGAGCGAGTGGGTCCAGGTCGCGCACTGGGCCGACGACCTGGGCAAGTGCTTCGGCGTGCGCATCAAGGAGGACCTGCCCCGGATCGAGGCCGCCCTGGAGGGGCTCTACGGCTACTGCGACGAGGTGGTGCGCGACCGCACCGCCCACCCGCGCGACGACCTGGTCTCCGATCTCGTCCGCAACCAGCAGGAGGGACGCCTCTCCCGCGAGGAGCTCTCGGTCGCCCTGGTCTTCCTCGTCTTCGCGGGGATGGAGACGACGCGCAACCAGATCACGCTCGCGCTGCGCACCCTGCTGGCCCACCCCGACCAGTGGAGGTTGCTCGCCGAGCGACCCGAGCTGGGCCGTAATGCCGTCGAGGAAGTCATGCGGGTCAACCCGACGGTCACCTGGATCACGCGGGAGGCGCTCGCGGACGTCGACCTCGGCGACGGCCTGGTGCTCAAGGAGGGCGACGTCGTCCAGGTGCTCTCGCACAGCGCCGGCACCGACCCCCGCTCGCACCCCGACCCGTCCTTCGACATCACCGTCGAGCACCCGATGCACATGGGCTTCGGCGGCGGCGTCCACCACTGCCTCGGCCACTGGGTCGCCCGCATGGACATGGCCGTCGCCCTGCCCGTGCTCGCCGCGCGGATGCCCGACGCCCGCCCCGACGGCCTCGGCGAGTGGCTGCCGATGTCGGGCAACACCGGCGCGATCCGCTACCCCATCGCGTTCACGCCGACGCCCCGCCTCGGCTGACCGATGAGTCCGGGGTCCGGCGCGGGTCGGACCCGACATGGCTGACGAGCACTCCCTCTCCATCCCCGGCGCGACCCTGGTCTACGACGTCGACGGTCCGCTGCCGCCCGCCGACGGGCAGCCCGTGCTGCTCATGGTCGGGCAGCCCATGGACGCCAGCGGCTTCCGGGCGCTCGCGGACCGGTTCCCGGACCGGACCGTGGTCACCTACGACCCCCGGGGCCTGGGGCGGAGCACGCGCAGCGACGGTGAGGTGACCAACTCGCCGACCGCGCAGGCCGAGGACCTCCACGCCCTCGTCCAGGAGCTAGGCACCGGACCGGTCGACGTCTTCGCCAGCAGCGGCGGGGCGGTGACGGCGCTCGCGCTCGTCGCCGCGCACCCGCAGGACGTCGCCACCCTCGTCGCGCACGAGCCCCCGATCCTCGGGGTGCTCCCCGACGCGGACCTGGCGCGGCGTGCCAGCGCGGCCACGACGGACGTCTACGAGGCTCGCGGCTGGGGCGCGGGCATGGCGTCCTTCCTCGCCATGACCATGTGGCAGGGCGAGTTCACCGAGGACTACCTGCGCGCGCCGGCCCCGGACCCCGCGCAGTTCGGGCTGCCGACCGAGGACGACGGCTCCCGCGACGACCCGCTGCTCGGCGACCGCTCGACCGAGGTGACCGACTTCGTGCCGGACGTCGAGGCGCTCCGCGCGGCCCCCACCAGGATCGTGCTGGCCGTCGGGGAGGAGACCGGCGACACCCTCACCGCGCGGACGGCCCGGGCGACGGCCGCCCTGCTCGGCCAGGAGGCCGTCGTCTTCCCCAGCCACCACGGCGGCTTCGGCGCCGAGGACGGCCCCTGGCCGGGAAGGCCCCGGGAGTTCGCGGAGCGACTGCGCGAGGTGCTCGCCGGGGCGTGACGGCCCACCGGACGTCACCAGCCCTGGGTCACCGGCTCCTCGTCCAGCCCGAGCAGCCGCCGTCCGTTCGTCCACAGCACGTCGCGCAGCCAGTCCTCGCCCAGCCTCCACCGGTGCAGGGCCTCGAGCTGGTGGGCGTAGGGGTAGGGGATGTTCGGGAAGTCGGTGCCGAGCACGACGCGGGGCCGCAGCTCGGCCAGCCGCCCGAGGAAGCGCGGCGGCACCGGCGCGAGCCGCTCCATGAAGTCGGTGCCGACCATCGTGGTGTCCAGGTGCACCCGGTCGTAGGCCTCGACGAGGTCGGCGAACTCGTCGTAGTCGGGCATCCCCATGTGCGCGACGACGAGGGTCAGGTCCGGGTGGTCCGCGAGCAGGCGCGCCACCCGCTCCGGTCCGCTGAAGCGACCGGCCCGCGGCCCGTGCCCGGCGTGCAGCACCACCGGCACCCCGGCCCGCTCCAGCACCGACCACGCGCCGTCGAGCACCTCGTCGTCGGGGGCGAGCTCGCTGACGGTGACGTGCACCTTGACCAGCTGCAGCCCGTCGCGGACCGCCTCCTCGACGTAGTCCGTCACGCCCTCCTCCGGGTAGAGGGTGGCGCACCGCAGCACCTGCGGGTGGGCGTCGGCGAAGGACCGGCACCACACGTTGAGGTCGGCGGCCATATCGGGGCGGTGGGCGTAGGTCAGCGCCGGCACGGCCCGCACGCCGAGCCGCTCGAGCGTGCGCAGGCGCTCCTCCTCGGACGTCTGGTAGTGGATCGGCCAGGGCGTGCCGTAGTGCTGCTCGGCGTCGTCGAAGTAGGCCCAGATGCGCCGGAGGAGCCGCTCGGGGTGGAAGTGCACGTGGACGTCGGCCAGACCGGGCAGCCCGAGCGCGTCGAGGTAGGCCGGAACCTCCGCGTCGGACCGCGGCGCCACGGCGCTCATGCCGCCGCCGCCTGCAGCGCGTCGCCGGCCTGCACGCCGTAGCCGCCCCCGAAGAGCAGCGCGTGGACCAGCAACGGCACCGCCTGGTAGACCGGCAGGCGCTCGGCATAGCCCTCCGCCAGGGGGAAGGCCTCGACGTAGGCGGCGTAGACCCGCCCGCTGAAGCCGCCGAAGAGCTGCATCATCGCCAGGTCCACCTCGCGGTGCCCCAGGTGTGCGCACGGGTCGATCAGCCAGCTGTCGCCGTGCGGGTCGAGGAGCCGGTTGCCGCCCCACAGGTCCCCGTGCACGAGGGTCGGAGGCTCGGCCGGCCCGAGCTGCTCGGGCGTGATCCGCTCCGCGAGCACCGCGGTCGCAGGGTCGAGACGCCCCTCGTCGGCCGCCCGCCGGGCGAGCGGCACGACCCGCCGCTCCACCCAGGACTCGTGCCAGCTGTCGCTCGGCGCCAGGTCGACCGGACAGGCGCCCAGGTATGCCGTGGGCTCGCCGTCCACCGCGCCCCACCGCTCCCCAGTGGTCCGGTGCAGCGCGGCGAGCTCGCGCCCGAAGCGGGCCTCGGTGGCGGGCGTGCGCTCGTGGCCCTGGCCGACCCACGCCAGCGTGATGCTCGTGCTGTCCACCGCGAGGACCTCCGGCACCCGGGCCCCGGCCGCGGCGAGCGCCCGCAGGCCCGCGGCCTCGCGCTCGAAGAACAGCGGCGGTGCACCGGCCAGCTCCTTGCGGAAGCCGGGCCGGCGGTCGTGCGTGGTGCGCGAGGGGGTACCGGTCGACATGCGGCCATCCTGTCAGGCCGGCGGGCGCCCGCCTGGGAGACTGGGCCCATGCACCTGCTGACCGTCTGCCTCGGCAACATCTGCCGCTCGCCCGCCGCGGAGGCCGTCCTCCTGCACCGGCTCGCCGAGGCCGGCCTGGACGACGTCACGGTCTCCTCCGCCGGCACCGCCGACTACCACGTGGGCACCCGCCCGCACGAGCTCTCCCGGGCCGAGGGCGAGCACCGGGGCTACTCCTTCGGCTCGGTCGCCGAGCAGTTCGCCCCCGACCACTTCGACCGGGCCGACCTGGTGCTCGTCATGGACTCCGACAACGAGGCCGACGTGCTGGCTCTCGCCCGCACGCCCGAGGACGCCGCCAAGGTGGTGCGCCTGGGCGCCTTCGCGAGCGACGCCCCCGAGGGCGTCCGCGACGTGCCGGACCCGTGGGGCCACCCGCGGGAGGCCTACGCCGCGATGTACGACCAGGTCGAGGACGCCGTCGACGGCCTCGTCCGGGCGCTCGCCGACGGCACGCTGCAGGACGTTCTCGAGGCCGCCCGAGGCCCGCGCCCCGGGCACGCGGAGCGGCCCTGACGTGCCACGGGGCGGATTCGATCCTTTTCGCTACGGAGGCGTAGGCTAATGCGTGATATGTCCTCCACTCCCCTGACCCAGCTCGACCGGGTGGTGATCCGCTTCGCCGGCGACTCCGGCGACGGTATGCAGCTGACCGGTGACCGGTTCACCTCGGACACCGCCTCGCTCGGAAACGACCTGTCGACCCTGCCCAACTTCCCGGCCGAGATCCGCGCGCCCCAGGGGACCCTCCCGGGCGTCTCGAGCTTCCAGCTGCACTTCGCCAACCACGAGATCGCCACGCCGGGCGACGCGCCCGACGTGCTCGTCGCGATGAACCCCGCGGCGCTCAGGGCCAACCTCGGCGACCTTCGCCCGGGGGCGACGATCATCGCCAACGCCGACGAGTTCACCAAGCGCAACCTCGCCAAGGTGGGCTACGCGGTCAACCCCCTCGAGGACGGCTCGCTGACCACCGCCGGCTTCTCCGTGCACGCGCTGCCGCTGACGAGCATGACCGTGGACGCGCTGGCCGACTTCGAGCTGACGCGCAAGGAGAAGGAACGCGCCAAGAACATGCTGGCCCTGGGCCTGCTGTCCTGGCTCTACTCCCGCGACACCGCCGGCACCGAGGCCTTCCTGCGCGCCAAGTTCGCCCGTGCCCCGCAGATCCTCGAGGCCAACCTCGTCGCGCTGCGCGCCGGCCACGCCTACGGCGAGACCACCGAGGCGTTCGCGGTCCGCTACGAGGTGGCGCCGGCGCCGATGGCCCCGGGCACCTACCGGACGATCACCGGCAACCAGGCGATGGCCCTCGGCCTCGTCGCGGCCGCCGAGCGCTCCGGCCTGCCGCTGGTGCTGGGGTCCTACCCCATCACCCCGGCCTCCGACATCCTCCACCAGCTGTCCGCGCTCAAGCAGCACGCCGTGACGACGCTGCAGGCCGAGGACGAGATCGCCGCCGTCGGCATGGCGCTGGGCGCCTCCTTCGGCGGGGCGCTGGGCGTCACGACGACCTCCGGCCCGGGCCTGGCCCTCAAGAGCGAGACCATCGGCCTGGCCGTCTCGACCGAGCTCCCGCTCGTCGTCATCGACATCCAGCGCGGCGGCCCCTCCACCGGTCTGCCTACCAAGACCGAGCAGGCCGACCTGCTGCAGGCGATGTACGGCCGCAACGGCGAGTCGCCGGTCGCGGTCGTGGCCGCCCAGTCCCCGAGCGACTGCTTCACCTCGGCCCTGGAGGCGGTGCGCATCGCGACCACCTACCGGACCCCGGTGATCCTGCTGTCCGACGGCTACCTGGGCAACGGCTCCGAGCCGTGGGCGATCCCCTCCGTCGACAGCCTGCTCGACCTGACGGTCGAGAAGGCCACGGTCCCCAACGCGACCGACGAGTCCGGCGAGCCCGTCTTCCACCCGTTCCTGCGCGACGAGCTCACGCTCGCCCGCCCGTGGGCGGTCCCGGGCACCCCGGGCCTGGAGCACCGCATCGGCGGCATCGAGAAGGCGGACGTCACCGGCCACATCTCCTACGACCCGGCCAACCACGACCGGATGGTGCGGCTGCGGCAGGCGAAGATCGACCGCATCGCCGACTCCATACCCGACCTGGTGGTCGACGACCCCACCGGCGACGCGCGCCTGCTCGTGCTCGGGTGGGGCTCGACCTACGGCCCGATCGCGGCGGCCACCCGGCTCGCCCGCACCACCGGCGCCCGGGTGGCCCGTGCCCACCTGCGCCACCTGAACCCCTTCCCGAGCAACCTCGGCGACGTGCTGCGGCGCTACGACCGGGTGCTGCTCCCCGAGATGAACCTCGGCCAGCTCGCCCTGCTGCTGCGCGCCCGCTACCTCGTGGACGTGCAGAGCCACACCGCGGTGCGCGGGCTGCCCTTCACCGCGGCCGAGCTCGCGGAGGTCATCCACGCCCACCTGCTCGAGGTGGCGGACGCGACGACGGAGGCACGCGCGTGACCATCGACATCGGTATGCCGATCCCCCGCAGCGGCACCGGGGCCGTCCCCCGGCTGCCCGAGGGCGAGCGGCTCACCAAGAGGGACTTCACCTCCGACCAGGAGGTGCGCTGGTGCCCCGGCTGCGGCGACTACGCCGTGCTCGCGGCGGTCCAGGGCTTCCTGCCCGAGCTGGGCCTGCGCCGGGAGAACATCGTCTTCGTCTCCGGCATCGGCTGCTCCTCCCGCTTCCCGTACTACCTCGACACCTACGGGATGCACTCGATCCACGGCCGCGCCCCGGCGATCGCCACCGGGCTGGCCACCGCCCGCGAGGACCTCTCCGTCTGGGTCGTCACCGGTGACGGCGACGCCCTCTCCATCGGCGGCAACCACCTCATCCACGCGATGCGGCGCAACGTCAACCTCACGATCCTGCTGTTCAACAACAAGATCTACGGGCTGACCAAGGGCCAGTACTCCCCCACCTCCGAGGTCGGCGCGATCACCAAGTCGACGCCCGCCGGGTCGGTGGACCGGCCCTTCAACCCGGTCTCCCTGGCGCTGGGCGCCGAGGCGACCTTCGTGGCCCGCACCATGGACTCCGACCGCGCCCACCTCACCGAGGTCCTGCGCGCGGCCGCGGCCCACCGCGGCACCGCCCTGGTCGAGATCTACCAGAACTGCCCGATCTTCAACGACGGCGCCTTCCAGCTGCTCAAGGACCGCGACGAGGCCACCGCCCGCATCGCGCACCTGCGCGCCGGCGAGCCCGTCCGCGTCGGTCCCGACAACGTCGTGGTCCGCGACGAGCAGGGCCGGATGGTCGTCGTGACCGAGGCCGGCACCGACCCCGCGCGCGTCGTCGTGCACGACCCGGCCGCCGACGACCCGTCGACCGCCTTCGCGCTCTCGCGCCTGGACGACCCGACGATGCAGCACGTGCCGATGGGCATCTTCCGCCAGGTGGAGCGGCCCACCTACGACGACCTCGTCCGCGAGCAGGTCGAGGCCGCGGTCTCGGCCGACGCCGGGGTCTCGGGCGAGGAGCGCCTGGCCCGCCTGCTGCACGGCCCCGACACCTGGACCGTCGACGGCACCCGCGCGGGCGAGGCCGAGCAGACCCTGGACGGCGAGCGGACCGACGGTCCGACGCCCGCCGCGGGCGACGCGCTGCGGGCCGAGGGCGAGCGGACCCTGGTGGAGTGAGCGAGGCGCAGCAGCAGCGGCACCAGCAGGGCACTGCCTACGGCTTCCTCGCCTACCTGCTGTGGGGCGTCTTCCCCCTCTACTTCGCGATCCTGCGCCCCGCCGGGCCGTGGGAGATCGTGGCCCACCGCATCGTGTGGACCCTCCTGCTCTGCGCGATCGTGCTCGTGGTCCTGCGCGACGTGCGCTGGGTCGTCGACCTGGCCCGCACGCCCCGCCGCGCGCTCGGCGTCGCGGGGGCCGGGCTGCTCATCGCCACCAACTGGGGCATCTACACCTATGCCGTGCTGTCCGGTCACGTGACCGAGGCCGCGCTCGGCTACTTCCTCAACCCGCTGGTCACGGTCGCCCTCGGCGTCCTCGTGCTGCGCGAGCGGCTGCGCCGCCCGCAGTGGGTGGCCGTCGGCCTGGGCGCGGCCGCGGCCGTCTACCTGACGATCGACTACGGCCGGCCGCCGTGGGTCTCCCTCGCGCTGGCCTTCACCTTCGCCAGCTACAGCCTGCTGAAGAACCGTCTGGGCATCACGCTCTCCGCGCTCCGCTCCCTCGCGGGCGAGTCGCTGGCGATCCTGCCGATCGCGGTCGTCATCCTCGTCTGGCTCGGCAGCCGCGGCGAGACGACCTTCCTGGGCGAGGGCACCGGCCATACCCTGCTGATGGTCAGCACGGGCGTCGCCACCGCCGTCCCCCTGCTGCTCTTCGCGGCCGCCGCCTCGCGCGTCCCCCTCTCGACCGTCGGGCTGCTGCAGTTCCTCACGCCCGTCCTCCAGCTGCTCATCGGCGTCGTGGTGATGGGCGAGCACGTGCCCGGCTCGCGCTGGATCGGTTTCGCCCTCGTGTGGCTCGCCCTCGTGATCCTCACCGTCGACATGCTCGGCGCGGCCGGCCGCAGCCGGCGCGACGGCAGGCGCGCCGCGGCCGCGGCCGCGGCTGAGGAGGCGGCGCAGGCGGAGACCGCGGCGCAGACGCCGGCCGAGGACGCGCCCCGCGACCCCGACGAGCTCGACGAGTCGCTCGGCCAGCAGCCCCGCTGCCCCTGACGGCCCGCCGACCGCGACCTGACACGGCGCGCCCCGGCGGAGCCGCCGCTCAGTCGTCGTCGACGAGCGGGAAGACGTCGAGGTAGACGCGCAGCCGTCGCGTGGGCCCGGCCTCGGCCGGCGCCTCGCCGGACCGCTCGGCCTCGCGCCGCTCCTTGGCGGCGTCGGTGTGACGGGCCAGCACCTTGGCGAGCGCCCGGGCCAGGTCCGCCGCCTCCTCCTGGGTCATCTCGGAGGTGCTGCGCGTCTCCGACCCGCCGACGCCGCCGCGGTCGAGCCGCTCGGACGGGCCTTCGGGGTCCACCTCGGCGGCGTGGTCGTGGACCGGCTCGACCGCCGTCACGTGCAGCTCGCCGGGGCGGGCCTCCGGGTCCTGCTGCTCGCGGGCCTGACCTGGACGGTCGCGGCCGACCACCTCACGCTGCCGCTGCTCGTCGCGGGCGTCGCGCTCTACGGCGTCACCCAGGTCTTCGTCGACCTGGCCGGGTCCTCGATCATCCCCCAGCTGGCGCCCCGCTCCCGCCTCTCGGCGGCCAACAGCCGGGTGATGGGGACCGAGCAGGTCATGAACAGCTTCCTCGGGGCACCGGTCGGCGGCCTCCTCGACCCTCAACTTCGCCAGCACCGCCTACTTCGCGGTCTTCGTGCTCTGGATGGTGGGGCCGGGCTCGGGGGTGGGCCTCGAGCCTCAGCAGTTCCCCCTCCTGCTCGCCGTGCTGGCGGTCGGCGCCGTCACGGGGGCGGTCGTCGCCGAGCCGCTGGTCCGCCGCATCCCCGAGGTGCCGCTGCTCGTCGGCTGCTGGGCCGTCAACTCCGGGCTGCTCCTCGTGCCGGTGCTGCTGCCGACCGCCCCGGCCATCGGGGCGGCCTTCCTCGTCGTCGGGCTGACCAACATGGTGGGCAACGTGGTGGGGCGGACCCTCCGTCAGCGCCTCGTGCCCACCGACCGGCTGGGCCGGGTGGGCGGAGCCTCGGGGATGATCGGCTACGGGCTCATGCCGCTCGGCGCTCTCACGGGCAGGGTCGTCGGCGAGATCTGGGGCCTGCCGGTGGCCTTCGTCGGCGCCGCGGCCGTCAGCCTGGCCACCGTGGGATATGTCGCCACCGCCGCCAGCACCACCCTCGTCCGCGCCCACGAGATCGCCTGAGGCAGCGCCGGCGCGCCGTCGACGCCCTACCCCGGCGCAGCATCCTTGCACCCGGTGCAGATTTGCACGGTGTGCAAACTCTTCCTAGACTGGACGGGTGACCCAGACGACCGTGAGCCGCCGTGAGCTCAACAAGGTCCGCACGAGGGAGTCCATCATCACCGCGCTGCGCGAGCTCGTCGGTGAGCGCCCGGTCGACCAGGTGACGGTGGACCAGATCGCCGCCACCGCGGGCGTCTCCCGCCGGACCTTCTTCAACTACTTCTCGGGCGTCCCCGCCGTGATCTCCGAGGTCATCGGCGCGGGCACCGAGCGGCTCGTCGAGGCGCTCGGCCCGCTCGACGAGGGCACCTCCCCCGTCGAGCAGGTGCGCGCCCTGCTGCGTCGGGTGAGCCTGCCCGGGGAGTTGCTCGACTGGCTGGCCGTGCTCAACCTGCACGCCACCGACCGCCACGCCAGCGAGTCGCTCCTGGCGCTGGAACGCTCGATCTGGGCCGACAAGGGGGCATGGCTGCAGCACGAGCTGACCAGCCGTCTCCCGGCCGGCACCGACGACCTCTACGTCGCCACCCTGGCGACCACGATCATGGGCTGCTTCGCCGCCGCGGAGCAGTCGTGGCTGGCGGGCCGCGCCCCCGGCGCTCCCGTCGACGCGACGGCCGTGGCCGCCTTCCACGGCGAGCTCGACCGCGCGCTCGCCCATGCCTCGGCCGGCTGGGCCGCCCCCTGACCCCCTCTTCCCCCTCCCGGTGAGCCAGCGACGTCCTGCCGGGCCCGCACCTTCCTGCACCACCATCTGAAAGGACCCCCCGTGGCCACCCTCCTGCACCGCCTGGGCCGCTGGTGCGCCCGGCACCCGTGGCGCGTCGTCGTCGCCTGGGCCGCGCTGCTCGCCCTGACGCTGACGGGCATGCTCACGCTCGCCAAGCCGCTGTCCAACGAGTTCTCCATCCCCGGCAGCCGGTTCGAGGCCGTGCTGGAGACCCTCCAGGAGGAGATCCCCGAGGCGGCCGGCACGACCGGCACGATCGTCTTCTCCACCGACGCGCCGTTCACCGCGGAGCAGGAGGAGGCCGTCGCCGGGGCCGTCGAGCGCTGGAACGAGCTGCCCGACGTCACCGCCACCGACCCCTTCGTCGCGCAGGCCGAGATCGACTCGACCGAGGACGACCTCGCCGACGGCCAGGCCGAGCTCGACGACGGGCGCGCCCAGCTGGAGCAGGGCGAGGCCGACCTCGAGGAGGCCCGCCAGCAGGTCGCCGACGGTCGGGAGCAGCTCGAGGCGGGCGAGGCCCAGCTCGAGGAGAGCCGGGCCCAGCTCGAGGCCGGCCGGACGCAGCTGGAGGCCGCCCAGGCCGACCTGGACGCGCAGCGCCAGCAGCTCGAGGCCGGGGCCGCCGCCGGGATGGTCCCGCCGGAGCAGGCCGCCGCCGCCCGTGCCCAGCTCGACGCCGGCCAGGCGCAGATCGACGCGCAGCGCCAGCAGCTCGAGGCCGGTGAGGCCGAGCTGGCCGCCGGCGAGGCGCAGCTGGAGGAGAGCCGCACCCAGCTCGAGGAGGCCGAGGCGCAGATCGCCGACGGCGAGCAGGAGCTCGCCGACGGTCGCACCGAGCTCGAGGAGGGCGAGGCCGCCGTCGCCGTCGGCCGCCGGATGGCCGACCTCACCGAGGGCTTCCGCCTCGTCAACGAGGACGCCACGGTCGCGATGACCCAGCTGTCCGTGCAGGACGCCGGCGGCCTCATCCCGCCGGAGACCACCGAGGCGATCCAGCAGATCGGTGGCGAGCTGGTCGACGACGGCATCACCGTCACCTTCTCCAAGGAGATCACCGACGACCTCAACAGCCTGCTCGGCCCCGGCGAGGTGCTCGGCCTGGTCTTCGCCGGCGTCGTGCTCATGGTCATGCTCGGCACCCTCGTGGCCGCGGGCCTTCCGCTCCTCATGGCGCTCGTCGGCGTGGGGGTCGGCCTCACCGGCGCCCTGGCGCTCTCGACGTGGGTGGACATGATGTCGATCACCCCGGTGCTGGCGCTGATGCTCGGTCTGGCGGTCGGCATCGACTACTCGCTCTTCCTCATCAACCGCCACCGCCAGCAGCTGCGCCGGGGCATGCCGGTGCGCGAGTCGATCGCGCTCGCGGTCGGCACCTCCGGCAATGCGGTGACCTTCGCCGGCCTGACGGTGATCATCGCGCTCGCCGCGCTCACGCTCACCGGCATCCCTTTCCTCGGCGTCATGGGCCTGGTCGCGGCCGCGACCGTGGCGATCGCGGTGCTCGTCGCCATCACCCTGACCCCGGCCGCCCTCTCCCTCATGGGTGACAAGGTGCTGCCGCGCAAGGCCCGCGCCACGCTGGCCGAGACGCGCACGCGCCTCGCCGAGCGGGCCGCCGCCGACGAGCCCCACCACGAGCCCGAGGACACCACCAAGGGTTGGGCCGCGATCGTGCAGCGCCGTCCCTGGCTGGCCATCCTCGCCGTGCTGGCGCTGGTCGCCGGCCTGGGCTACCCGACCGGGCAGCTGCGCCTCGGCCTGCCCGACGGCAGCTCCGAGCCCGACGGCTCCTCGGCCTACCTCACCTACGACACCGTCCGCGAGGAGTTCGGCGCCGGCGCCAACGGCCCGATCATCGCCGTGGCCGAGCTCGACGCCCCGGTGGCCGACGGCGAGACCGCGCTGCTCGAGGCGCAGGCCGACATCGCCGAGGACCTGGCGGCCGTCGACGGCGTCGTCCGAGTGCTGCCCGCCGGCGTCAACGACGACCGCGACGTGCTCGCCTTCCAGGTGCAGCCCGAGGGCGGCCCTGCGGAGGCCTCGACCGAGGACCTCGTGCACCGGCTCTCGGACACCGTCGAGCAGATCGGTGCCGACCACGGCGCGACGATCGGCATCACCGGCCAGACGGTCGCCAACATCGACATCTCGGGCCAGCTGGCCGACGCGCTGCCGATCTACCTCCTCGTGGTCGTGGGCCTCTCGCTCATCCTGCTGCTGCTGGTCTTCCGCTCGATCGTGATCCCGCTGCTGGCCACCGGTGGCTTCCTCCTCAGCGTGGTCGCGGCCTTCGGCGCCGTCGTCGCGGTCTACCAGCTGGGCCACCTGTCGCCGATCTTCGACGTGCACGAGCCCGGGCCGATCCTGTCGTTCCTGCCCATCCTGCTCATCGGCATCCTCTTCGGGCTGGCGATGGACTACCAGGTCTTCCTGGTCTCGGCGATGCGCGAGGAGCACGTGCACGGCACGGACGCCCGGACCGCGGTCGTCACCGGCTTCAACCACAGCGCGCGGGTCGTCACCGCGGCCGCGATCATCATGATCTCGGTGTTCGCCGGATTCGTCTGGGCACACCTGGCGATGGTCCGCCCGATCGGCATGGGCCTGGCGATCGGCGTGCTCGTCGACGCCTTCCTGGTCCGGATGACCCTGACCCCGGCCGTGATGACGCTGCTCGGCGAGAAGGCCTGGTGGCTGCCGCGCTGGCTCGACAAGATCCTGCCTGACGTCGACGTGGAGGGCGCCAAGCTGGAGCGCACCGTCGCGGTGGCCCCGGCCACCGGCACCGTCGACGTCGACCCCGAGGCCCCCGAGGCGCCGGAGGCTCAGACCGAGCCGGAGGTCTCCCCCAGCCGCTGACCGGCGGCCTGGAGCAGCGTGCGGGCGCCGGCTCGCGCCGCGGCGTCACCCTCGGTGACCTGCAGCGCGAGCCGGCGCCCGTCGCGCTTCCACACCACGATGCCGGGGCCGCCGTTGGCGATGTAGGCGGTCCGCTCCGGCAGCACGCGCAACCCGATCCCGCCCCAGGCCATCGGGTCGAGGTCGAGCACCTCGACACCCGCCACGTCCTCGGCGGCGATCCGGGTGAGGCGCACCGGCGCCACGCGCGAGCGCACCTGGAGGCCGTCGGCGTCGACCGACAGCCGCACCGCGGACCAGGAGAGCGCCAGCACGGCTGCGCCACCGACGGCGACCACCACGAGCGCGACGAAGGCCAGGCTCTCCCCCATCGTGACCATGAGCGTCACGACCGCCAGGAAGACGACGAGCATGCCCCAGCCGATCACCCGCAGCGTGGTCGAGGAGACCTCGGTGCTCCATGGCTCGACCGGCCCCACCGCCCGCCCGCGCACCGGCTGCGTGCGGGCCCGGTCCGGGATCCGCTCCCGCAGCTCGGCGGCGGAGGGCACCCGGCGCCCGTGCACGGCATACGCCCCCGCCCCGCCGATGACGGCGGCGAGGAGGGCCAGCAGCACCCACGCCTCGTCGACGGCGTCCGGCCCGTCGAGCCGCGCCCGCCAGACCGTGACGACGTAGACGACCACGGCGCCCCAGCCCACGGCCGCACCCGCGGTGACGATCCAGCGCGACCAGGCCTGCGGCACGGCACGCTGCAGCACCGCCGTGGCGGCCGCCGCGATGGCGCTCAGGACGGTCACCGTCAGCACTCCGGAGAGGAAGGACGGCCCCGCGGCCCAGGCGTCCGGACCGCCGCCGGACCAGTGGGTCGGCACCCGCGCGGGCGGGGGCAGCAGGACGACGACGACCAGGAGCACCGCGAGCGGTGCGATGGCGAGGAGCCCGGAGAGGGCGCGGCGGGGGTTCATCGGGGCCTTCCGGCGCAGGGGACGCGGTTCGCGGACCAGGGTATGCCGTGCCCCGCGCCCCGGCGGGGCGCGTCCGCCGTCCACCGTCGCTCTCCCGCCCACGCCCTGCCCGGGCCTGCCCGTCCCGGCCCTGGACTAGCGTGTCCTCCGATGGACGCGACGAACCCGGCCGCCGCGACGGCCGACGAGGCCCTGCGGATCCTGCGCGCGGTCGAGCAGCTGGGCGACGCCGAGGAGGCCGGTGACCTGATGCGCCGCGGCCTGCGGCTCGCGCGGTCGCTCAGCGGCGCCGGGGCCGCCCTGCTGGCGATCGACGACGAGACCCACCCGGGGTGGTACGCCCAGGTCGCCACGGACGGGATCCCCGACGACGACCCGCTGGCCGTCGCCGTGCTCGAGGGCCGCCCCGGGGACGAGGCCGACAGCCCGCTGGTGCGGGCACCCGTGCGGGTCGCCGGCCAGGACTTCGCGACCCTGGTGCTGGCGCGGTGGGACGTCCTGCCCGCCCACCGGGAGCAGGCGGTCGCCGCCGCCGTGGCCACCGTGCTGGGGCTGCGGGTCGAGGCGTTGCGGCACCGGCGGGTCAGCGAGCTGCACGAGCACGTCACGCAGACGGTGTGGGAGCTCAACCGGACCCTCGTCGACCACGTCGACCTCGAGGTGACCTTGCCGCTGCTCGCCCGGCGCGTGCGTGATCTGACATCGGCCGACGCGGTCGCGATCGTCGGCACACGTCCCGACGGGGAGCAGCGAGTGCTGGCCGCGAGCGGCGAGGGGGCCGGTGCGGCGCTGGCCGAGCTCGCGCCCGACCTCGGCGAGGTGCTGCGCGAGGGCCTGCCGCAGCACTGGTCGGCGACCCCGGCGGGCGACCAGCTCAGCAGCGACAGCCGCGTGTGCACCAGCGTGGTCCCGCTGGAGACGCGCGCCGGCCACCCCGTGGTGCTGGCCGTGCACGGCTGGAAACCGTCCCGCGGCGTCTCCCAGCAGCAGGTCCGGGACGTGCTCAGCGCCCTCGCGCTGCACGCCTCGGTCATCCTCGACCGCGAGCAGGCCGAGCGCGAGCACGACCAGCTCACGGTGCTCCAGGACCGCGACCGCATCGCGCGCGACCTGCACGACCTGGTCATCCAGCGCCTCTTCGCCGTCGGTCTGACCCTGCAGGGGGCCAGCAGACGGGCCGTGGTGCCCGAGGTGATGGAGCGCCTCGAGGGTGCCGTCGCCGAGCTCGACCAGACCATCCGCGACATCCGGGCGACGATCTTCGAGCTGAGGCACCGTCCGGGGGCGGGCACCTTCCGGGCCGACCTGCGCCAGCTGGTCGAGTCCTACACCTCGACCCTGGGCTTCGCGCCCGTCCTGCACCTCGTGGGCCCGCTCGACTCGGTCGCCGACGACGAGGTGCAGACCCAGGTGCTCATGGTGGTGCGCGAGGCCCTGTCCAACGTGGTGCGGCACGCGCACGCCGGCTCCGTGACGGTCCAGGTGGAGGCGACCGCCGAGCGCCTGTCGGTCACCGTGCGCGACGACGGCGTCGGCATCTCGGCCGACGCCGTCGAGAGCGGGCTGGGCAACGTCCGGGCTCGCGCCTCCGAGCACGGCGGTGCCGTGGAGCTCTCTCGGGGAGAGCCCCACGGCACCGTCCTCCGGTGGTCCGTGCCCGTGTAGACCACCGGGCCCGGGGGTGTCAGCGCAGCCAGGCCGGGGCGACCTTGGCCCACCAGGAGCCGAGGCCCAGGTAGCTCCAGGACGCCGGGATGGCGGCGATGACCAGCATGACGATCGCACCGGTGAAGTGGTCGTCCAGGACCGGGTTGGTCGTGGTGGGCAGCGAGGCGAGGTACATGAAGGCGTACATCGCGGCTCCGCAGAGGGCACCGACGCGGGCGCCCATGCCCAGGACGAGGGTGATGCCGATGCCGAACAGGCCGGCCATGAAGAGAACGTCGACGACGCCGTTGCCGGCCATCGCGTTGAACATCCCGGCGAACGGGCCCTCGACGCCGGACAGATAGCCGGTGGTCGGGGAGCCGCCGTTGACGACCGCACGCTCTGCGGGGGTGGCGAAGCCGAAGCCGAACATCTTGTCGACGAACGCCCACAGGAAGTAGAACCCGAAGGCGATGCGCATGGCACCGAGCGCGTAGCCGGCCGCGGAGGGCAGGTTGTGCTGCTCGGGGTGGGCGACGTCGAACGTGCTGTCGACGTGGGTGCTCTTGCGGGTCGCGGTGGTCATGTCAGCCAGCTCCTTGAGACGTGGTGTTTGTGTGGCTGACTTCAGGTTCTCAATTTCCTACCGTCAGTAGTAGAGGCCGAGGTCCGCAGTCTGGGGGGACCTTGGTCCTACGTCCTGTCGTAGGGCGGGAAGCCGTCGGTGGGAGGCACCAGGAGGGCCGCCGGGTCGTCCAGCAGGCCCTGCAGCACCTCGGCGCTGCGCACCAGGTAGAAGCCGTCAGCCGCCCGCTCGTCGATGGTGTAGACCATGTCGACCCGACGCCGGGCGACGACGGCGCCGTTCTCGTCGACGACGGGCTCGGGGCGGATGGTCCCGATGGACGCGAAGATGCTCGCGGTCCCCCGCTGGTAGAGGTGGTGGAAGGGCGCCTCGGCGCCCAGCGAGCCCAGGTTGACCAGGTAGGAGCTGGTGTAGACCGGGATCGCCCCCTTGAGCTGCTGCGGGAGCAGGTCGACCGCGTCCAGGGCCCAGACCAGCCTGCCCACGCCGGCGAGCACCGGCCGCGGCAGCCGCACGAGCGCGTCGACCAGCTTGTCGCTCTCCTCGGCCTCCCCCGCCCGGGCGGACGACAGCGACCGGTCGACCATCCGGCGGACCTCGTCGACCGTCTCGGTGCCCGTGAAGACCATCTGCACCTGGGTGTCCTCGGCCTCGTCGGCCATGGCCCGCTTGACCGTGAACGAGAACGAGATGTCGCGGTGCTGGTAGGTCTGCCGCCGGTGGACGAAGCGGTTGAGCTCGGGCCGCAGCCGGAACAGCCGGGCGTAGGCCGTGAGGAAGACGTGGAAGAAGCGGAGCCGCTCCTCCGGTGCGCGACCGGCGTTGACCTCCTCGAGCCAGTCCATCAGCCGTTCGACGTCGAGGTGCTGGCGGTAGTAGACGGTCGACTCGACGCGGGTCGGCATGAGGTGGGGCAGCACCACCCGCTCGGCGGCAAGGTCGCGCACCACGACCCCGTCCCGGCGGTCCCTGCCCCGGCCCAGCAACGCCATACCTGCTCCCTCGCACGCTCTCCGCCCCGCGGCACGGCGCCGCGGGCTCGGGGGTCAATCTAGGGCCAGGGGCGTGCTCAGCGGCCCGTCACGGCCGAGAGTCGCCGGAACAGGCGTCCGGACCGCCACGTGGTGGCCACGGCGTAGGCGAGCAGGAAGCCGCCCACCACGTCGATGGAGTAGTGGCCGCGGGCCAGGAGCAGGCCGGCGACCATGAGCACCGCCGTGGCGACCTGCAGCCGACGCTGCCCGACCCTCTCCGTCGGCGTCAGCAGCACCAGCAGGGTGACGGCGCCGACGTGGCCCGAGGGGAACATGCCGTACTGCTGCTCGGAGAAGACGAAGGGGCCGTCGCCCTGGGCCGGGGCGAGCGGGGTGAGCACCATGGTCACGGCGCGGCAGAGGTACATGAGGGCGAAGACGCAGCCCGCCGCCGGGATCGACCGGGGCCGGTGCCGGACGGCGTCGACCAGGAAGGCACCGAAGCCCACGACCAGCGCTCCGACCGTCAGCCACCGGGCGGGGCGGACGTAGGGCAGCGTCTCGAAGAGCAGGTCCCCGGGGCGGGGGAACTCCTCGACCCGCGTGGCCAGGTAGGCGTTGCCGAGCATCGTGGCCGACAGCGCCAGCACCCCGAGCCCGAGGGCGAGCCCCCAGGCGGCCGCGAGCGAGCGCGGCCCGGTGTCCTGCTCCATCCGGTCCGGGCCTACTTGTCGAAGAGCTTGGCGCCCAGCACGGCCGCCTGCGTGCGCCGCTCGAGGCCGAGCTTGGACAGCAGGCTCGTGACGTAGTTCTTCACGGTCTTCTCCGCGAGGAAGAGCGTCTCCGCGATCTGCCGGTTGGTCATGCCCTCGGCGATGAGCTCGAGGATCCGACGCTCCTGCTCGGTGAGCAGCGCCAGCTTGTCGGCCTGCGGGTCGCCGCGGCGCAGCCGCTCCATGACCTTGGTGACCAGGGTGGGGTCGAGCAGCGAGCGGCCGGAGGCGATGCTGCGGATGCCGTCGACGAGGTCGGTGCCGGCGATCTGCTTGAGCACGTAGCCGTCGGCCCCGGCCATGATCGAGGCGAAGAGCGCCTCGTCGTCGTCGTAGCTGGTGAGGATCAGCGCGCGCACCTGCGGGTTGGCGGCGCGCACGTCGCGGCAGACCTCGACCCCGCTGCCGTCGGGCAGCCGCCCGTCGAGCACGGCGACGTCGGGGGCCAGCTCGACGATCTCGCGGGTGGCTGTCACGGCGCTGCCGGACTCCCCCACGATCTCGAGGTCCGGCTCGGCGGAGAGCAGGTCGTGCAGACCCCGACGCACCAGCTCGTGGTCGTCGAGCAGGTAGACGCGGATCTTCCGCCCGGGCGCTGCCTCCATCGTGCCAGTGTGCCTCAGCGGGAGCGCTCGGCGACACCGTCCACGAGCGCGCGCAGGGCGGCGACCGCGGGGCCGGGGTCGAGGGCGTCCAGCAGCACCCGGGCCTCGTCGGCGACGCGGGCCAGGTGCTGACGTGCCTGCCCCATGGCCGGGTGGGCCCGGAGCAGCTCCAGCGCCTCGGCGAGCTCCTCGGGGTCCTCGATCGGGCCACGGGTGAGCTCCTGCAGCCGCACGTCGGCCGGGTCGGTCGAGGTGCGGGCGTAGAGGACGGGCAGCGTGGCCTTGCCCTCGCGCAGGTCGGTGCCGGGGGTCTTGCCCGAGGTGTCGGAGTCGACGTCGAGCAGGTCGTCCGCGAGCTGGAAGACGACGCCCAGGCGCTCGCCGTACTCGGTGAGCGTCCGCACGGTCGCCGGGTCGCAGCCGCCGAACATCGCGCCGTAGCGCGCCGAGGTCGCGATGAGCGCGCCGGTCTTGTCCGCGAGGATCTGCAGGTATGCCGTGACCGCGGCCGGGTCGTGCGCGTCACCGGCGAGGGCGGCGCCCTCCGGGGCGGGGTCGGTCGTCTGGCGGTCGTCGCGGATCTGACCGGCGCACAGCCGCACGAAGGTCTCGGCCTGGATGCGGACCGCCTCGGCGCCCAGCCCCGCGACCACCGAGGAGGCGGTGCCGAAGAGCAGGTCGCCGACGAGGATCGCGGTGGCGTTGCCGTAGCGGGCATTGGCGCTCTGCACGCCGCGGCGCAGGTCGGCCTCGTCCATGACGTCGTCGTGGTAGAGCGACGCCAGGTGCGTCAGCTCCACCCCGACGGCCGCGTCGACGACGCGCTCGTCCCAGCCGTTGCCGACCTCGCTCGCGAGCAGGGTCAGCAGCGGCCGGAACCGCTTGCCGCCGGCCGCGGCCAGGTGGCCGGCGGCCTCGGCGACGAAGGGGTCGTCGTGGTCGACGACCTCGCGCAGGCGGGTGTCGACCGCGGCCATGCCCGCCGCGACGCGAGCCGTGAGGGCCTCGTCGACCCCCGGGAGGGAGCCGACGGCCACGGCGGGGCTGACCGGGGCGGTCACCGCAGGAAGGCGGCGGTGCTCTGCGCCAGGTCGAGCAGCGGCGAGGGCATGACGCCCAGGCCCAGGGTCACGACGACGCCGGCCACGATCGCGAAGGTCGTGAGCACCGAGGGGCTCACCACCGCGGTGTCGCCGGTCCGCGCGTCGTCACCGAGCCACATCACGACCACGAGGCGGAAGTAGATGTAGGCGGTGACGGCGCTGGCGAGCACGCCGATGACGGCCAGCCACGCCCAGCCCTGGCTGATCGCGGCCGAGAAGACCGCGAACTTGCCGGTGAAGCCGGAGGTCAGCGGGATGCCCGCGAAGGCCAGCATGAGGAAGCTGAAGGCCGCGGCCACCCACGGGCTGCGCCGGCCCAGCCCGGCCCACTGGCCGACCTGGGTGGCCTCGCTGCCGGAGGAGCGGACGAGGAAGACGATCGCGAAGGCCGGGATCGTCATGAAGCCGTAGGCCGCCAGGTAGAACATCGTGCTGGAGATGCCGGCCTGGTCCATGGCGATCAGGCCCACCAGCACGAAGCCGGCGTGCGCGATCGAGGAGTAGGCCAGGATCCGCTTGACGTCGGTCTGGACGATCGACAGGACCGCACCGACGACCATCGTCAGGGCGGCGACGCCGGCGATGACCGGCTGCCACTCCAGACGGGCGCCCTCGACGGCCACGTAGAGCACGCGGAGCATCGCGCCGAAGGCCGCGACCTTGGTGATCGCCGCCATGAAGCCGGTGACCGGGGTCGGGGCGCCCTGGTAGACGTCCGGGGTCCACATGTGGAAGGGCACGGCGCCGACCTTGAAGAGCAGGCCGACGGCGAGCAGCAGGATGCCCGGGACGAGCAGCCCGTCCATGCCGGAGCTGGAGCCGATGGCCGCCGCGATGTCGCCGAAGCGCATCGAGCCGGCGTAGCCGTAGAGCATCGTCGCGCCGAAGAGGAAGAACGCCGAGCTGAAGGACCCCAGCAGGAAGTACTTCAGCGAGGCCTCCTGCGAGAGCAGGCGGCGACGGCGTGCCAGACCGGTGAGGACGTAGAGCGGCAGCGACAGCACCTCGAGGGCGATGAAGAGCAGCAGCAGGTCGTTGGCCGAGACGAAGAGCATCATGCCGCCGACCGACAGCAGCGCGAGCGGGAAGACCTCGGTCGTCGTCGCGCCGTGGCGGACCGCGAAGTCCTCCTCGGCCGAGCCCGGGCTGGCTGCGCCGGACTGGGTGAAGGCGTCCGGCTGGGTGCCGCCGAGGCGCTCGGACATGACGAGCAGGCCGAGCAGCGCCAGCAGCAGGATCAGGCCCTGCAGCACCAGCGCGGGCCCGTCGAGGGCGAGGGTGCTCGCGGCGGTCAGGCCCTGGTTGTCCGGGCCCAGCACGACGAGGGCGACGAAGGCCAGGACGAGCGTGGCGAGGGACAGCGGCAGCTGCACGGCATACCGGGTGCGGCGACCCGCGAAGCCCTCCACGAGGACGCCGGCGAGGGCGCCCACGAACACGATGATCAGCGGCAGCAGCCCGACGTAGTCGATGGCGGGCGCGACGAACTGGTCGGTCATCAGCGGCCACTCCCCTCAGCGGTAGCGGTGTCGACGGCCGGGGCGGGATCCGTGGCGCCCACGTGCTGCAGCGACTGCTGCACCGCGGGCTCCAGGACGTCGAGCACCGGCTTGGGGAAGAACCCCAGGAGCAGGAAGGCGGCCAGGACCGGCGCGACGGCCAGCTTCTCCCGGCCCGTCATGTCGGGCACGTCGGCCATGACCGGACGGGGCCCGGTCGCGATGCGCTGGTACATGAGCAACATGTAGAGCGCGGCCAGGACCACACCGACGGCGGCGACCACCGCGAAGAGCTGGTAGCGCTGGAAGACGCCGATGACGACCATGAACTCGCTGACGAAGGAGTTCAGGCCCGGCAGGGCCAGACCGGACATCGCCGAGAAGAGCAGGACGCCGGCGATGACCGGGGTGACCCGCTGCCAGCCGCCGTAGTCGCGGATGTCACGCGAGCCGTGGCGCGCGATGAGCATGCCGGCGACGAGGAACAGCCCGGCCGTGGTGAAGCCGTGGTTGACCATGTAGAGGGTCGCGCCGACGCCGCCGACGGTGGTGAAGGCGAAGATGCCCATGACGATGAAGCCGAAGTGGCTCACCGAGGTGTAGGAGATCAGGCGCAGCATGTCGGTCTGGCCGATGGCCAGCAGCGCGCCGACGATCATCGACACCAGCGCCAGGCCCAGGATGACCGGGGTCGCCCACTGGCTGGCCTCGGGGAAGAGCGCCAGGCAGAAGCGGATCATGCCGTAGGTGCCGACCTTGTCGAGGACGCCGATGAGCAGCACCGAGGTCGTCGGGCGCGCCTGCTCGGCGGCCAGCGGCAGCCAGGTGTGCACCGGCCACATCGGGGCCTTGATCGCGAACGCGATGAAGAAGCCCATGAAGAGCCAGCGTCCGGTCGCGATCGACAGGTCCAGCCCGGTGAGGTTCTCGACGAGGAAGCCGTCGGTGCCGCGCGGGCCGGCGAGGTAGATGCCGATGACCGCGACGAGCATGACCAGACCGCCGACGAGGGAGTACAGCAGGAAGGTCGTGGCGGCCTTCCAGCGGCGGGCCCCGCCGAACATCCCGATGAGGAAGAACACCGGGATGAGCATGGCCTCGAAGAAGACGTAGAAGAGGAACACGTCGATCGCCGCGAAGACACCCACCATGGACGCGAGCAGCGTGAGCATGAGCGCGAAGTAGGTGTGCTGGCGACGGTCGTCGGCAGCGGGCACGTCGTTCCAGGCCGCGAGCATGCAGACCGGCACCAGGATCAGGCCCAGCAGGATCATCGTCAGCGAGATGCCGTCGACGCCGAGGGCGTAGGACACCCCGAACTGCGGGATCCAGGAGTGGATCTCGGTGAGCTGGAACTGCTCGCCCGAGCCGGTGTCGTACTGCGTCAGCGCGCCGATCCCGACGGCCAGGGTGGCCAGCGAGAAGCCGAGCGCGACCGGCCGCACCGCGGTGCTGGCCCGCGGCAGCAGGGCCACCACCAGCGCGCCGACGAGCGGCAGCACCAGGAGCGTGGTCAACCAGGGGACGTTCATCACTGCATCACCCACACAGCACCGAGGATGGCGACGACACCGAGCAGCATCGTCAGGGCATAGGAACGGACGAAGCCGTTCTGGGCGCGGCGGAGCACGCCCGAGAGGCCGGTCAGACCGGCGGAGGTGCCGCCGGTGAGGCCGCCCTCCACGACCACGCGATCGCTCTCGACGAGGGTGTCGACCAGCGCGGCGCCAGGGGCCCGGAAGAAGGCCTCGTTGACGTCGTCCTGGAAGAGATCGCGACGGGCGGCGCGGACCGCGAAGCTGCCCTCGGGGGCGACCTCCGGCACGTCCGCGCGGCCGTAGCGCAGCCAGGCGTAGGCGACGCCGGCGAGCATGAGCACGAAGACCGCCACCTGGATGACGATGACCGGGATCACCGGCTCGTGGTGCTCGGCGTGGCCGAAGACCGGCTCGAGCCAGCCGTCGAGCACGCCGGTCGGCCAGAGCGCGGCGCCCAGGAAGAGCGAACCGACCGCGAGGACCATCATCGGCACGGTCATGACCAGCGGGGCCTCGTGCGGGTCGATGTCGTCCTCCCAGCGGGCCTTCCCGTGGAAGGTCATGAAGAAGAGGCGCGACATGTAGAAGGCGGTGACGCCGGCGGTGACCAGCGTGGCCAGGCCGAAGACCCAGGGGCGCCAGCCCTCGCCGACGAAGGCGGCCTCGATGATGAGGTCCTTGCTCCACCAGCCGGACAGCAGCGGCACACCGATGATGGCGGCCCAGCCGGCGGCGAAGGTCAGCCAGGTGATCTTGACCTTCGTCGACAGGGCACCGAAGCGGCGCATGTCGACCCGGTCCCGCATGGCGTGCATGACGGACCCGGCACCGAGGAACATGCCGGCCTTGAAGAAGCCGTGCGTGACCAGGTGGAAGATCGCGAAGGTGTAGCCGACCGGGCCGAGGCCGACCGCCAGCATCATGTAGCCGATCTGCGACATCGTGGAGGCGGCCAGCGCCTTCTTGATGTCGTCCTTGGCGCAACCCACGACCGCCCCGTAGACCAGGGTGATCGCACCCACGATCGTGACGGCCAGCTGGGCGTCCGGCGTGAGGTTGTAGATGTGCTGCGAGCGGGCCACGAGGTAGACACCGGCGGTGACCATGGTCGCCGCGTGGATGAGGGCCGACACGGGGGTCGGACCGGCCATCGCGTCGCCCAGCCAGCTCTGCAGCGGGAACTGCGCCGACTTGGCGCACGCACCGAGCAGCAGGGCCAGGCCGATGAGCGTCAGCGTCAGGTCGGAGGCGCCGGAGGCCGCCCCGTGCACGGTGGCGTAGTCGAGGGCGCCGAAGGTGGCGAACATCAGACCCATCGCCAGGATCATCCCGACGTCACCGATGCGGTTGACGATGAACGCCTTGTTGGCCGCGGTGGCGTAGGCCGGGTTGTGGTTCCAGAAGCCGATGAGCAGGTAGGACGCCAGACCGACGCCCTCCCAGCCGACGAAGAGCAGCATGTAGGAGTCGGCCAGCACCAGCAGCAGCATCGCGGCCACGAACAGGTTGAGGTAGCCGAAGAACCGCCGCTTGTCGGGGTCGTGCTCCATGTAGCCCAGCGAGTAGACGTGGATCAGCGAGCCCACGAACGTGATGAGCATGACGAAGGTCAGCGACAGCGGGTCGAGGAGGAGACCGGCGGAGAGCTGCAGGTCGCCGGCGGAGACCCAGTCCCACAGGTTCAGCTGCAGGGCACGCTCGGCCTCGTCCTGGCCGCGCAGCTGGAGGATGACCAGCACGCCGACCACGAAGGAGGACCAGGACAGGGCGGTGGCGAGCAGCGGCCCCCAACGGTCGGTGCGGCGCCCGCCGAAGAGCAGGACCGCGGCACCCAGCAGCGGGAGCGCGATCATCAGCCAGCCCACCTGCGCGACACCACCGTCGACCGGGGTGTAGGCCGCGGGTTCGGCCGCAGCCGGGGCGACGCTGACGAGGCGCGTCAGTTCGGACACAGACACTTCAGCTCGCTCCTTACAGCTTCAGCAGGTTGGCGTCGTCGACGGAGGCCGACCGGCGCGCACGGAAGATGGACATGATGATCGCCAGGCCGACCACGACCTCGGCCGCAGCGACGACCATGACGAACAGGGCGTAGACCTGCCCGTCCAGACCGCCGTGCATGCGCGAGAAGGTCACCAGCGAGAGGTTGCAGGCGTTGAGCATGAGCTCGATGCCCATGAACACGATGATCGTGTTGCGGCGCACCAGCACCGTGATCGCGCCGATGGTGAAGAGCACCACCGACAGGTAGATGTAGGCCTCGAGCCCCATCAGCGCTCAACCTCCTGGGTCTGCGGAAGGTCGGTGGTCGTCGTGGGCGGGGTGTCCGTCTGCTCCGGCTCGCGCGTGAGCAGCGTCTCGCGCGGGTCCTGCAGCCGGTAGGCGTCGGGCTCGGCCATCTGGCCGCGGGCCACGAGGATGCGGGGCACGGACTCCTCCACCGGGGTACCGTCCGGCGCCAGGGCGGGGGTGTCGGCGGCGTTGTGGCGGGCGTAGACGCCAGGGTTGGGCTTGCCGGCGAGCCACTTGCCCGAGCGCATCTTCTCCTCGGCCGCCTCGCGCTGGGTGCGGCGCGGCAGCAGCCGCTCGCGGTGCGCCAGCGCCATCGCGCCCATGACCGCGATGACCAGGAGCGCACCGAGGACCTCGAAGGGGAGCACCTGGCGCTCGAAGATCTCGCGCGCCAGCGCGGTGACCGGGCCCTCCTCCTGCGCCTGGGCCAGGCCCGCCGCGGCCGGCCACTCCACGCGGGTCAGGCCGAAGACGGCCGCGGCGGCGAAGCCGGCACCCAGGAGGAACGCCCAGAAGCGCTGGCCCCTGAGCGTCTCGACCATGGACTCCGAGGCGTCGCGCCCGACGAGCATGACGACGAAGAGGAAGAGCATCATCACGGCGCCGGAGTAGACGAACACCTGGATGATGCCGACGAACTCGGCGTCCTGGACGATGTAGACGACACCCAGGCTGACCATCGTCACGGCCATCGCCATGGCGGCGTGCACGGCCTTGCGCGCGAAGAGCAGGCCCAGCGCCCCGGCGACGGTCAGGATGGCCAGCACCCAGAACATCACCTGCTCACCCCCCGAGACCAGCTCGGGTCCTGTGGTCTCGATCATCGGGTGGCCTCCTCGGTGGTGCGCTCGCCCTCGGCGTCCCGCCGGGCGACGTACTCACGCTGCTCCTGGGTCGGGCCGGTGACCTGACCGCGGTAGTAGTCGCGCTCCTCCATACCGGCGGCCATCGGGAACGGCGGCTGGAGCATGTCCTGGCCCAGCGGCGCGAGCAGCTGGTGCTTCTCGTAGATGAGCGGGGCGCGACGGCTGTCGGTCAGCTCGTACTCGTTGGTCATCGTCAGCGCGCGGGTCGGGCACGCCTCGATGCACAGGCCGCAGAAGATGCAGCGCAGGTAGTTGATCTGGTAGACGCGGCCGTAGCGCTCGCCGGGGCTGAAGCGGGCCTCGTCGGTGTTGTCCGCACCCTCGACGTAGATGGCGTCGGCCGGGCAGGCCCAGGCGCACAGCTCGCAGCCGACGCACTTCTCGAGCCCGTCGGGGTGACGGTTGAGCTGGTGCCGACCGTGGAAGCGCGGCGCCGTGGGGCGCTTGACCTCGGGGTACTCCGTCGTGGCCACCTTGCGGAACTGGGTGGCGAAGGTGATCCCGAAGCCGGCCACGGGGGCGAAGAGCTGGGCGAGCAGCCCCGGCTCCTTGCGGCCGCCGCTGCGGTCGCTCTCCGGGCGCGCCGGAGCCGCTGCCGGCTCCCGGCGGCTGGGGGTGGTCGGGTCGTTCTGGTCAGCCACGACGCTCCTCCGTGTCGGTGTCGTTGTGGGCGGGCTCCGTGCGGGCGGCGACCGGCTGGGCGGCCTCCACGGCGCGTCGGGGCTCGACGAGCTTCTGGCCGGGCAGCGGCGGCACCGGGTAGCCGTCGGCGAAGGGGTCGACCTCCGGCGGCACCGCCATCCGCTGCTCACGCTCGGCCTGCCGCGTCTGGGCCCGGCGGTCCCACAGGAAGATCCCGAGCAGGACGAAGATGCCGATGACGACCAGGGTCGCGACGGTGGTCCAGCGGCCCTCGCCGAAGTAGCCCTCCTGCGCCGCGCGGATCGCGATGACCGCGACCACCCAGGCGAGGGACAGCGGAATGAGCAGCTTCCAGCCCAGCTTCATGAACTGGTCGTAGCGGACGCGCGGCAGGGAGCCGCGGAGCCAGACGAACACCCAGATGAAGAACCACATCTTGAGGGTGAACCAGAGCAGGCCCCACCAGCCCTCGCTCAGCATGCCGTCGCCGATGAGGTTGAGCGGCCACGGGGCGTGGTAGCCACCGAGGAAGAGCGTGGTCGCCAGCGCCGAGACGGTGAACATGTTGATGTACTCGCCGAGGAAGAACATCGCGAACTTCATCGAGGAGTACTCGGTGTGGAAGCCACCACCGAGCTCGCCCTCGCCCTCGGCGAGGTCGAAGGGCAGGCGGTTGGTCTCGCCGACCATCGTGATGACGTAGACCACGAAGCTGAAGAACAGCGGCACGACGTACCAGGACGGAATCCCGAGGATCCACTCCTGCGACTGGGCCGCGACGATCTGGGTGGTCGACATCGACCCGGCGTAGAGGAAGACCGCGACGAGCGACAGACCCATGGCGATCTCGTAGGAGATGACCTGGGCGGTCGAGCGCAGACCACCGAGCAACGGGTAGGTCGACCCGGATGACCAGCCGGCGAGCACGAAGCCGTAGGCCCCGACGCCCGCGGCGGCGAGCACCAGCAGGACCGCGACCGGGGTGTCGGTCAGCTGCAGCGGCGTGGTGTGCCCGAACATCTGGACGTCGCCGCCGAGCGGGATGATCGCGAAGGAGACGAACGCCATCGACGCCACGATGAGCGGGGCGGCGATGTACATCACCTTGTCGACGGCCTTGGGGGTGATGTCCTCCTTGAGGAACAGCTTGATGCCGTCCGCGAGGGTCTGGAGGAGGCCGAGCGGGCCGAGCCGGTTGGGGCCCGGGCGCTGCTGCATCCGTCCGATCACCCGGCGCTCGAACCAGATGACGATGACCATCGAGATCATCACGTAGACGAAGAGGAACAGCGCCTTGACGAACGACAGCCACACCGGGGTGTCGCTGAAGTCGGCCACCGGCAGGTCGGAGGCCACCAGGGCGGGACCGGCCGCCAGCAGGTCGGGGTATGCGGTCAGGATGCCGCTCATGCCTCACCTCGCGTGATCGTGACGACGGCGCCGGCGTCGACGCCGAGGGTCGCGCGGACCGCGGACCCGACGGAGTTGGTCGGGAGCCAGACGACGCCGTCGTGCATGGCGGTGACCTCCACGGGCAGGACGATCGAGCCGCGCTCGGTCGAGACCGCGACCGGCTCGCCGTCGGCCACGCCGACGGACGCCGCGGTGGCGGCCGACAGGCGGGCCACCGGGCGCGGCGCGGTGCCGGCGAGGAAGGGCTCCCCGTCCTGCATCGAGCCGGCGTCCAGCAGGTGGTGCCAGGTCGCCAGGACGGCCTGGCCGGTGCCCAGGGCCGGCGGGTCGGCCGGCGCCACGCTCGGCGAGGCCGCGCGGACGGCGGAGGTGCCGAGCGCGGTGATCTCGCGCCGGACGGCGTCCAGCGTCGCGGTCCCCAGCCGGACGCCCATGGCGTCGGCGAGGCGGTCGAGCACCACGTGGTCGGGCAGGGCGTCCGAGGCCAGCGCCTGCTCGAAGGGCCGCAGGCGCCCTTCCCAGTCGGCGTAGGCACCGGCCTTCTCCTGCTGCGGGGCGACCGGCAGGATCACGTCGGCGTGCTCGTGGACGTCGGTCTCGCGCAGCTCCAGGGAGACGACGAACGCACGCTCCAGCGCCTGGCGGGCCAGGACCGGGTCGGGCAGGTCGTCGATCTCGACGCCGCCGACCACGAGGGCGGCCAGCTCGCCGCGGGCCGCGGCCTCGAGCATCGCGGTGGTGTCGCGACCGGGGCCGGCCGGCAGCTCGGCGCCGGTCCAGGCGGTCGAGACCTCGCCGCGGACGGTGTCGTCGGCGACCGGGCGACCGCCCGGGAGCAGGGTCGGCAGGGCGCCGACCTCGACGGCACCGCGCTCGCCGGCACGGCGGGGCACCCAGGCCAGCGCGGCCCCGGTGGCCTCGGCCAGGGCGGCCGCGGCCGACAGGGCGCCGGGCACGGTGGCCAGACGCTCGCCGACGAGGATGACCGACGTGGCGCCGAGGGTGTCGGCCGCGGCGTGGTAGTCGTTCACCGCGGCGTCGTCGACCGGGGCGGCCGGGCCGTCGGTGGCCGGGGCGTCGCCGGAGGCCGTGCGCTCGCGCAGGGCCTGCAGCACCTCCGCCTCGGTGCCCGGGGCGGACGCCAGCAGCGTGCCGCCCATCTTGGTCAGGCCGCGCGTCGCGAAGGGGGCGACGGCATACACCTTGGTCTTGTTGCGGCGCATCGCCTTGCGCAGGCGGAGGAAGACCATCGGGCTCTCCTCCTCCGGCTCCAGGCCGACGAGCAGGACCGAGGTGGCCTTCTCGAGCGTCTCGTAGCTGACGTCCCGCGAGCCGACGACGTGGGCGGCCAGGAAGTCGGCCTCCTCGGCGCTGTGCGGGCGGGCGCGCATGTCGACGTCGTTGGTGCCGAGGGCCACGCGGGCGAGCTTGGCGTAGGCGTAGGCGTCCTCGACGGTGGCTCGGCCCCCGACCAGCACGCCGACACCGCCGGCGGTGCGCGCGGCGGTCAGGCCGCGGGCGGCTTCCTGGTAGGCGCGGCGCCACGGGACGACGGCGTAGCTGCCGTCGGCCTCGCGGACGACCGGGTCGTGCAGGCGGTCCGGCAGGGTCGGGTAGGTGAAGGCCCACCGACCCTTGTCGCAGTTCCACTCCTCGTTGACCTGCGGGTCCTCCAGCGCCATGCGGCGCAGCACGCCGCCGCGGCGGTGGTCGGTGCGGATCGCGCAGCCGGAGGCGCAGTGCTCGCAGACGCTCGGCGTGGAGACCAGGTCGAACGGGCGCGCGCGGAAGCGGTAGGCCGCACCGGTAAGCGCGCCGACCGGGCAGATCTGCACGGTGTTGCCGGAGAAGTAGCTCTCGAAGGGCTTCTCCTCGTAGATGCCGACCTGCTGCAGCGCACCGCGCTCGATCAGCGCGATGAACGGGTCGCCGGCGATCTGGTCGGAGAACCGGGTGCACCGGGCACACAGGATGCAGCGCTCGCGGTCGAGCAGCACCTGGCTGGAGATGTTGACCGGCTTGGGGAAGGTGCGCTTGACGTCGTCGAAGCGCGAGGTCGGCCGGCCGTTGGACAGCGCCTGGTTCTGCAGGGGGCACTCGCCGCCCTTGTCGCAGACCGGGCAGTCCAGCGGGTGGTTGATGAGCAGCAGCTCCATGACGCCGTGCTGGGCCTTGTCGGCCACGGCGCTGGTGTGCTGGGTGCGCACGACCATGCCCTCGGAGGCCACCATGGTGCAGGATGCCTGCGGCTTGGGCATCGGCTTGACGTTGCCCTCGCGGTCCGGGAGCGAGACGTCGACCAGGCACTGGCGGCAGGCGCCGACCGGGTCCAGGAGCGGGTGGTCGCAGAACCGGGGGATCTGGATGCCGACGGTCTCGGCGGCGCGGATCACCAGGGTGCCCTCGGGCACGGTGACGTCCACGTCGTCGATCGTCAGCGTGATCGTGCGGACGTCCGGCTCGTCGGGGGTCGCCGCGTCGCCACCCTCGGTGACGGCGTTCCCGCCCGCGGCGGGAGAGGTGTTGACGGTCATGCGGACAGCGTCTCCTTCGCGAACAGCGTCGAGCGCTCGGGCGGGAACAGCTCGTACCACGGGGTGTGCATGCCGGCCTCGAACTCCTCGCGGAAGTACTTGATCGCGGAGGTGATCGGGCTGGTGGCGCCGTCACCGAGCGCGCAGAAGGCCCGGCCGAGGATGTTGTCGCAGATGTCGTCCAGCTTCTCGATGTCGCCCGGAAGGCCCTTGCCCTCCTCGAGACGGTGCATGATCTGCTTCAGCCAGTAGGTGCCCTCGCGGCAGGGGGTGCACTTGCCGCAGGACTCGTGGGCGTAGAAGTCGGTCCAGCGCGCCACGGCGTGGACGACCGAGGTTGTCTCGTCGAAGATCTGCAGCGCGCGGGTGCCGAGCATCGAACCCTCCTTGGCGACCGACTCGAAGTCGAGCGGCACGTCGAGGTGGGCGTCGGTGAACAGCGGCGTCGAGGATCCGCCCGGCGTCCAGAACTTCAGCGCGTGGCCGTTGCGCATGCCGCCGGCCATGTCGATGAGCTCGCGGAGCGTGATGCCCAGCGGCGCTTCGTACTGGCCCGGGCGGTTGACGTGGCCGGAGAGGCTGAAGATGCCGAAGCCGGTCGACTTCTCGGTGCCCATGTCGGCGAACCACTCGGGACCGTGCAGCACGATCGGCGGGATCGAGGCGATGGACTCGACGTTGTTGACGACGGTCGGGCGCGCGTAGAGACCCGCCACCGCCGGGAACGGCGGCTTGAGGCGCGGCTGGCCGCGGCGGCCCTCGAGCGAGTCGAGGAGCGCGGTCTCCTCGCCGCAGATGTAGGCGCCCGCGCCGGCGTGCACGGTGATGTCGAGGTCGAAGCCGGTGCCCAGGATGTTCTTGCCCAGGTACCCGGCCGCGTAGGCCTCCTCCACCGCGCGCAGCAGGCGGCGGTAGACGTGGACGACCTCGCCGCGCAGGTAGATGAACGCGTGGTTGCAGCCGATCGCGTAGCTGGTGATGATCATGCCCTCGACGAGGAAGTGCGGGGCGGCCATCAGCAGCGGGATGTCCTTGCAGGTGCCCGGCTCGGACTCGTCGGCGTTGACGACGAGGTAGCGGGGGCCGCCGTCCGGCGGGGGCAGGAAGCCCCACTTCATGCCGGTCGGGAAGCCCGCACCGCCACGGCCGCGGAGGCCGGAGTCCTTTGCCGCCTGCACGAGGTCGGCCGCCGGGGTCTCGAGGGCCTGGCGCAGCGCCTGGTAGCCCTCGTTGTCCTCGTAGGTCGCCAGCGTCCAGGACTGCGGGTGGTCCCAGAACTTCGTCAGGATCGGGGTCAGCTGGGTGCTCACTGTCCGTCCTCCTTCGTCTCCGGCAGCTCGTCGGCCTCGTTGGCCGGGGTGTTGACCGAGCCGTAGCCGCCGCGCTCGACGTCGCCGTCCTCCGCCTGCGGGGTGGCCTCGGTGTCGGTGGTCGTGCCGTCCTGCTGCTCGCCGGGGGCAGCCCAGCCCTGCTCCTTGGCCAGGCGGGTGCCCTGCAGCGACGCCTCGCCGGCGCCGACGCCCTCGTCCGCGAGCCCGTCCGGGAAGCCGGCGAGGACCCGGGAGACCTGCTTGAAGGTGCAGACGCGCGAGGGGCCGCGCGTGGGGGCGACCGGCTCGCCGGAGCGGAGGCGGTCGACGACCTGCTTGCTCGACTCCGGGGTCTGGTTGTCGAAGAACTCCCAGTTGACCATCATCACGGGCGCGAAGTCGCAGGCCGCGTTGCACTCGAGGCGCTCGAGGGTGATCTTGCCGTCCTCGGTCGTCTCGTCGTGCCCGACCCCGAGGTGCTCGCTGAGCTCGTCGAAGATCTGGTCGCCGCCCATGATGGCGCAGAGCGTGTTGGTGCAGACGCCGACGGTGTAGTCGCCGTTGGGGTGGCGCTTGTACTGCGTGTAGAAGGTCGCCACGCCGCTGACCTCGGCGGTCGTCAGGTCGAGCTGCTCGGCGCAGAAGTTCACGCCGCGGCCGGTGACGTAGCCGTCGACCGACTGGACCAGGTGCAGCATTGGCAGCAGGGCCGAGCGCTTCTGCGGGTAGCGGGCGATGATCGCCGCCGCGTCGGTGCGCAGCTGCTCAAGGACCTCGTCGGAGTAGGGCTCGTCCGAGGCGTGCAGCGGCGTCTGCGGGTGCAGCGGCGACTCGGCGAACATCGTCTCGTGGCGCTCCACGGCACCTCCCTGCGCGTTGTGAGTCGTGCTCACCGGTCCACGCCTCCCATCACGGGGTCGATCGAGGCCACGGCGACGATGACGTCGGCGACGAGGCCGCCCTCCGCCAGCGCCGAGGCCGCCTGCAGGTTGTGGAAGCTGGGGTCGCGGAAGTGGGCCCGCCAGGGTCGGGTCCCGCCGTCGGAGACCACGTGCACGCCGAGCTCGCCCTTGGGCGACTCGATGGCGTGGTAGGCCTGGCCCGGCGGCACCCGGAAGCCCTCGGTCACCAGCTTGAAGTGGTGGATGAGGCCCTCCATGGACTCGCCCATGATCTCGCGGATGTGGTCCAGGGAGTTGCCCTGGCCGTCCGCGCCGACCGACAGCTGCGCCGGCCAGGCGATCTTGCGGTCCTCGACCATGACCGGCTGGCCCTGGCTCGCGCGCAGGCGCTCGATGGCCTGCTCGGCGATGCGCAGCGACTGCCACATCTCGTCGAAGCGGATGACCACACGGCCGTAGGCGTCGGCGTCGCGCCGGGTGATGACGTCGAACTCGTAGGTCTCGTAGCCGCAGTAGGGGTCGGACTTGCGCAGGTCGTGCGGCAGGCCGGTCGAGCGCAGGATCGGACCGGTGACGCCCAGCGCCATGCAGCCCGAGAGCGACAGGTGGCCGACGTCGACGGTGCGACCCTTGAAGACGGGGTTCTCCAGGAGGAGCAGCTCCATCTCGCGGATGCCGCGGCGCAGGTCCGGCAGCTCCTTCTCGAGCAGGTCGAGGTGCTCGGGCAGCACGTCCTGGGCCACGCCGCCGGGGCGGACGTAGGCGTGGTTCATGCGCAGGCCGGTGACGGCCTCGAAGAACCGCAGGATGCGCTCGCGCTCGCGGAAGCCGATCGTCATGATCGTCGTCGCGCCGAGCTCCATACCGCCGGTCGCCAGGCAGATGAGGTGGGAGCCGATGCGGTTGAGCTCCATCATCAGCACGCGGATGTCGCTGGCACGCTGCGGGATCTGGTCGGTGATGCCGAGCAGCTTCTCGACCGCGAGGCAGTAGGCGGCCTCGTTGAAGATCGGCGTCAGGTAGTCCATACGGGTGCAGAACGTGGTGCCCTGCACCCAGGTGCGGTACTCCATGTTCTTCTCGATGCCGGTGTGCAGGAAGCCGATGCCCGCGCGCGCCTCGCGCACGGTCTCGCCGTCCAGCTCCAGCACGAGGCGGAGCACGCCGTGGGTCGACGGGTGCTGGGGACCCATGTTGACCACGATGCGCTCGGCGCCCAGCGCCGCGACCTCGTTGGCCATCTCGTCCCAGTCGCCGCCGCCGCCGACGGTGTAGGTGGGGGTTTCGTCCTCCGGACCGCCGGGCGTGCCGTAGTAGTCCTGGGAGGTCTCCGCGCTCTCGCCGGTGCGCGTCGTGTCGTGGGTGCTCACGTGTAGCTCCTGCGCTGGTCGGGGGCGGGGATGGTGGCGCCCTTGTACTCCACCGGGATGCCGCCGAGCGGGTAGTCCTTGCGCTGCGGGTGTCCCGGCCAGTCGTCCGGCATGAGGATCCGGGTCAGGCCCGGGTGGCCCTCGAAGACGATGCCGAACATGTCGAACGTCTCGCGCTCGTGCCAGTCGATGCCCGGGTAGATGTCGACGATCGACGGGATGCGCGGGTCGGCGTCGGGGCAGGTGACCTCGAAGCGGACGCGGCGCGTGCCGTGGGTGATCGAGACGAAGTGGTAGACGGCGTGCAGCTCTGCGCCGGTCTGCTCGGGCCAGTGCACCCCGGAGACGCCGGAGGTGAGCTCGAAGCGCAGGCGCGGGTCGTCGCGCAGCGGGCGGAGCAGGTCGCGCAGGTGGTCGCGGTGCACGACGAGCGTCAGCTCGTTGCGGTCGACCACGACCTGCTGGACGCCGGCCTCGAAGGCCGCCGGGGCGGCGTCCTGGAGGGCGTCGACGACCTCGTCGAAGTAGCTGCCGTAGGGCCGCTCGGCGGAGCCGGGGTAGAGCACCGGCACCTCGAGGCCGCCGAAGCCGGAGGTGTCGTTGCCCAGCGACGAGCCGAACATGCCCTTCTTGCGGGCGACCACCACGGGCTGGCCGGGGCGGCCGTGCTCGGCCGGCACCGACGCGGCGCCGGTCTCCTGGGCCAGGGTCGTGTCGACCTTCTGGTCCTCGGTCTGCGTGGGCTGGGCGGCCTCGTCGCGCGTGGTCTCCTGCGCGGGCGGGGTCTTGTCGGGCGTCTCGGGTCCGGTGGAGGTCACGCCGCGTTCCTTCCTGGCTGCACGGTGGTCGTCACGGGAGCAGGCCCTTCATCTGGTGCGTCGGCACGGCGGCCAGCGCGGCGGCCTCGGCGGCCCGGGCCGCCTCCTCGCGGTTGACCGAGAACTTGAACTCGCGGATCTGGCGCTGCAGCTCCAGGACCGAGTTGAGCAGCATCTCGGGCCGCGGCGGGCAGCCGGGCAGGTAGATGTCGACCGGGACGATGTGGTCGACGCCCTGCACGATCGCGTAGTTGTTGAACATGCCGCCGGAGCTGGCGCACACACCCATCGAGATGACCCACTTGGTGTTGGGCATCTGGTCGTAGACCTGGCGCACGACCGGGGCCATCTTCTGCGACACGCGACCGGCGACGATCATCAGGTCCGCCTGGCGCGGGGTGGCGGCGAAGCGCTCCATGCCGAAGCGGGCGATGTCGTAGTCGGGGGTGCCCACGGCCATCATCTCGATGGCGCAGCAGGCCAGACCGAAGGTCACCGGCCACACGGAGTTCTGGCGCAGCTGCCCGACGAGACCCTCGACCGTGGTCAGCAGGATGCCGCCAGGAATCTTGTCCTCAAGACCCATCTGTCTCAATCCATCCTTCCGCCGGCCCGGGAGGATCCCGGGAGAGCCGGCACTACGTCATACCCGCTGCTGGTCAGTCCCACTCCAGACCGCCCCGGCTCCACTCGTAGACGAACGGCACGGAGACCACGACGAGGAAGAGCACCATGGCCAGCACGGAGAAGAGCCCGACCTGGTCGAAGGCGACCGCGAACGGGTAGAGGAAGAGCACCTCGACGTCGAAGACGATGAAGAGCATCGCCGTCAGGTAGAACTTGATCGGCACCCGGCCGCCCTCGGCCTGCGGCGTGGGCTGGATGCCGCACTCGTAGGCCTCGGCCTTCGCGCGGTTGTACTGCGCCTTGCCGAGCAGCCCGCCCCCGAAGACGGAGCCGAACGCGAAGAGCGCACCGAAGAACAGGAAGAAGAGGACCGGGAGATACGGGTGGTAGTCCATCAGAGCCTGGACTCCTTTCGGGAGGTGCTCGGCGTCGTGCACTCGGTGTCAGGGGTCGGACCGGGACCCAGCCTAGTGGTCTCGGACGAGGTCATGCGGCAGGCACCATCCTGGTCAGCGCGTTGATGACGCGGTCGTCCAGGCCGCCCCCGCGCTCCTGCGGGAGGTTGGCCATGATCTTGAGCAGCAGCCGCATGAGCGACTTGCGCGGCAGACCGTAGCGCACGGCCAGTCGCATGATCTCGGGCTTGCCGATGAGCGTGGCGAAGTGGCGGCCCAGCGTGTAGTAGCCCCCGAGCTCGTCCTTCATCACCTTGGGGTAGGACTGCAGGACCGCCTCGCGCTCGCCCGGCGTGGTGCGGCGCAGCGCGGAGGCGATGATCTCGGCCGAGTGCCGGCCGGACTCCATCGCCTCGGCGATGCCCTCGCCGTTGAACGGGTTGACCATGCCGCCCGCGTCGCCGGCGAGCAGCAGGCCACGGTCGTAGAGGGGCTGGCGGTTGAAGCACATCGGCAGCGCCGCACCGCGGATGGGGGCGAGCTGGGTCTCCTCGCTGATCCCCCACTCCTCCGGCATCGCCGCGACCCAGCGGCGCATGACGTCGCGGTAGTCGAACGTGCCGAAGGCCTCGGCCGTGTCGAGGATGCCGAGGCCCACGTTGGCGGTGCCGTCCCCGAGGGGGAAGAGCCAGCCGTAGCCGGGCATCAGCACGTCCTCGCCGTCGTCGCCCTTGGTCCACAGCTCCAGCCAGGACTCGAGGTAGTCGTCGTCGTGACGGGGCGTCTGGTAGTAGGTGCGCACGGCCACCCCCATCGGGCGGTCGTCGCGCTTGGGCCGGTCCATCGACAGCGAGAGGCGGCTGGAGTTGCCGTCGGCGGCCACGACGATGGGGGCGCGGAACTCGCGCGTCTCGCCGGTCGCCCGGCCGTTCTCCCCCATGACCTTGGCGGTCACGCCGCAGATGTGGCCACGGTGGTCGAGGATCGGCTCGTGGACGTTCATCCGCTCGTGCAGGCGGGCGCCGCGCGACTCCGCGTGGCGGGCGAGGATCTCGTCGAGGTCCATGCGGCTGCGGACCAGGCCGTAGGACGGGAAGGTCTCGCTGCCGGGCCAGTCCAGCTCCATGCGGACGCCGCCGCCGAGGATGCGCAGACCCTTGGTGCGGTGCCAGCCGTCCTCCTCGCGGGTCGGCACACCGAGGTGGATCAGCTCGCGGACGGCGCGGGGGGTCAGGCCGTCCCCGCAGACCTTGTCGCGCGGGAAGGCGCTCTTCTCCAGCAGCAGGGTGTCGACCCCGTGGGAGGCGAGATAGGCGGCGGTCGCGGAGCCGCCGGGGCCCGCCCCGACGACGATCACCTCGGCCGTCTCGACCTGTCCACTCACGTTGTCTGCGCCTCGCTTGTGCCAACTTTCACGAACAACGGACCAGTCTAGGACTCGTGTCGGGGCGCCCCAGGTCAGGCCCTCCTGATCCGGATTAGGACATGCTCACTTTCCTAATCTGGCCGTCTCCCACTCACCTCACGTCGTTGTCAGGTTGGACTGATGCATCGGTCCATCCTGACAACGACGTGTGGGAAGTGCCCTGGCCGGACGACGCACCCGGGGTATGCCGTGGGCCGGGCCGGCTGCTGCCACCCCTCCGGCGGGGGGTCAGCTCCGGACGTCGCCGAGCACCACAGGTCGCCCCAGCCGCTCCTCGAGCACCGCGCACTGGGCCAGGAACAGCTCGGCGCAGGCGATGGCGTCGACGACGGCGGAGTGGGCGCGGTAGCGCGGCAGCCCGTGCCGCACGCGGCAGGCGTCCAGGCGCACGGCTCCCGCCGCGTGCGGGGTGCCGCGGAGCAGCCGACGCTCCACCTCCAGGGTGTCGACGACCGGCACCCGCAGCGGCGCTCCCCAGGCCTCCCTGCAGGCGGCCCCGAGGAAGGTGGTCTCGACGCGGGAGAAGTGGGCGACGAGGACGCGGCGGACCGGTCCCGGTCCAATCAGCGCGGTGACCACCTCGGGCAGCACCTCCTCCAGCGTCGGGGCGGAGGCGAGCGCGTCGTCGGTCAGACCGTGCACGACCGCCGAGTCGCCGACGTTCCCGCGGGGACGGACGGGCAGGTGTCGCGCACCGCCGAGCACGACCTCGCCGCCGCGGACCGGTACCCACCCCACCGAGAGCACCTCGTGGCGCCGGGGGTCGAGACCGGTGGTCTCCAGGTCGAGGGCGACCAGCTCGAGCTCGGCCACCGGGGTGTCCCGTGCCGGCTCTGCCGCGGCCTCGAGGTCCGCCAGCGGCCCCGGCGACGCCGGACGCCGCAGCAGGTCGCGCATCCCCACCTCAGGGCACCTGCGGGAGCCGGGTGGTCAGCCAGTGCTGGGCCGACCGCACGACCTGGAAGGCGTCGCGCAGGTGACGACGGTCGAGGCTGCCGAGGGTGGAGGGGTTGAGGTGGTTGTCCGGCGTCAGCCCCTGCCGGGCCTGCTCGGCCTGGTGCCGCAGCCGCAGGTAGGACATGAGCTCGAAGGCGTCGATGAGGTCGGTGGCCGCCTCCGCCGAGAGCACGCCGCGGGCGCGCGCCACGGCGAGCCGCTCGGAGGTCGGCAGCACCGGCGAGGCGGCGCGCAGCGCGTGCACGCGCGCGATCTGCACCACGGCGGAGATGCCGCGCTTGATGTCGAGGGTGTCCCGGTGCTCGCCGGCGTCCTCCAGCACGAAGCCGCGGAAGAAGCCGATCGGCGGGCGCTGCCTGGCCGCCTGGCCGGTGAGGTAGGCCAGCAGCAGCTCCGACCGCGACCCGAGGGCGACGACGTCGTCGCGCAGGGCGGTGACGAGCGCGGTGTCGCCGTGGACCGGCCGCATGTCGTAGAAGATCGCCGCGGCGAGCACGGCGTCGGGCTCCGGCTCGTGGGACCAGCGGCCGAACTCCCGCCGCCATCCCCGGGCGGTGGTGCGCCAGCGCGGGTTGGTGGCCATGACGTCGCCGGGGCAGCGCTCGCGGCCGCAGGCCTCCAGCCCGGCGACCACGCGCTCGGCCAGCATCCCCCACCACGGGTGGGAGGGGTCGGCGTCGTCGGCGAGCACCATCGCGTTGTCCTGGTCGCCGGCGAGCGCGAGCTCCTCCCGCGCCGCCGACCCCAGCGCCACCCAGCACCAGGACGCGGGCGCGGGACCGAGCTCGGCCTCGGCGATCTGGATCAGCCGCACCGTCAGGGCGTCGGTCAGCGCCGCGGTCACCCGTCCGATGTCGGCCGCGGTGGCGTCCTCCTGCACCAGCTGGTCGACGATGCGCGGCACACGCCCGGCCAGCCTCACCACCCCCTCGACGTCGGTCTGCCGCTCGAGGTCGGTGACGAGGTAGACCGGGTTGGAGCGCTCGAGCCGCACCAGGTCGGTGGTGGTGACCAGGCCCGCCACCGCGTCGTGCTCGTCGAGGACGGGCAGGTGGTGGATGTTGCGGCCGGTCATCTCCAGCAGGACCTCGAGCGCGAGCGCGTCGGCGCGGACCGTGACCGGGTCGGGCGTCATGACCTCCCGCACCGGGCGGTCGGGCGACACCTCGGCGGCGAGCACCCGCCTCCGCAGGTCGCGGTCGGTGAGGATGCCGACGAGGCGACCGTGCTCCATGAGCAGCAACGACGACACCCCGGCCTCGGCCATCGCCCTGGCGGCCTCGGTGATCGACACGTCGGGCGAGGCCGTCACGGGCGTCACCCGCAGCAGGTCGCGGACCGACGTTCGGAAGACCGCCGAGCCCCGTTGCGGCTGCTGCAGCTGGCCGAGGGCCGAGCGCAGCCGCTCGCGGTGGGTGGCGGCGAAGTGGACGGCGACCGGCTCGTGCTGCTCGAGCAGGTCGTCGACGTAGGGCTGGGGGATGGTGATGAGGAGGGTGTCCTCGATGGCGGTGACGTCATATCTCGTCGGGGCCTTCTCGATGAGGGCGGACATCCCGAAGCACCCGCCGGCCCCGACCCGGTCGACGAGGCGGGTGCCGTCGGTGATGTCGACGGCGCCGGAGCGCACGACGAAGAGCCGGTCGTTGGTCAGCCCGGCGCGCAGCACGAGGCTGCCGCGCCGGGCGTAGCGCAGCGTGCAGCGCGTCGGGAGCTCGTCCAGGACGGTGCCGGGCAGGCTGTCGAAGGGCGGGTGGGCCGCGAGGAAGTCACGGACCTCGGCGAGCTCGACCTCCATGTCGTCCCCTGCCCTTCCGCCCCGGGCTCAGCTCAGCGGACCCGGCCGGTCCGGGGCCACCGCGTGGTGGATCGCGGCGATGCCCCCGGTGAGGTTGCGCCAGCGCACCTGCTGCCAGCCCGCGTCGCGGACGCGCTCGGCGAGCGCCTTCTGGTCGGGCCACTCGCGGATGGTCTCGGTCAGGTAGACGTAGGAGTCGGGGTTGGAGCTCACCCGGCGCGCCACCGCGGGCAGCGCCCGCAGCACGACCTGGTCGTAGACGGTCGAGAGGACCGGCACCACCGGCTGGGAGAACTCGCAGACGACGAGCCGCCCGCCCGGGCGCACCACGCGCAGGAAGTCGCGCAGCGCGGCGTCCACGTCGGCGACGTTGCGCAGGCCGAAGCTGATCGTCACGACGTCGAAGGACCCGTCGGCGAAGGGCAGCGACATGGCGTCGGCGGCCGTGAAGGGCAGGTCGGGCCGGCGGCGGTAGCCCTCGCGCAGCATGCCCAGGGAGAAGTCGGCGGGCACGACCTGCACGCCCCGGTCGGCGTAGGGCTCGCTCGAGGTGCCGGTGCCCGCGGCGATGTCGAGGACCCGCTCCCCCGGCCGCGCGGCGACGGCCCTGGCCACCGAGCGGCGCCACAGGTGGTCGATGCCACCGGTCAGCACGGTGTTGGTCAGGTCGTAGCGGCGGGCGACGTCGTCGAACATCTCGGCGACCTCGTGCGGCAACTTGTCGAGACTGGCGCGCGACGGGCTCATGACCACCATCCTCCCAGACCCACCTACAGTGGTGGCCCGTGCCGTCCAATCCGCTGCCCTCCCGCCTGCGCGTCCGCACCGTCCCCGTGGACGTCACCGGCGACCTGCTGACCCGGATCCCGGACGAGGTCGACCCGCGCGAGGTCGTCACCTGGCTCCGCGAGGGCGACGGCATGGTCGGCTGGGGTCGCGCGGTGACCGTGCGGACCTCCGGTCCCGCCCGCTTCGCCGACGCCGAGTCCTGGTGGGACCGGGTCCGCGAGCTCGCCGAGGTCGAGGACGAGGTCCGCGACGCCGGCAGCGGGCTGGTCGCCTTCGGCTCCTTCGCCTACTCCCCCGCCTCGGCCGACGAGAGCGTGCTCACGGTGCCGCGCGTGGTCGTCGGGCGCCGGGACGGCCAGGGCTGGGTCACCCACGTCGTCCTCGACGACGAGCCGTGGCCGCCGGCCCATCCCGCCGAGATGCTGGCCCGCTCCAACCCGCGGATCGACGAGCTCGACCCGGTCGTCGAGACCCCCGGCACCGTGCCGGCCGAGCGCTGGCCCGAGGTCGTCGGCCGCGCCGTCGAGCGCATCACCTCCGGCGCCGTGGAGAAGGTCGTGCTCGCCCGCGACGTCACGGTGCGCCACCGCGACGGCGACGTCGTCCGCGTCGCCCCGGTGCTGGAGCGGCTGCAGCGGCGCTATGCCGCCACCTGGACCTTCGCCGTCGACGGCCTCGTCGGCGCCACCCCGGAGATGCTCGTGCGGCTGCAGGGCGGACGCGCCCGGTCCCGGGTGCTGGCCGGCACGATCCGCCGCGGCGCCGCCGCCCTGCACGAGACCCCGCAGGGCGACCCCGAGCATCCCGTGGACCCGCGGCTGCGCCTGGTGAGCAGCGAGAAGGACCTGGACGAGCACGCCTACGCCGTGCGCTCCGTCGTGGAGGCCCTCGCCCCGCACTGCTCCGACCTGCAGGTCCCGACGGCGCCCTACGTCCTGGAGCTGCCGGACGTCTACCACCTGGCCACCGACCTCACCGGTCGGATGCGCAGCGGCGCCACCTCGCTGCGGCTGGCCGCCGCCCTCCACCCGTCCGCCGCGATCTGCGGCACCCCGACCGCGGCCGCGGCAGCGGTCATCGCCGAGCTGGAGGGCATGGACCGGGGTCGCTACTCCGGCCCGGTCGGCTGGGTGGACGGGGACGGCGACGGCGACTGGGGCATCGCGCTGCGCTGCGGCGAGCTCGCTCCCGACCGCCGCTCGCTGCGGATCTTCGCCGGCGGCGGCATCGTCGCGGCCTCCAACCCGCACGCCGAGCTCGCCGAGACCGAGGTCAAGCTCACCGCGATGCGTCACGCCCTGGGCCTCGCGACGCGCTGACCCGACCCGCCCGCGCCCGTGGGGCAGGATGGGGCCGATGAGCCTGGTCCTGCGTCCGCCGACCGTCGACGACGAGGAGCCCCTGCGCGCCCTGCACGCCGAGCTGCTGCCCGAGGGGTTCGAGGTGCTGCTCGCCGAGGGCACCTGGTCCGAGATCCTGGCCCAGGTGCGTCGCGAGGCCGAGGGGACCGACCTGCCCGAGGGACGGGTGCCGGCCGACTTCCTCGTCGCCGAGGTCGACGGGGAGATCGTGGGGCGGGTCTCGATCCGCCACCGCCTCACCCCCTTCCTGCTCGCCGAGGGCGGCCACGTGGGGTATGCCGTGGCACCGGCCCACCGCCGCCGCGGCCACGCCACGGAGATGCTGCGGCAGTCCGTGGCCCGGCTCGCCGCGCTCGGCGTGGACCGGGTGCTCGTGACCTGCGACGACGACAACCTGGCGTCGGCGCGCACGATCGAGGCCAACGGCGGGGTCCTCGAGGACGTCGTCCCCACGGGCCCCGGCCGCCCGGCGAAGCGCCGCTACTGGATCGACGCCTCGCGCTGACGCCGGCGCGAGCGCTCGCGCATGACGGGCGCCAGCGCCGACATGAGCAGCAGGAAGCCGACGACGAGCAGCAGCGCCCGGTCCAGGCCGACGACCTCGGCGAGCACGCCGATGCTCGGCCCGCCGAAGAGGAAGGCGCCGTAGGCCACCGTCGAGACCGTGGTGATCGCGCGGTTGCCCCGTCCGGGCACCTCGCCGGCCGCGGACATCGCGGCGGGGAAGATCGTCGAGATCCCCAACCCCCACAGCAGCGCACCGACGAGGGCGAGCACCAGCGAGGGGGCGCTGGCGACGAGGATGATGCCGGCCGCGGACAGCAGGCCGCCGCCGCGCACCAGCACGGCCCGGCCGAAGCGGTCGATGACCGGCCCGCCGACGACCCGCCCCACGGTCATCGTCACGTTGAAGGCCGTCAGCACCAGCGCGCCCCAGGCCTCGGGGGCGGCGTGCACGTCGACCAGCACCAGGGCCAGCCAGTCGTTGGCCGCGCCCTCCCCCAGCGCCGCGGACAGGCAGACCAGACCGATGAGCACCTCGACCCCGGTCAGGCCGCGGCGGGCGACCGGCCCGGTCTCCTCGTCCCCACGCTCCTCGACGTGCTCCTCCGGCACGAAGCGCGCCGCCCCGAGCAGGGCGACGACCGCTGCCGCGGCGGCCACGACCGGCAGCTGCATCAGACCGACCCCGCGCCAGGCCGCGAGGGCCCCGATCCCGGCCCCGACGACCGCGCCGGCGGAGAACGCCGCGTGGAAGTAGGGCATCCAGGACCGGCCCCGCTGCCGTTCGACGTGCGTGGCCTGGATGTTCATCCCCACGTCCCACACCCCCACCGCCGTGCCCGTGAGCGTGAGCGTGAGCAGCAGGAGCGGCACGGACGGCACCAGGGACAGCGCGGCATATCCGGTGCAGGCGAGCACGACGCAGGCGCTGACCACGCGCCGGCTGCCGAAGCGGTCGACGAGGCGTCCCGTGAACGGCATGGCCAGCAGGGAGCCCAGTCCCATGCCCATGAGGGCGATGCCGAGCTGCGCCTTGTCGGCACCGATCGCGTCACGCAGGGCGGGCACCCGCGCGAGCGCCTGGCCCATCGCCAGACCGGCGGCGGCGAAGACGACGAGCACAGCGGGGACGGAGCCCGGGCGCACCGGGACGGGGCGGGTGGGCACGGGTCCTCCTCGGACGGGTCGGGGCAGGCCGCCAGGGTATGCCGTGCGCCGCAAACCGGTGGCACGCGAGGTCGGGCGGCCGCCAGACTGGCCCGGTGAGCGACGACCCGACGATGACCGACCTGACACCCCAGGACTACCCGCGCATCCAGGAGCTGGAGGACCTGGTCTGGTTCGAGACGGTGCCCGGCCAGGTGCCGGACGACCTGCGCGACCACCTCGACCTGCGCCACGCCCGTGCGATCGAGCGCTCCGGCGACCCGCTGCCGGGCGAGGCGGCCGGGGACCGGCCCCCGCTGATCGGGATCTACAGCGCCTACGACATGGCGGTCACCGTCCCGGGTCCGTCGGGCAGCCTCACGCGGGTCCCGATGGACGGCCTGACCTGGGTCGGCATCCACCCCGACCACCGGCGCCGCGGCCTGCTCACCCGGATGATGAAGGACCACCTGCACCGGGTGCACGACCGCGGCGAGTGCGCGGTCGCGGGCCTGCACGCCTCCGAGGCCGGGATCTACGGCCGCTTCGGCTACGGCTGCGCGACGCTCGACGTCGCGCTGACGCTGGGCCGTGGCACGCAGCTGCGCGCCCCGGCGGCGGTCGCCGTGGCCGCCGACGACGTGCAGGTGCACCTCGTCACGCTGCCGACCCCGGAGGGGACGACCGCCCTGCACGAGGCGCACCTGGCGAGCGCCGCCTCGACGCTGGGCGCGGTCACGCGGCCCGACGCCATGGCCACCTCCTGGTGGCGCGACTATCCGAAGGCCCGTGGCTCGAAGGAGCCGCGACGCCTCCTGCTCGCCCGCCGCGACGGGCACCTCACGGGCTATGCCGCCTTCCGGCGCGAGAGCAAGTGGCAGGACGAGATGCCCCAGGGCACGGTCCAGGTCGCCGAGCTGGGCGCGTCCGACTCCCCCACGCTGCTGGCCCTGGCGCGCCGGCTCGTGAACTTCGACCTCACCGGCAAGGTCGTGCTGTGGAACCGCTCGGTCGACGACCCGCTGCTGTGGTGGGCCGGCGGCCCGCGACCGTCGGGGGTCAAGGTCCACGACTCGCTGTGGCTGCGGCTCGTGGACCTGCCCCGGGCGCTGACCGAGCGCGGCTACGCCCAGGCCTGCGACCTCGTCGTCGAGGTCGAGGACGAGGTCTGCCCGTGGAACGCCGGCCGCTGGCGCCTCACGGTCGGCGAGGACGGCACCGCGAGCTGCACCGCCACGCAGGACGAGCCCGACCTGACGGTGCCCGTCGCCGTGCTCGGCGCGGCCTACGCCGGCGGGCGCCCCGTCGCGGCGCTGCTCCCGGCGCTGGGTGGCACCGAGCACACGCCCGGCGCGGTCCGCCGGCTGTCGCGGACGATGCTGGCCGACACCGCGCCCTACGGGGCGATCGGCTTCTAGGCCCGTCCGGGCGGCAGCGCGGCCACCGCGCTCAGCTCGAGGAGCGCACCCGGCACCGTGAGCCCCGCCACCAGCGCGGCGGTGACCAGGGGCGGCGCGCCCGGGCGGGCCAGCCGCGGCCCGACGACCGCGTAGGCCTCCCGCACGTCCGCACGGGGGTCGAGCAGCACGGTCCACTGCACGACGTCGTCGAGGGTGGCCCCGGCCGCGGCCAGGGCCACCTCGGCGTTGTCGAGGGCGTGGGCCGCCTGGGCCGCGACGCCTCCGGGGACGACCTGACCGGTCTCGTCGACGCCGTTCTGACCGCCGAGGTAGATCGTGGTCGACCCGGGCGGCACGACGGCCACGTGGCTGAAGGCCGGGCTCGTCACCAGCCCGGCCGGCTGCAGCAGCTGGATGTCCATGACCCCAGGGTGCCTCCCGTGGCGGACAGGTCCGGTCCGCGTTGGCGCGTGCCGCAGGGCACCCCGTCCGGACCCGGGGGTGGCGCCCGTCAGCGGAGCCGGTCGCGCAGGGCGCGGTGGCCGGCGCGGTCCACCCGGACCTCGAGCACCCGCAGCCCGCGGGCCGGCTCCGCCAGCAGGTCGGACAGGTGGTCCAGCGACCGGACCCGGGTGTGCGCGACGTGGTGGGCGGCGCACAGGGCGGCCAGCTCGGTGCCGTGCGGCGTGCCGAAGATCCGCTCGGTGGCCGCGGCGGCGCCCTCGCCCGCCGACCGGTCGGGCTCGCCGTACTCGAGCGTGGAGAAGATGCCGCCCCCGTCGTCGTTGACGACGACCAGGGTCAGGTCCGGGCGGGGCTCCGCGGGGCCGACGAGCAGCCCGTTGGCGTCGTGGAGGAAGGTCAGGTCGCCGAGGAGGGCGACCGTCCGGCCGGGGTGGCACAGGGCCACACCGACGGCGGTGGACACCGTGCCGTCGATGCCGGCCAGCCCGCGGGAGGCGACCACCCGGGCACGCTCGACGGCGCCCGGGTCGAGGACCAGGGCGAGGTCGCGCGGGGCGTTGCTCGAGCCGAGCACCAGAGCGTCCTCGGCGGACAGCGCGTGGGCGACGACGGAGGCGACGCCGGGGCCGGTCAGCGGCGCGTCGGGTCCCGTGTCGAGGGCGGCAGCCTCCCGCACGCGAGGCGTGAGTGCCCGGCCCGCCTCCTGCCAGGCGTCCACCCAGGCGTCGGCACCGTCGGCGCGCGGCGTCGGCTCTCTCAGGACGTCGGTGGGATGCACGCGGTGGACCACGTGACCGGGATCGGTCCACCGCGGCAGGGCCGAGACCTGCTCGACCCGCGTGCCCGGCCGGCGCGACAGCGCGCCGAGCTCGCGGAAGAGCGTCAGCCGTCCCACGACCACGACGCGGTCCGGCACGAGGTGGGCGAGATCGGGTGCGCCCGTGGCCACCCGCCCCGCCACCAGGACGCCGTGCGGCACCACGGTCGCTCCCGACGGCAGCACCCCGAACGGCTCGGCGAGCACCGGCCAGCCGCACTCCGCCGCCCAGTCCAGGGCCCGGCTGGTCAGCCCCGCCGAGGGCAGGTCGCCGAGCAGGACGACGGTGCGCTCTCCCCCGGCGAGCGGCGCCGCCGCGGGCCGGGCGACGGGGGCCAGGTCCGTCCAGGGCCCGCCGTCGGCGCGCCCGGCAGGTGCTGACCGGTCGCTCGTCAGGTCGGGGGCCAGCGGGTCGCGGAAGGAGACGTTGAGGTGGGCCGGCCCGGCGGGCTCGTCCGGTCGGCCCCCCGCAGCGGCCAGGGCACGGCAGACCGAGGTCCGCCAGAAGCCGTTGGCGGCGTCGGAGACGGACTCGGGCGCGGGGAGGTCGGCCTCCCACCGCACCGCCGGGCCGAGGAGGCCGGGCTGGACCGTCGTCTGGTTGGCCCCGGTCCCTCGCAGCTCGGCGGGACGGTCGGCGGAGACGACGAGCAGGGGGACTCCGCCGTGGTGCGCCTCGAGCACCGCGGGGTGCAGGTTGGCGACCGCGGTGCCGGAGGTGGTGACGACGGGCACGGGCCGCCCGGAGGCGCGCGCCATACCGAGGGCCAGGAAGCCGGCCGAGCGCTCGTCGATCCGCACGTGGAGGCGGAGCCGGCCGGCCCGGTCGGCCTCCTCCAGGGCGTAGGCCAGCGGCGCCGAGCGCGAGCCCGGGCAGAGCACCGCCTCCTCGACCCCGCCACGCACCAGCTCGTCGACGAGCACGGTGGCCAGGGCGGTCGAGGGGTGCACGGGGCGATCCTGCCACGGCCCGGCGGCCGGGACGGAGCGCGGGCGGGCCGCTGGACGGGCGCTGACCGCTCTGCCCCCGGGGCTCGCGCGGGACGGCGCGGCCGCACGCGCACGTAGAGTGCGTCCTATGGCACCCGCCTTCGACATCGAGCTCAAGGACGCCGTCGCGCCGCTGGTGCTCGCGCTGGACGTGGGCTCGACCGCCACCCGCGGTGCGGTCTACGACGCCGCCGGCCGGCCCGTCGGGCGACGCGCCAAGGTGCCCCACGCCTTCACCACCGCCCCGGACGGCACCTCCGAGATCGACCCCGAGCAGGTCGTGGCCGAGGTCCGCAGCGTCCTCGACCAGCTCACCGCGACGCTCGGTGACCAGCCCGTCGCCGGCGTGGCCCTCGACACCTTCGCCTCCTCCCTCGTGGTCGTCGACGCCGAGGGCCGCGCCCTCACGCCGTGCTTCACCTACGCCGACGGGCGCTGCGCCAGGCAGGTGCGCGCCCTCCGCGAGGAGATCGACGACGAGGCCCTCCAGCAGCGCACCGGCACCCGGGTGCACTCCAGCTACTGGCCGCCCCGGCTGCGGTGGCTCGCCGCGGAGCGCCCGGACGTGGTCCGGCAGGCCGCCGCCTACCTCTCCCTGGGCGACTACGTGCTCCGTCGTCTGACCGGCACCGTGGCGACCGGGACCTCCTCGGCGTCGTGGACCGGGATGGTCGACCGGCACCGGGCCGACTGGTATCCCGAGCTCGTCGAGATCGTCGGCATCTCCCTCGACCAGCTGCCCCCGGTGCACCACCTCGACCAGCCCGTCGAGGTCGACGCGCGGCGGGCGGCGAAGATCGCCCGGCGCTGGCCGGTCCTGACCGACGCCCGGTGGTACGCCCCGATCACCGACGGCCTGGCGGCCAACGTCGGGCTGGGGGCGCACGACGAGACGAGCATCGGCGCCTCGTGCGCCACGTCCGGCGCCCTGCGGGTCCTCGTCCGGGAGATGCCCGAGGAGCTGCCCGGCGGGCTCTGGTGCTACCGCGTCTCGCACGACCGGGCCCTCCTCGGCGGCGCGCTCAACGACGTGGGGCGAGCCCTGGCCTGGGCGGACGTCACGCTCGCCGTCGGCCAGGTGCCGCCGGAGGAGCTCTCGGCCGCCCTCGTTGCGGAGCCGCACGAGACCACCCCGCTCGTGCTGCCGTTCTTCACCGGCGAGCGCAGCACCGGGTGGGCGGCCGACGCCCGCGCCGTGATCACCGGGGTCGGGGCGGCCTCCGCCCCCGTGGAGGTCTACCGCGGGGTGGTGGAGGGCATCGCGCTCGCCTACGCCCGTATCGCCAGCCAGCTGCGCCAGGTCGCGCCGCAGCCGGAGCGGCTCTTCGCCGGCGGCAGCGTGACCAGCGACCACCCCGAGCTGCTCCAGGTCATGGCCGACGCCATGCGCACCCCGGTCACCCCCGTGCAGATCAAGCGGACCACGCTGCACGGCACTGCCCTGCTGGCGCTGGAGGACCTGGCGCCCGACGTGCGCCGGGCCCGGCCCGAGCGCGGCCGGGCACTGGTCCCGGACTACAACCGGAGGCCCTACTACACCGAGCGCTTCCAGCGCTTCGAGCGCGTCTACGAGGCGCTCTTCGCGTGAGCCCGGCCCGGTCCCGAGGGGTGACGGCCCGGTCGCTGGCCGACGACCTGCGCGCCCGCACCGACGAGGAGCTCGCCGGCCTGCTGCTGGCGCGTCCCGACCTCGCCCGGCCGGCCCCTGCGGACGTCACCGCGCTGGCGGCCCGGGCCACCACACGGACCAGCGTCCAGCGCGTGCTCGACGGGCTCGACCTGGCCCACCTGCAGGCGCTGGAGGCGGTCGTCGTGGCCGCCCCCGCACGGGTGGAGCAGGTGGCCGCCCTGCTCGGCACCTCCCGGCGCCGAGCCACCGAGCTGGTGTCCCGGCTCGTCGAGCTCGCCCTCTGCTGGCGCGCACCCGAGGGGGTCCGCCCGGCCCGACCGGTCGCCGACGTCGTGGGCGACCCGGCCGGCCTGGGCCCGGCCCTGCCCGGGGTGCCCGAGGGTGACCGGCTCGAGGCGGCGCTGGCCGGTCTCGACGCGCGACAGCGCCAGGTGCTCGAGGCCCTGGCCTGGGGCCCTCCGGTCGGGACGCTCAGCCTGCCCGCCGAGGGCACGCCCGCCCCGGGGTCGGTCGCCGAGGCGGGGACCGCCCTCGTGGCCGCCGGCCTGCTCGCCCGGGTCGACGAGTCCCACGTGCAGCTGCCCCGCCAGGTCGCGCTGGCGCTCCGTGCCGGGCGCCTCCACCGCACCCCGGCCAGCGAGCCCCCGGCCGTCGAGCACACCGCCCTCGACCCCGACGTCGTCGACGCGGCGGCCGGGGGCCGGGCCGCGGACCTCGTCGTGCTCGTCACCGAGATCGTCGACCTGTGGGGGTCCCGCCCGCCCCGCGTGCTGCGGACCGGGGGCCTGGCCGTGCGCGATCTCGCGCGCCTCGCGGCCCACCTGGAGATCGGCACCGACGAGGCCGCCTGGCTGCTCGAGACCGCCGCGGCGGCCGGGCTCGTCGCCGTCGACGGCTCCCGGCGCGCCGTCGACGAGCCGGCCTGGGTGCCGACGACCCGGGCCGACGACTGGCTGGCCGAGGACGCCGGCCGCCGCTGGGCCGAGCTGGCCCGGGCCTGGTGGACGATGCCCGCCGCCCCCGGCCTCGTCGGCACCGGCGAGGGCGGGAGGGTCAACGCGCTGTCGACCGCGACGTCATACCCGCTGGGGCGGCTGCGCCGCCAGGACGCGCTGCGCGGGCTCGCCACGCTCCCCGCCGGAGCCGCCCCCACCGAGGACGGGCTCGCGGCGCTGCTGCGCTGGCGCCATCCGCTGCGCTCGGCCCGCGGTGGCACCGACGGGGCCGCCGGTCTCGGGGTCGCCCTCCGTGAGGCCGAGTGGGCCGGCGTGACGGGGCGGGGGGCGATGTCCTCCCCCGGCCGTGCCGTGGTCGGCGACGACGCCGAGGACGCGGTGGAGCAGGCCGCCACCCTCATGGAGCCGCTGGTGCCGCCGGCCGTCGACCACGTGCTCCTGCAGGCCGACCTCACCGCGGTCGCCCCCGGCCGGCTGGACGGGCCCGTCCGCACGCTGCTGCACCTCGTCAGCGACGTGGAGTCCCGGGGCGGCGCGACGGTGCACCGCTTCACGGAGACCAGCGTGCGCCGGGCCCTCGACGTCGGCTGGACCGCCGACCGGCTGCTCGCCGAGCTGGCCACGGCCTCGCGGACCGGGGTCCCCCAACCCCTGGACTACCTGGTGCGCGACGTCGCCCGGCGCCACGGTCAGGCCCGGGTCGGCCCGTGCGCCGCCTACCTGCGCTCGGAGGACCCGGCGCTGCTCGACCGGGTGGAGCGCGACCGGGCGCTGTCGATGCTGCAGTGGCGGCGCATCGCCCCCACCGTCCTCGTCTCCCCCGTCCCGGCCCCGACGGTGCTCGACGTGCTCCGCGAGGAGCAGTACGGCCCGGTGGCCGAGGGCGGCGACGGCGGGCTGGAGCTCGCGATCGCGGCGGTGCGCCGCACGCCCGGTCCCGCGAGCGTGCCGGTGCACGTCAGCGGGGTCGACGACGAGGTCGCCCGGCAGGTCGTGGCCCTCCTGCGCCGCGGCGAGGGGGCGCGCGCCTCCGGGCTCGACGATCCGGGCACGCACACCGACCCGGTCGTCGTGAGCGCCGTGCTGCGCGAGGCGGCGGTCTCCGGCGACGCGGTGTGGATCGGCTACGCCGACGACGTCGGGGGCGTGTCCACGCACCTGGTGCGCCCGCTCTCGGTCGAGGCCGGCCGGGTGCGCGCGACCGTCGGTGACGGGGACGTGCAGCGGACCTTCCTCGTGCACCGCGTGACACGGGTGCGGGCCGCCGACTGAGGCGACCCGCACCGCACGGTCAGCAGGGCGTCAGACGGCCTGGCGTCAGAAGACTCGGACGCGGTCCTCCGGGGCCAGCCAGAGGCCGTCGCCCTCGGTCGTGCCGAAGGCCTCGTGGAAGGCGTCGACGTTGCGCACCGTGTTGGCGCGCAGGTCCGCCGGCGCGTGCGGGTCGACCGAGAGGAGGCGGCGGGCCTCCTCCTCCCGGGCCACTCCGCGCCAGACCGAGGCCCAGCCGAGGAAGAAGCGCTGCTCGCCGGTCCAGCCGTCCAGGACGGGGGCGTCGTCTCCGGCCGCGATCGTGTAGGCCAGGTGGGCCAGCTCGAGGCCGCACAGGTCGCCGATGTTCTCCCCGACGGTCAGCCCGCCGTTGACGGTCACCGCGTCGTCGGGGACGTCGCGCGGCGAGAGCCGGTCGAACTGCGCGACCAGACGCTGCGCGCGCTCGTCGAAGCGGGCGCGGTCCTCCTCGGTCCACCAGTCGGTGAGCGAGCCGTCGCCGGCGTAGCGGCTGCCCTGGTCGTCGAAGCCGTGGCCGATCTCGTGCGCGATGACCGCGCCGATGCCGCCGTAGTTGACGGCGTCGTCGGCGTCAACGTCGAAGAAGGGCGGCTGCAGGATCGCGGCCGGGAAGACGATCTCGTTGAGCATCGGGTGGTAGTAGGCGTTGACCGTCTGCGGGGTCATCAGCCACTCGTCGCGGTCGATCGGGGCGCCCACCTTGGCCAGCTGGCGGTCGGTCTCGAAGGCCGAGCCGCGCCGCACGTTGCCCACCAGGTCCTGCGGGTCGAGGACGTAGGCGGAGTAGTCACGGAAGGTCGGCGGGTGGCCGATCTTGGGGCGGAAGGCCGCCAGCTTCTCCAGGGCCTTCGCCCGCGTCTCCTCGCCCATCCACTCCAGCTCGCCGATGCGGCGGCGGAAGGCCTCCAGGACGTTGTCGACCAGCTCGCCCATCCGCTCCCGCGCGGCGGGCGGGAAGTGCGCCTCGACGTACATCTGCCCGGCGGCCTCGCCGAGCAGGCTCTCGACCAGGCCCACGCCGCGCTTCCAGCGCTCCCGGTTGGTCGGGGTGCCGGAAAGGGTGCGGCCGTGGAAGTCGAAGCTCGCCTCCACCAGCTCGTCGGTGAGGTAGGGGGCGAGTCCGTCGAGCAGGCGCACGGTGAGCCAGGCGCGCCAGTCGGCGACGGGCACCTCGGCGAGCGCCGAGCCGACGGCCGCCAGCACGTCGGGCTGGCGCGCGACGACCTGGCGCCAGGCCACGTCGGGCACCCCGAGCCCGTCGGCCCAGGCCTGCCAGTCCCAACCGGGCGTCTGCGCGGCCAGCTCCTCGCGGGTCAGACGGGTGTAGGAGCGCACGGCGTCGCGGGCGGCGACCCGGTCCCAGTGCGCGGCGGCGATCCGCTCCTCGAGCACGTAGACGCGGTCGACGGCGTCGGCGCCCAGGTCGAGGCCGGCCTCGGTCAGGGCCGGTCCGGCGAGCTCGAGCAGGCCGGCCAGGTAACTGCGGTAGGCGTCGCGCACCGCGGCGTGCTCCTCCGCGGTGTAGTAGGCCTCGTCGGGCAGGCCGATGCCGCCCTGGTGCAGGTAGACGACGTAGTCCTCGGGGCTGCCGGCGTCGGCGGTGACCCAGACGTGCACGAGCCCGTCGGTCCCCTCCCGCTCCTGCTGGGCCGCGACCCGCACCACGTCTGAGGGGGACGTCACTGCGGCCACCCGGCGCAGCGGGTCGACGAGCGGCGTGAGCCCGACCTCCGCCACGCGGTCGGTGTCCATGAAGCTGGCGTAGAGCGCCCCGACCTTGCCGGCCGGGGTGTCGAGCGCGGGCTGCTGCTCGGCGGCCCGCTCGATGAGCTCGCGCACGGCGGCCTCGGCGTTCTCGCGCAGCATGTCGAAGGCGCCGTAGCGGGCGCGGTCCTCGGGGATGGTCGCCGTCGCCAGCCAGCCACCGTTGACGTGGCCGAAGAGGTCGTCCTGGGGTCGGACCGAGGGGTCCAGGTGGGCGCGGTCGATGCCGTGGTGCATGTCAGTCCTGGTCGTCGGGGACGGGGGTCGCGCGGATGACGCGTCACCGACACGGTATGCGGTGCCCAGCCGGTTCGGCGGCACCGGGGCCGCGTCGTCAGGAGCCGTCGGACCCGGGAGCTCCCGGCGGGGCCACCCGCACGGCGAGCAGCGCGCCGCCCGCGGCCAGCAGGTCGCCGGCCGTCACGAGGACCCGCGAGAGCAGCACGACGACGAGGATCCCTCCGGCGTCGAGGACGGGCGCGAGCGCCAGCGCGAGGACGGTCTCCCGCGCACCCACCCCGGCGGGCAGGAAGACGAGGGCGGTGCCCACCAGCCAGGCGAGGGCGTAGCCGCCCGTCGTGAGCCGCAGCAGGTCCACCCCTGGCTCGGCCCCCACCGCGAGCGCGAGCACGAGCACCTGCAGGCCGACGACCACCCACGACGCGATCGACCAGAGGGTCGCGGCCGCCACGGCCCGCCCGCCGATCCGTTCCTCCAGGGGCGTCTGCCGGGTGAGGTGCAGCACCGTCACGAGGATGCGGTTGAGGACGGCCGGGTGGACGAGCAGGAGCGCGACGGGGGCGAGCAGCGCGGGCCACCACCACGCCTCGAGGCGGGTGCCCGGGACCCCCGGCAGCGTCGCCAGCGCCGTCGCCCCGGCCACGACCGCCGAGAGCAGAGCGGCGAGCAGCATGGTCCCGACGGTGCGGCGGCGCGCGATGCCGCGGTCGCTGCCCAGCTCGGCGGAGGCCAGCAGGTTCCACACCCCGCCGGGCAGGTACTTGCCGACCTGGCCCACGAGGTAGACCACGCTCGCGTCGCGCTTGCCGAGCGGGGCGCCGAGCCCCGCGCTGACGGAGCGCCACGACAGCGCCGCCAGGAGGACGTTGACGACGGAGAGCAGCAGCGCGAGCGCGACGTAGGACCAGGAGACGGTGCGCAGCGCCTCGCCCACGGCCTCGCGCTCCAGGACGACCGCGACCACCGCCGCCGCGACCGCGGCCACGACGAAGCCGCGCCGGACCCAGGGTGACCCGAGGACGCGGCGCACGCGGGTCATACTGGACGGAGGCCGGGCGGCTGCGGCCCCGAGGTCGGACATAGTGCAGCGATGCTAACCGGACGGGCGACGGGGGCCGTCGTGAGGAGGACCGGCGTGGACGGTGGATCGGGCGGTCCCCGGCCCCGGGAGCGTGATCCCCAGTCGCGGCTCGTGGCGGCCCTGGCCGTGGCGCTGGCCTGCTTCGCCCTCTGGCGGGTCCGGCAGGGGGTCGACCACGGCGACGGTGCCCACGTCGTGGCCCAGGCGGTGCGGATGGCGCGCGGCGCGACGCCCTTCGTGGACGAGATGAACGCCCAGGCGCTGGGCGCCCTGCTCGCGGTGCCGTTCACCTGGGTCTGGCTGCAGGTCGTCGGCCTCGAGGGGATCGTGCTGGCGTCCCGGGTCTGGTACCTCGCCCTGGCGTTCTCCGCGGGAGCCCTCTGCTACCGGGCGCTGAGGACCGGCCTGCGACCCCTGCCGGCCCTCGCCGGCGCGGTGCTGGCGTGCACGCCCACGGCCTACAACCTCCTGGTCACCAGCTACAACACGGTGCCGGGGCTGGCTCTCGCGGTCGCCACCTTCGCCGGGTGGGCGGCCCTCACCCGGCCGAGCGGCCGGTGGGCGGCCGTCGGCGGTCTGGCGCTCGCGCTCGCCGTGCTCTCCCACCCCGCCTCCCTGCCCGCGGCGGCCGTGCTGGGTCTCGTCCTCCTGGTGCTGGCCCGGCACCGGGCCGGCGTCGTCCGGGGGCTGCTCCTCGGGGGCGGCGGGCTCTCGCTCCTGGTCCTCGTCTGGGTCGTGGCAGGCCCGGGCCTCGGCGCGCTCCTGGAGACGCTGTCCTACACCGCCGACTACCAGGCGGGGCGTCCGCACCCGCTCGACCGGGTGCAGGACACCACGGGCCGCCTCGTCCGGGCCCTGGTCGCACCGGCGACGTGGCCGGCGATCTGCCTGGCCGCGCTCGCCGCCCTGCCGCCCCTCCCCGACCGAGCTCGGGGCGCCGCGCTGGCCCTCGTGCCGGTCGCCATGGCGCTCCCCGCCCTGCTCTCGCTCCCGACGGAGGGGCAGCCGGTCGTCGGCGCGACGAGCGGCACCTACGCAATCCTGCTGTGCGCTCTCCTGCTGCTCCCCGTCGCGCTGTCCGCCCGGCAGGAACCCGTGCTGCGCCTGCTGCTCCTCGTGGCGGGGCCGACCGCGGTGGTGGGGCTCCTCACCTATGCCGCGACCACCTCGTCCTCGGCCCGGTGGGGGGCGGTGGTCCCGCCAGTCGTGCCCCTCCTCGGGGTGCTGGGGGTCGGCGTGGTGCTGCTGTGCGCCCGACGCGGGGTGGCGCCCGGGATCGCCGTCGCCTGCCTGCTGCTCCCGCTGCTCGGGGTCCAGAGCCTGCACGCCTTCCGGGACCCGGCGCCGTGGGTGGCGCACGTCCGGATCCCGGAGGGCCCCAACGCCGGGCTGCGGACCACGCCCGGTCGCGCGGCGGAGGACTGCGGCTTCCGCACCGCCGCGGCCTCCTGGATCGCTCCGGGCGAGAGCGTCCTGGCCTACGCCGGACCGGCCGTCTACCTCTACACGGACGGGCCCGCCGCGACCAACATCGTCTGGCTCGCGGGCTTCGGGAAGGCCAACCGGACCACGGTCGAGCGGCTCGACGAGCAGGGCGCCTGGCCCGACGTCGTCACCGTCCTGGCGTCGGTCGCCCGGGCGTGGGACGAGCACGCGGCGGACGACCCCCTCCTCCGACGGCTGGAGCGCGACTACGGGGAGCCGGTGCCCGCCGGGCCGTTCTGGGTGCTGCGCCGCGACGGGACGACGACCCCGCCGGGCGGCGAGCCCGACCTCGCCGCCTGCGGCCTCTCCTGACCGGCGCCGACCCGGCCGGCCGGCGCCTGCTCAGGCGCCCGCGAGCGCCCGCACGACCCGCGAGGGCGAGGGCCGGCCCAGCTGCTCGGCCATCCACACGCTCGCCGACACCAGCGCCCGCAGGTCGACCCCGTGCTCGATCCCCAGGCCGTCCAGGGCCCACACCAGGTCCTCGGTCGCCAGGTTGCCGGTGGCGGACTTCGCGTAGGGGCAGCCGCCCAGGCCACCCGTGGAGGCGTCGACGACCCTCACGCCGCGCTGCAGCGCGGTGACGGTGTTGGAGAGCGCCTGGCCGTAGGTGTCGTGGAAGTGGACGCCGACCTGGTCGGGCCCGATGCCCGCGTCGTCGAGCGCGTCGAGCAGCCGCAGCACGTGACCGGGCGTCCCGACCCCGATGGTGTCGCCGATCGAGAGCTGGTCGCAGCCGAGGTCCATGAGCCGGGAGCAGACGTCGACCGCCTGCTCGACCGGCACCGGGCCCTCCCACGGGTCGCCGAAGCACATGGACACGTAGGCGCGCACCCACGCGCCGCCGTCCAGCGCCCGCTTGACCACCGGGGCGAACATCTCGACCGACCCGGCGACCGAGCGGTTGAGGTTCTTGCGGGCGAAGGTCTCGGTGGCGCTGCCGAAGATCGCGACGGACGTCACGCCCTTCTCCAGCGCCCGGTCCAGGCCCCGCTCGTTGGGCACGAGCACCGGCCGCTGCTGGCCGGTGCCCACCGGGCCCAGCAGGTCGAGCAGCTCCTCGGCGTCACCCAGCTGCGGCACCCAGGCACGCGGGACGAAGCTCGTGAGCTCGACGGTCTCGAGACCGGCGGCCAGGAGGCGCCGGACGAACTCGGCCTTCACCTCGACCGGCACGGCCGTCTTCTCGTTCTGCAGCCCGTCGCGCGGACCCACCTCGTAGATCGTCACGCGCTCGGGCAGCCCCGGCATCGGCTCCGTCATCGGCAGCGCAGGAGTCGTCATGGGGACCATCCTCCCGCACCGGCGCGCGGGAGGCCGTCACCGCGGTGCCAGGAGGCGCTCCAGCCCCGCCGCCAGGGCGGCGATCGGCGGCGGCACCCGGTCGGGCGGCAGTGCCTGCGCCATCTCCCGCGCCAGCCGGATCTTGCGGCCGCTCGCGACCCCGGCGAAGCGGTGCAGCTGCTCCTCCACCGGCCGCCCGGCCCAGGCACGCTGCCCGCCGAAGGCCCGGAAGCCCTCCCCCAGACCGATCCGCTCCAGCAGGTCGAGGCACCCGGGCACGCCGAGGGCCCTGATCAGCTCGTCCTCGAGGTCGCGACGGCACACGAAGAAGCCGTGCTCCGGCAGGTCGTCCACGTCGACCACCGGCACCCCCGACCGCGCAGCGCCCGCACCACCACCCGGGCCTCCCCCGCGTCGCACAGGCCCACCACCCGGGACCCGGGCGCGGCCTCCGCGAGCTCGCGCAGCGCCCGCGCCGTGTTCGTCACCCCGCCCAGGTCCACCAGCCGGTATGCCGTGCCCGGCACGGCGGGTGCGCAGCGCGGCAGCAGCACCTCGAGGGCGGCGACGTCGCTCGGCCCCTCGAGGAGCACGTGCACGGGCGTCCCGGTGTCCATGGCCTCCCCATCGTGCCGTCGTCGGCCGGCGCCGGCCACCCGGTTCCGGCGGAAGGGCGGAATGCCGGGGGCGCGGCATACCGTTGACCCCACGATGAACGGCCCCCTGATCGTCCAGTCCGACAAGACCCTGCTCCTCGAGGTCGACCACCCCGACGCCGAGGTGGCGCGCCGCGACATCGCGCCGTTCGCCGAGCTGGAGCGTGCCCCCGAGCACATCCACACCTACCGCGTCACGCCCCTCGGGCTGTGGAACGCCCGCGCCGCCGGCCACGACGCCGAGCAGGTCGTGCACGCCCTGATCACCCACAGCCGCTACCCGGTGCCGCAGGCGCTGCTCGTCGACGTCGCCGACACGATGGCGCGCTACGGCCGTCTCACGCTCGACAAGGACGAGGAGCACGGGCTGGTCCTGCGCGCGAGCGACCGGGCCGTGCTCACCGAGGTGCTGCGGCACAAGAAGATCAAGCCCCTCATCGGTGACCGGATCGACGACGACACCGTCGCGGTCCACCCCTCCGAGCGGGGCCACCTCAAGCAGGAGCTGCTCAAGGTCGGCTGGCCGGCGGAGGACCTCGCGGGCTACGTCGACGGCGAGGCGCACCCGATCGCGCTCGACACCTCCGAGGGCGACTGGTCGCTGCGGCCCTACCAGCAGCAGGCCGTCGACGGCTTCTGGGACGGCGGCTCGGGCGTCGTCGTCCTCCCCTGCGGCGCGGGCAAGACGCTGGTCGGCGCGGGCGCCATGGCGCGCAGCTCGACGACGACGCTCATCCTCGTCACCAACACGGTCTCGGCCCGCCAGTGGCGCGACGAGCTGCTGCGGCGCACGACGCTGACCGAGGACGAGATCGGCGAGTACTCCGGCGCCCGCAAGGAGGTCCGCCCGGTCACCATCGCGACCTACCAGGTGCTGACGACCAAGCGGAAGGGCGTCTTCCCGCACCTGGACCTGCTCGACGCCCGTGACTGGGGCCTCGTGGTCTACGACGAGGTGCACCTGCTGCCGGCGCCGATCTTCCGGATGACCGCCGACCTCCAGGCACGGCGCCGCCTCGGCCTGACCGCGACCCTGGTGCGCGAGGACGGCCGCGAGTCCGACGTCTTCTCCCTCATCGGGCCCAAGCGCTACGACGCCCCGTGGAAGGACATCGAGGCGCAGGGCTACATCGCCCCCGCCGACTGCGTCGAGGTGCGGGTGACGCTGCCGGAGTCGATGCGGATGGCGTATGCCGTCGCCGAGCCCGAGGAGCGCTACCGCTTCGCCGCCTGCGCGCCCGCCAAGGACGACGTGGTGCGGGCCCTCGTGGCACGGCACCGCGGCGAGCCGACGCTGATCATCGGGCAGTACCTCGACCAGCTCGGCCAGCTCGCCGAGGCGCTCGACGCCCCGCTCATCACCGGCGAGACCTCGGTCAAGCAGCGCCAGGAGCTCTTCCGGCAGTTCCGCGAGGGCGAGATCGACCTGCTCGTCGTGAGCAAGGTCGCCAACTTCTCCATCGACCTGCCCGAGGCCTCGGTCGCGATCCAGGTGTCGGGCACCTTCGGATCGCGCCAGGAGGAGGCCCAGCGGCTGGGGCGCGTGCTGCGCCCCAAGGGTGACGGCCGGACCGCGCACTTCTACACCACGGTCGCGCGCGACACGGTCGACGCGGAGTTCGCGGCGCACCGCCAGCGCTTCCTCGCCGAGCAGGGCTACGCCTACCGCATCGTCGACGCCGAGGACCTCGGCTCGCTCGACGCGACGTCGGGCGCCGGCTGAGGTGGGATGGTGCGCATGACGCGCACCACCCCTGCCGACACGGTCGTCCTGGACGTCGACGGCACGCTCGCCGACTCCACCTACCACCACGCGCTCGCCTGGGCGCGGGCCTTCGCCCGCGTCGACCTGCACCCGCCGCTGTGGCGGGTCCACCGGACCATCGGGATGGGCGGTGACAAGCTCGTCGCCGAGGTGGCCGGCGAGGAGGTCGAGGCCGAGCACGGCGACGCCCTGCGGGAGGCGTGGGAGGAGGAGTACGACGCCCTCCTGCCCGAGGTCGGGCTGCTCCCCGGCGCCCGCGACCTGGTCCTCGCCCTCGCCGACCGCGGCCTGACGGTGACGCTCGCGACCTCGGGCAAGGACCGCTTCACCGAGCACGTCCTGCGCCAGCTCGACCTGCCCGAGGGCACCCTCGCCGCCGGCGCGAGCAGCGAGGAGGTCGAGGAGTCCAAGCCCGCCCCCGACGTGGTCGCCCGGGCGGTCGAGCAGGCCGGCGGCACCGCCGCGGTCATGGTCGGCGACACCACCTACGACGTGGCCGCGGCCGCCCGGGTGGGCGCGCCCTGCGTCGCCGTGCGCACCGGCGGCTTCGGCGACCAGGAGCTCCTCGACGCCGGCGCCGTCCTCGTCGTCGACACCCCCGCCGACCTGGTCGACGCCGACTGGGACCGGCTGCTCACGCTGGAGCCGGGGTCCTCCTCCGGCGCCTGAGGGGTATGCCGTCCTCGCTCCCCGTGCGGCACCGCCCGGAACCGTCGCGCGGCGGGTAGCGTCCGAGCGGCAGCCGAGGGCCTTCCCCCGGCCCTCGACGAGGAGGTGGGCAGATGTCCCTCACCGCACCGACCAGCCGCTGGTCCCAGGACGGGCCGGACCTGCCCGACGACGTCTTCCTCGAGGACCTCCCCGCAGGCGGCGTCCTCGACCCGGGCTCGCCCTTCGGGTCCGGGACGGCATCCACCGGCGACGGGCTGTTCGCGGTCGCGCCGCTCTTCCTCGGCGTCGTCGTCCTCGTGGTCGTGGTGATGGTCGTCGTCAGGCTCGCCCAGGGGGCGCGGACGATCGCCGAGAACTCCGCCCAGCCCGAGCGCACCGTCTCCGCCAGGGTCATCGGGAAGCGGACGCAGGTCGAGGGCGGCGGCAACGACACCCCGGTGCGGAGCCTCTACTTCGTGACCTTCCAGCTGCCCGACGGCGAGCGCGTCGAGCTCAAGGTCCCCGCCCGCCTGCACGGCCAGGTCGCCGAGGGCGACGAGGGGCGGCTGACGCACCAGGGCACGTGGTTCCGCGGCTTCGAGCGGCGCCGGGTCATCCCGGTCGACGGCACCTGGGAGGCCCCGGGCGGCCCGTCGCTCACGCCTCCGCCGGGCTGACCCTCAGACCCGGGCGGCCCGCAGCGCCACGGCGGTCGCGAGGGCGGCCGTGGCCGCCTCGTGGCCCTTGTCCTCGGAGGACCCGGGCAGGCCCGCCCTGTCGAGCGCCTGCTGCTCGTCGTCGCAGGTCAGCACGCCGAAACCCACCGGGACGCCGGTCTCGACGGACACCCTCGTCAGACCGTCGGTGGCCGCGCTGCAGACGTAGTCGAAGTGCGGCGTGCCACCCCGGACCACGACACCGAGGGCGACGAGGGCGTCGAAGCGGCTGCTGCGGGCCAGACGGGCGCACGCGACCGGCAGCTCGAAGCTTCCGGGCACCCGGACCACGGGGACGTCGGCCACCCCCGCCTCCTCCAGTGCCCGGCGGGCGCCGTCGAGCAGCCCGTCCATCACCCGCTCGTGCCAGGACGCGGCGACGACGGCGACGTGCAGGCCCGACCCGGCGACGGTCAGGGTGGGTGCTCCGGCCTTGCTCATGCGATGGTCCTCCTCGGGGTGGTGGGGACGGCGTGGGGCGCGTGCCCCAGCCGCTCGGTCTTGGTCCGCAGGTAGGCCCACGCCTCCGGCGGGGGCGTGGTGGCCGACGGCTCGCGCGCGGCGACGGTCAGCCCGAGCCGGGTGAGCGCGGCCACCTTGTCGGGGTTGTGGGTCAGCAGGCGCAGCGGGCGGTCGGCGAGCCCCAGGTCGCGCAGCACGGCGGCCCCGGCGGCGTAGTCGCGGGCGTCGACGGGCAGCCCCAGCGCCTCCTGCGCCTCGACGGTGTCGAGGCCGGTGTCCTGGGCGGCGTAGGCGCGCAGCTTGTCCACCAGCCCCACCCCCCGGCCCTCGTGCCCGCGCAGGTAGACGACGACGCCGCCCTCCGTGGCGACCCGGCGGAGGGCGTCGTCCAGCTGGGGCCCGCAGTCGCAGCGGCGCGACCCGAGGGCCTCGCCCGTGAGGCACTCCGAGTGCAGACGCACGAGCGGGCGGGGCCCGGGGTCGGGGCGCCCGACCAGGGCCAGGTGCTCTACGCCGGTGACCAGGTCGCGGTAGGCGTGCACGACCAGCTCGCCGGCGTCGGTGGGCAGCGTCGTCGTGGCCTCCCGCCGCACCGTGCCGGTCTCGAGCCGGTGGGCGACGAGGTCGGCGATGGTGATGACCGGGAGGTCGTGCTCGGCGCCGAGGGCGACCACCTGCGGCCCGCGCAGCATCTCTCCCTCGTCGTCCACCAGCTCGGCGATCGCCGCGACGGGCGCCAGCCCGGCGAGCCGGCAGAGGTCGACGGCGGCCTCGGTGTGGCCGCGCCGGACCAGCACCCCGCCGTCGCGGGCGCGCAGCGGGACGACGTGACCGGGGCGGCGCAGGTCGGCCGCGGTGGTGACCGGGTCGGCCAGTGCGCGCAGGGTCGTGGCCCGGTCGGAGGCGCTGATGCCGGTGCTCACACCGGCCGCGGCGTCCACCGTCACCGTGTATGCCGTGCGCAGCAGGTCCTCGTTGTGCTCCACCATGAGCGGCAGCTCGAGGCGGTCCGCCAGCTCGCCCGTCAGCGGCGCGCAGACGTAGCCGGAGGTGTGGCGCACCGTCCACCCCATCCAGGCCGGCGTGAGCGTCTCCGCGGCGAGCACGACGTCGCCCTCGTTCTCGCGGTCGGCGTCGTCGAGGACGAGCACCGGCCGCCCGGCGCGCAGTGCCTCGAGCGCCTCGGGGACGGTCGCGAGGGCCATCACCCCTCCCTCCGCCCGATGGCGACGGTCTCCGGCACGAGCCCGTCGGCGAGCATCGACTCGACGTACTTCGCCAGCACGTCCACCTCGACGTTGACCTCCTCCCCCGGCCGCCGCCTCCCCAGCGTCGTCAGCGCCAGGGTGGTCGGGATGAGGCTGACCGCGAAGGTCTCGTCGGTCCGACCGGAGACGGTGAGGGAGACGCCGTCGAGGGCGACCGAGCCCTTGAGCACGACGTAGCGGCGCAGCGTGGGCGGCAGCGCGAAGGTCACGACCTCCCACCGCTCCCCCGGCTCGCGGGAGAGCACGGTCGTCGTCCCGTCGACGTGACCCTGGACGACGTGGCCGCCCAGCCGGCCGTCGGCGCGGAGGGCGCGCTCGAGGTTGACGGGGTCGCCGGGCCGCAGCCGGCCGAGCGTGGTGCGGGCCAGCGTCTCGGCCATGACGTCGGCCGTGAAGCCCTGGGGACTGCTGCCGGTGACGGTCAGGCAGACCCCGTCTACGGCGATCGATTCGCCGTGCCGCGCGTCGGCGGCGACCGTGGGGGCGTGCACCTCCAGCACGCAGGAGTCGCCGTCCGACCCGTCGGTGCGGGCGGTCAGGGTGCCGAGCTCTTCGACGATGCCGGTGAACATGGGGTCAGTCCTCCTGGAGGGAGCGGGTGGTGGTGGGAAGCAGGGAGGCCGGGCCGGGCTCCGAGGCGGCGCCGGCGGGGACCAGGCGCAGCCGGACGTCGGGCCCGACGCGCGCCACGTCGACGAGGCGCAGCCGGGGTGCGTCGGCGAGGGTGCCGACGCCGAGGTCGGGGACGGCCGGGGCGCCGCTCCCGAGCAGCACGGGCGCGACGTAGGACAGGACCTCGTCGACGCAGCCGGCGGCCCAGAAGGCGCCGGCCAGGGTGGGCCCGCCCTCCAGGAGCACGGTGCGCGCACCGTGCTCCACCAGCACACGCAGCACCTCCCGGGGGTCGTGCGTGCGCAGGTGCAGCACCGGGGACGGGCCGCCACGGAGGCGGGCGCCGGCGGGAAGCTCGCGACGCCCGACCACCACGCGCAGCGGCTGGGTGGCCAGCTCGTGCCCCTCCGGCGTGCGGGCGGTCAGGGCGGGATCGTCCGCGAGGGCGGTGCCGGTGCCGACGACGATCGCGTCGACCCGGGCACGCAGGGCGTGGGCGTCGGCGCGGGACTCGGGCGAGGAGATCCAGCGGCTGGTCCCGTCGGCCGCGGCGACCCTGCCGTCGAGGGAGCCCGCGATCTTCCAGGTCACGTGGGGGCGGCCCAGCGCGGCGGCCCGGGCCCAGTCGGCGACGAGGGCGTAGGAGGCGGCGTGCGGGTGCTGCTCGACGGCCACCCCGGCTCTCGTCAGCCGGGCGGCACCCCCGGTGGCGGACGCGGTCGGCTCGGGCACGGCATACACGACCGCGGCGACGCCCGCCTCGAGGAGGGCCTGCGTGCAGGGCGGCGTCCGGCCGTGGTGCGCGCACGGCTCGAGGGTCACGTAGGCGGTGGCGCCCCGGGCCCGCCCGCCGGCCGCGGCGATCGCGGCGACCTCGGCGTGCGGGGTGCCCGCGCCGCGGTGGTGACCCTCCCCGACGATCTCGCCGTCGGGGGCGACCAGGACGCACCCGACGCGAGGGTTGCGGTCGCGGGCCGGGCCCAGGCGGGCGCGGGCGACCGCTCGGTCCAGGTAGTGGTCGGTGCTCGTCACCGTCTCCTCCGTCTCGTCGTGCGACCCCGGAGGGGGACGACGGGAGACGGGTGCGACGACGAGGGACCGCCGTGCCCGGACGCCGGGTCGCCAGGACCCGACGCCGACGGCGATCCGTCGACGCTCGCGCTGCCTCCCATCCGGACTTTCACCGTCGGTCCCGGAGTTTCACCGGGTCAACCGGCCGCTGGCTGCGGTCGGGTCGCGGACTGTCACCGCCGGCTCGGAGTTTCACCGACCCCGGAGCGCGTGTCGTGCCCGGGAGGCTAGCAGCCGTTGCTGGGGGTTCCGTCGTCCGCGAGGCCCGACCACCCCGCACCGCATCCAGCAGTTCCCCAGGACATTCCCAGGAATGGGGCGGACCCTGGGAGCATGAGCACGACTCCCCCCACCGAGCCCGAGGCCACCCTGCTGGTGGTCGAGGACGAGACCAACATCCGCGAGCTGCTCACCACGAGCCTGCGGTTCGCGGGGTTCGAGGTGCACGCCGCGCCCGACGGCCGCACCGCCCTGGAGCTGGCGGCCAAGCACGACGTCGACCTCGCCGTGCTCGACATCATGCTCCCGGACATCGACGGCTTCCAGATCACGCGGACGCTGCGCGACGCCGGCCGCGACATGCCGATCCTCTTCCTCACCGCCAAGGACTCCCTCGACGACAAGGTCAAGGGTCTGACGGTCGGCGGCGACGACTACGTCACCAAACCCTTCAGCCTCGAGGAGGTCGTGGCCCGCATCCGCGCGGTCCTGCGCCGCACCCGCGTGGTGCCGGAGGAGGACGACCACGTGCTGCGTGTCGCCGACCTCGAGCTCGACGAGGACAGCCACGAGGTGCGCCGGGCCGGCAAGGTCATCGAGGTCTCCCCGACCGAGTTCAAGCTCCTGCGCTACCTCATGCTCAACCCGGGCCGGGTGCTGTCCAAGGCGCAGATCCTCGACCACGTCTGGGACTACGACTTCCGCGGCGAGATGAACATCGTGGAGTCCTACATCTCCTACCTGCGCCGCAAGATCGACGTCGTCGGCGAGCCCCTCATCCACACCAAGCGGGGCGTCGGCTACGTGCTGCGCGCCCCGCGCGACTGACCGCGCGCCGGCACCGCCGGCACCCCTCGTCGACGTGACCTTCCTCCGCCGCCTGCGCAGCACGGCCTACCAGCGGCTGCACAACATGTCGCTGACGCGGCGGCTCGTCGCCGTCGTCGTGCTCATGGTGATGGCGGCCTACCTGCTGACCATCTCGGTGACGATGACGATGCTGCGCAGCTATCTCGTCGACCGCGCCGACGACGACCTCCAGGCCTACCTCGAGCCGCTGGCGGCGAGCACCGTCACCCAGCTGCTGGGCAGGTCGGGCCAGGAGCAGCCGGTCTTCATCCCGCCGAACAACTACTACATCGTCTTCCTCCCCGCCTACGACACGCTGCCCGCGCGCGACCTCGTGCTGCCCTACCAGCAGATCACCCAGAGCCGCCCCGACGTCGACCGCGAGGCGGTGGACGCCCAGCCCCTGCGGGAGCCGTTCACGGTCGACGCCGAGCAGGGGGACGGCCAGTGGCGGGTCGCGGCGCTGCGCTTCTACGACAGCCAGGGCCGGGAGGCGGGCACGATCGTCGTCGGGCTCCCGCTCAGCGGGGTGGACGAGACCGTCCGGCAGCTCGGCCTCATCATGGCCGCCATCGGGGTCGCGACGCTGGTCATGGTCGGGGTGCTCGGCTGGTTCGCGGTGCGTCGCGCCTTCCGCCCGCTCACCCGGATCGAGGACACCGCGGCGGCGATCGCGGCGGGCGACCTGTCCCGCCGCGTCCCGCCCCGCGACGCCCACGACGAGGTCGGCTCCCTGTCGGAGTCGATCAACCGGATGCTCGCCCAGATCGAGCACTCCTTCGCCGTCCGCGAGGCCTCCGAGCAGCGGATGCGCGACTTCGTCGCCGACGCGTCCCACGAGCTGCGGACCCCGCTGGCCACGGTGCGGGGGTATGCCGAGCTCTACCGGGTGGGCGCGGTGGCACCGGACGACGTGGGCGGGGCGATGAAGCGCATCGAGGACGAGGCGAGCCGGATGACGGGCCTCGTCGAGGACCTCCTGACCCTCACCCGGCTGGACTCCGAGCCGGCCATGTCACCGACCCGGGTCGACCTCACCGTGCTCGCCAGCGACGTGGTGCAGGACGCCCGGGTGCGCGCCCCCGACCGGCAGGTGTCGCTCCGGGCGGTCGAGGGCGGGCGCGGCGACCGGTTGCCGGTCGTCGTCGGCGAGGACGGCGGCCTGCGGCAGGTGCTGACCAACCTCGTGGCCAACGCCCTGACCCACACCCCGGCGGGCACGCCCGTCGAGGTGGCCGTCGGCACGCTCGACGACCAGGTGGTCGTCGAGGTGCGCGACCACGGTCCCGGGCTCGACCCCGAGGCCGCCGAGCGGGTCTTCGAACGTTTCTACCGGGCCGACCGTTCGCGCAGCCGCCAGTCGGGCGGCACCGGCCTCGGGCTGCCGATCGCCGCGGCGATCGTCGCGCGCCACGGTGGCACCGTGCGGCACGTGCCGACGCCCGGGGGCGGCGCCACCTTCCAGGTGCGGCTCCCGGCCGCGCCCCCTCGGACCGAGACCGAGCCAGAGGTCGACGACGCCGAGGACGCCGAGGACGCCGAGGAGCAGGGCACCGACCGCCGCTGACGGGGCCCCGCCCTGCTAGACGACGGCCTCGAGGAACTTCTGGGTCCGCTCGTGCTGCGGCCGGGTGAAGATCTCCTCCGGCGGGGCCTCCTCGAGCACCCGACCGCCGTCGAACATCATCACGCGGTCCGAGACGTCCCGCGCGAACTGCATCTCGTGGGTGACGATGAGCATCGTGATGTCCGTGGTCGCCGCGACGTCCTTGAGCACCGCGAGCACGTCGCCGACGAGCTCGGGGTCCAGGGCCGAGGTGACCTCGTCGAGGAGCAGGATCTCAGGGTCCATGGCCAGCGCCCGGGCGATCGCGACCCGCTGCTGCTGCCCGCCGGAGAGCTGCGTCGGGTGGGCGTCCGCCCGGTGGCGCAGCCCGACGCGGTCGAGCAGGGCCAGCGCCTTCTCGTGCGCCTCCTCGGGCCCGTGATGCGCGCCGCCAGGTCACCCGCACCGGCGTTTCCAGCAGAACCCCAGGCGTCTCACAGGGTCGTCGCACCCTGCGGTGCTCGAATGGCGTCATGACCACGTACCCGTCCCAGCAGCAGAACGTCCCCGCGCCCACGCCGCAGCCCCGTGCAGGACGGCGCTGGGCCGACATCGGCATCGCCAGCATCCTGTCGGCCCTGCTCGCCACGGGCGGGACCTACGCCGTGGTGACCGCGACCGACGGGGACGCGGGCCAGACCGGCAGCACCGCCGCGCAGACCACCGACGCCGGCGGGCAGACGAGCGACGCGGTCGAAGACGGTGCCGCGACCGGGACGCCGGCCAGCTTCACCACCGACGCCGAGTGGGCCGCCGTCGCCGAGGCCGTCGGGCCCAGCGTGGTCTCGATCGAGGTCGCGGGCTTCAGCGGCTCGGGCTCGGGCTCGGGCGTGGTCTGGGACGCCGAGGGCCACGTGATCACCAACGCGCACGTCGTGGAGGGCGCCCAGGAGGTCCAGGTGGTGCTCGCCGACGGCCGCCGCTACGAGGCCACCGTGGCCGGCAGCGACCCCTCCAGCGACCTCGCCGTCCTATCGCTGGCCGACGCGCCGGACGACCTGTCCCCCATCGCGGTCGGCGACGACGCGGCCCTGCGGGTGGGCGACCCCGTGATGGCCGTGGGCAACCCCCTGGGCCTGTCGGGCACCGTCACCACCGGGATCGTCAGCGCGCTGGACCGCCCGGTGACCACCGAGGCCGTCAACGCGCAGACCGGCATCCCCGAGGCGGTCGTCACCAACGCCATCCAGACCTCGGCCGCGATCAACCCCGGCAACTCCGGCGGGGCCCTGGTCAACGCCGCCGGCGAGCTCGTGGGCATCAACTCCTCGATCGCCTCCATCGCCTCCCCGGGCCAGAGCCAGGCCGGCTCGATCGGGATCGGCTTCGCGATCCCGGCCGGCAAGGTGCGGCTCATCGCCGACCAGCTCATCGAGACCGGGCGGGCCGAGCACGCCTTCCTCGGCGTCGGTCTCGCCGACGGCTCGGCCGAGGTCGACGGCGCGGTGCGCACCGGCGCGCTGGTCCGCCAGGTCGAGCCCGGCTCCCCCGCCGCCGGGGCGGGGCTGCAGGACGGCGACCTCATCACCGCGATCGACGGCGAGCACGTGACCTCCAGCCTGGCCCTGGTCGGCCAGATCCGCGAGCGCGGCACCGGGGAGGAGGCCGAGCTGGAGTACGTCCGCGACGGCGAGCTGGCCACGGTCTCGGTCACCCTCGACACGCGCCCGGACGAGCAGCCCTGACCACCTGCGGCGGACGCCGCCGGGAGGGCACCTCGCCCGCCCGGTGGCGTCCACCGCCCCGGGGGGCCGGCTCGTCGTAGGCTGGCCGGACGGACGCCGCGGCCCGCGGCGTCATCCGCTCGCGCAAGGAGATCCGGCACGTGAAGATCGCTGTCCTGGGCGGTGACGGGTTCTGCGGCTGGCCCGCGGCCCTGCACCTGTCCGACCTCGGTCACGACGTCCTCATCGTCGACAACCTGTCCCGCCGTCGCATCGACGAGGAGCTCGGGGCGTCGTCCCTGACGCCGATCGCGAGCCCGCAGGAGCGGGTGGCCGCCTGGCAGGAGGTCTCCGGCCGGCGGATCGGGCTCGAGCTGCTCGACGTCGCGCAGGACTACGAGGGGCTCGTCGAGCTCCTGCTCCGCGAGCGCCCGGACGCCCTCGTCCACTTCGCCGAGCAGCGTGCCGCCCCCTACTCGATGAAGTCCCCGGCCCACAAGCGCTACACGGTCGACAACAACGTCAACGCCACCCACAACGTGCTCTGCGCGCTCGTGGAGACCGGGCTCGACGCGCACCTGGTCCACCTCGGCACGATGGGCGTCTACGGCTACGGCACGGCCGGGATGAAGATCCCCGAGGGCTACCTCGACGTCGAGGTGACGACCCAGACCGGGGAGCGGATCCCGCAGCAGATGCTCTACCCGTCCAACCCCGGGTCGATCTACCACATGACCAAGTGCCTCGACCAGCAGCTCTTCGCCTACTACGCCAAGAACGACCGGCTGCGGATCACCGACCTGCACCAGGGCATCATCTGGGGCACCCACACGCAGCAGACGCTGCGCGACGAGCGGCTGATCAACCGCTTCGACTACGACGGCGACTACGGCACCGTGCTCAACCGCTTCCTCATGCAGGCCGCGGTGGGCTACCCGCTCACGGTGCACGGCACCGGCGGGCAGACGCGGGCCTTCATCCACATCCGCGACATGGTGCGCTGCGTCCAGATCGCGCTGGAGAACCCGCCGGCCGGCGGTGACCGCGTCAAGATCTTCAACCAGATGACCGAGACCCACCGGGTCCGCGACCTCGCCGAGCTGGTCGCCCGGATCAGCGGCGCCACGGTCGAGCTGGTGCCCAACCCGCGGCACGAGGCCGCGGAGAACGAGCTGCACGTCTCCAACGACACCTTCCTCGACCTGGGCCTGCAGCCCACGCTGCTCGAGGAGGGCCTCCTCCGGGAGGTCGAGGACGTCGCCCGGCGCTACGCCGACCGGGCCGACCTCGGCAAGATCCCGTGCACCTCGGTCTGGACCCGGGAGCAGCAGCCCGGCGTGCCCACCTCGCGGCCCGCCGCCGCGGCGCGCACGGCCTGAGCCGGCCGGCCTCCGCCCGTGCGCGTCGCGCTCTTCACCGAGGTCTTCCTGCCCAAGGTCGACGGCGTGGTCACCCGGGTGACCCGCACCCTCGACCAGCTGGCCGAGCTGGGGCACGAGGCCCTCGTCTTCGCACCGGGGGACCCTCCGGAGCGCTACGGCCCGCACCGCGTGGTGCGCGTCCGGTCGGTCTCCTTCCGGCCGTGGTACCCCGAGATCATGGTGGGCCTGCCCACCCCGCGGATCGCCCGGGAGATGCAGGCATTCCGCCCCGACGTGGTCCACGCCGTCAACCCGGTGTGGCTCGCCGCCTACGGCGTGCTGTCGGCCCGGCGCCGCAACCTGCCGCTGCTGGCCAGCTTCCACACCGACGTGCCGTCCTACACGACCGCCATCGGCGGTGGGCTCCAGGTGCTGCGGCGGCCGGTCCAGGGGTGGACGACCGGGCTGCACAACCTGGCCGAGGTCAACCTGTGCACGTCCGGGCAGATGGTCGACCGGGCCCGCGCCGTCGGCATCCGCGAGGTCGACCTGTGGCCGAAGGCGGTCGACACCACCGCCTACCACCCCGGCGCCGGCACGGCCGAGATGCGCGACCGCCTCACCGACGGTCATCCCGAGGCACCCCTCGTCCTCTACGTCGGTCGCCTGTCGCGGGAGAAGGACCTCGACCAGCTGCTCGAGCCGATCCGTCGGCTCGCCCCGCGCGGCGTGCGACTGGCCCTGGTCGGCTCGGGCCCCGGGCGCGAGGAGCTCGAGCGGGCCTTCGCCGGGACGCCGACGGTCTTCGCCGGCTACCTCGGCGGCGCCGACCTGGCTGCCGCCTACGCGAGCGCGGACGTCTTCGCCTTCCCCTCCACCACCGAGACCCTGGGCCTCGTGGCCCTGGAGTCGATGGCCAGCGGCGTCCCCGTCGTCGGGGCCGACGCGGGCGGCATCCCCTTCGTCGTCGACGACGGCCGCACCGGCTTCCTCGTGCCGCCGGGCGACGCCGACGTCCTCACCGAGCGGCTCGGACGACTGCTCGACGACGCCGGGCTGCGCGGCCGGATGGGCCGGGCGGCTCGTGAGGACGCCCTGAGCCACTCCTGGCGCGCGGCCACCGAGGCCCTGGTCGGCTTCTACGAGCTGGCGGTCGAGCGCCACGCCGGCCGCTCCCCGCTCCCCCGGCCGCTGCGCGCCCGGCGCCCCTGACCCCCGGCCCGCTCCCTCGGGCCGGCCGGGGGGGCTGCGAGGGCACGGCATACCGGTGTAGCCTCGCTCCTCCCCCACCCCCGGACCCGGAGTTCCGTCGTGCCCGCCGAGCCCTCCCGACAGTCCGCCTCCACCACCCCAGACGCCGAGCTCGCCGCCGAGCAGGCCCACCTCGACCGTGCCCGTGCCGAGCTGGCCCGGATGCGCGAGCACACCCTCTCGCTGCAGGCCGACGGCGGCGACGCCATCGCCGGCGAGTCGCTGGCCCGCACCCTGTGGCTGCGCGCCCGGGCGCTCCAGGACGACCCGCGCACCACGCTCTTCTTCGGCCGCCTCGACACCGACACCCCCGAGCGGCTCTACATCGGCCGCCGCCACGTCAGCGACGACGCGGGCGACCCCGTCGTCATCGACTGGCGCGCCGGAGTCTCGACCGCCTTCTACCGGGCCGGCCCCGCCGAGCCGATGGGCGTGCTGCGCCGACGACGCTTCGGGGTCGAGGCCGGGCGGCTCACCGCCTACGAGGACGAGCTGCTCGAGGCCGGCGGGTCCGGCACGAGCGGCGAGAGCGGCGGCGAGATTCTCGCCCGCGAGATCGAACGCCCCCGCATCGGACCCATGCGCGACATCGTCGCGACGATCCAGCCCGAGCAGGACGAGATCGTCCGCGCCGACGTCGCCACCACCATCTGCGTGCAGGGCGCGCCCGGCACCGGCAAGACCGCGGTCGGCCTGCACCGGGCGGCCTGGCTGCTCTACGCCTTCCGCGAGCGCCTCTCCCGCACCGGTGTCCTCGTGGTCGGTCCCAACCGCGCCTTCCTCGAGCACGTCGGCGCGGTCCTGCCGTCGCTGGGCGAGGTCAGCGTGCGGCACGCGACGCTCGAGGAGCTGCTCGGCAGCGTGCCCGTGCGCGCCCAGGACGACCCCCACGTCGCCCGGCTCAAGGGCGAGGCCCGGATGGCCGAGGTGCTCGAGAGGGTGGTCTGGTCGCACGTCCGCCCCGCCACCGAGCCGCTGGTCGTCCCGCGCGGCGCCCACCGCTGGCGGGTGCCCGCCTACGCCGTGCAGGACATCCTCGACGAGCTGCGCTCCCGCGGGGTCCGGTATGCCGCAGCCCGGGCGATGCTCGCCCAGCGGCTCGCGCACGCCGTCCTCGTCGTTATGGAGAGCGCCGGCGACTCCCCCGACGACCGGGTCCAGGACGCCGTGGCGCGCTCGGCACCGGTGCGGGCCTACGTGAAGAGCGTCTGGCCCGAGCTGACGCCCGCGGCGATGGTCGCCTCGCTGCTCTCGACCGGGGAGGGGTTGGAGGAGGACCAGCGGGCGATGGTCTGGGACCGACCCCGCACCCCCCGGACCGCCCGGTGGACGACGGCCGATCTGGCGCTGCTGGACGAGGCGGCCGACCTGATCGAGCGCACCCCGAGCCTGGGCCACGTCGTGCTCGACGAGGCCCAGGACCTCTCCCCGATGCAGCTGCGCGCGGTGGGGCGCCGGGCCGCGACCGGCTCCCTCACCGTGCTCGGCGACATCGCCCAGGGCACCACCCCGTGGTCGACGGGCTCCTGGGAGGAGTCGCTGCAGCATCTCGGCAAGCCGCTCGGCCGGGAGGAGGTCCACCTCGAGGTGCTCGACCGCGGCTTCCGCGTGCCCGCCTCGGTCATCGACTACGCCGCCCGCCTGCTCCCCGAGATGGCGCCCGGGCTCGGCGCCCCCCGCTCTGTGCGCTCCCACCCGGGCCGCCTCGAGGTGACCCGGGTGCAGGACCCGGTCCCGGGCACCGTGGACGCAGCCCGCGAGCTGTCGGCCCTGGAGGGCTCGCTCGGGGTGATCGTGCCCGACGCCTGGGTCGGGCGGGTCGGCGCGGCCCTGGCCGCGGCCGGCGTCGAGCACGAGGTGCTCGACGGCTCGCACGCCGAGGAGCGCATCCTGCCCGTCCACCTCGTGCCGGCCACGGTGGCCAAGGGCCTGGAGTTCGACCAGGTCGTCGTGACCGAGCCCGCCGCGATCGCCGCGGCCGAGCCGGATCGTCGCACGGGCCTGCGCCGCCTCTACGTCGTCCTGACGCGAGCGGTCAGCGGCCTCACCGTCGTCCACGCCGACGACCTGCCCGGACCGCTCGCCGGGGCGGGGAAGACCGGGTAGCAGGGCCGGAGGGCACGGCATACCGTGGGACCACGGACCGCCCGACCCCACCGAACAGGAGCGACCATGCACCCCACGCACGTCCCGCTGCGCCTCGCGACCGGCGCCTACATCGTCAACTCCGGGATCAAAAAGCTCAAGGCCGACGACGAGGCCGCCGAGCAGGCGCACGGGTGGGCCTCCAGCGTCTACCCGGTCTTCAAGGACATGAAGGCCAAGGACTTCATGAAGCTCCTGGGCGTCGGCGAGATCGGCGTGGGCGCCCTCCTCCTCCTGCCGACCGTGCCCTCCGCCGTCGCCGGCGCGGCGCTGACCGCCTTCGGCGCCGGCCTCACCGGCATGTACCTCAACACCCCGGGCATGACGGAGTCCGACGGCATCCGTCCGACCTCCGACGGCGCGGGCCTGGCCAAGGACGTGTGGCTGGTCGGCGCGGGCCTGACGCTCGCGAGCCAGTCCTTCCTCTCGGGCACCAGGCACGCCGCGAAGGCCGTGGCCGGCGGGGTCACCGGTGCGGCGGCCTCGGTGGCGGGCGGGGTCACCGGTGCCGCCACCTCCGTCGCCTCGGGCGTGACCGGCAAGGTCGGCTCGGCCTCCCACTCGGCCGGCGACGGCGTGCGCGGTCTGCTCGAGGGCGCCCACCACGCCCGCGAGGAGCTGGCCGACGCCCTGGCCGACCTGGCCGAGAGCGTCATCAAGCGCTGACAGCGGAGCGCGCCCTACCGCGCCCGCCGGGGCCGCGTCCACCACGGACGCGGCCCCGTTGCCGTGCTCCCGTCGTGGAGGACGGGGCTCACCCGTGGGGCGTGCTCAGGTGGACGTGCACCTCGGAGACCACGACCGAGCCCTCGCCCACGGCGGAGGCGACCCGCTTGACCGAGCCGGCCCGCACGTCGCCCACCGCGAAGAGGCCCGGCACCGAGGTCTCGTGCGGGTGCAGGGCGGGACCGGCCGGGTCCTGCGCCACGTCGGTGCCGGTGAGCACGAAGCCGCGCTCGTCGCGGCGCACGTCCTCGGGCAGCCAGTCGGTGTGCGGCTCGGCCCCGATCATGACGAAGAGGCCGTCGACGTCGAGGTCGGTGGTGCTGCCGTCCTCGCGCGAGGTCAGCGTCAGGCTCTCCAGCCGACCGTCGCCCCGGGCCCCGGTGACGTCGCTGGCGAGGTGGACCATGATCACGGGCTCGCCGGCGATCGCGTCGACGAGGTAGGCCGACATGGTCTCCCCCAGCGACGCTCCCCGGACCACCAGGTGGACCTCGCGGCAGTAGCGCGCCAGCTGGAGCACGGCCTGGCCGGCGGAGTTGCCGCCACCGGTGACCGCCGCCGACAGCCCGGCGAGCGCGTGGGCGGCCGAGACGCTGGCGCCGTAGTAGACCCCCTTGCCGGTGAAGGCCTCGACGCTGGGCACCCCGAGCCGGCGGTAGGCGACCCCGCAGGCCAGCACGACGGCGCGGGCGGTGACGGTGCCCTGGCCGGAGATCGTGGCCCGGAAGTGGTCCTCGACGTTCTCCAGCGACTCGACCTCCCGGGTGAGCACGAACTGCGCACCGAAGACCCACGCCTGCTGGTAGCCGCGCTGCGCCAGCTCCGAGCCGCTCAGGCCGCGGGAGAAGCCCAGGTAGTTGCGGATGAGCGCGCTGGTGCCGGCCTGCCCGCCGATCGCCTCTCGCTCGACGACGAGCGTGGACAGACCCTCGGAGGCGCCGTAGACCGCAGCCGCCAGCCCGGACGGGCCGGCGCCGATGACGAGCAGGTCGAAGGCGCGCTCGCCGTCGAGCTCGGTCGGGATGCCCCAGGCGCTGAGCACGTCCTTGTCGGTGGGGTCGACCAGCACGGGGGCGCCGATCGCGGGCATCCACACCACGACCTCGAAGTCACCGTCCGGCTGGGCCGCCTCCAGGACGTCCTGCCCCTGCGGCGAGCTGCGGTCGCGGAAGGCGTAGGGGATCCGGTTGCGCTGCAGCAGGTTGCTCACCTCGAAGGCGCGCCCGGAGTGCGGGTCCGCGACGACGACGACCTCGCGCTTGTTGCGCGGGTCCGCCCGGGACCAGTCCTGGACGATCTCGGCGATCGTGCGGTGGAAGAGCTCGTCCCCCTCCGACCACGGGCGCAGCACGTAGGAATGCAGGTCGCCCACCGCGGTCCCGCGCAGGATGGTCCGCGCGACGTCGGGGTCGGCCCAGGCGCCCCAGTCGACCAGCAGGCCGCGACGCGCCTCCGGATGGGCCGTCCGGGCCAGCGCGAGCAGGTCGTCGCGCTCCTGCGCGGGGATCCGGTCGTCGACCAGCAGCAGCGCCACGCGCTCGCCGCGGTCGGCGGCCCCTTCGAGCTGACGACGGGCGTCGGCCACCGACGCCTCGCCACGCACCCGGTAGCTGCCCGCGAAGCTGCGCGCGAGCTCGGTCTCGGTCCGACCGAGGCGGCGCGCGTCGGTCTCGACGGCGAGCAGCAGCGGGCGGACGCCCCATTCGTCCACGGCCATGCTCGCAGCGTAGGGGCGCGCGGCCCGTGCGCGCCATACCCCGACCGCCCGGATGCCCGCAGGCTTCGGCGGTGGGCCAGACTGGCAGGTATGACGTACACGCCCAGCCCCGAGCGCTACGAGTCCATGCACTACCGGAGGGTCGGTCGTTCCGGCCTCAAGCTGCCGGCCATCAGCCTGGGCCTGTGGCACAACTTCGGCGACGACGTCAGCTTCGAGCGCCAGGAGGCGGTGCTGCGCCGTGCCTTCGACCTCGGGATCACGCACTTCGACCTGGCCAACAACTACGGCCCGCCCTACGGCTCGGCCGAGGAGAACTTCGGCCGTCACCTGCGCCGCTCCTTCGCCGGGCTGCGCGACGAGCTGGTCATCTCCAGCAAGGCCGGCTGGGACATGTGGCCGGGCCCCTACGGGCAGATCGGCGGCTCCCGCAAGTATCTCGTCGCCAGCCTCGACCAGTCGCTGCGCCGCATGGGCCTCGACTACGTCGACATCTTCTACCACCACCGTCCGGACCCGGAGACGCCGCTCGAGGAGACGATGGGCGCCCTCGACGCCATCGTCCGCTCCGGCAAGGCGCTCTACGTCGGGATCTCCTCCTACTCGGCCGAGGACGCCCGACGGGCCGCCGCGATCCTCGCCGACCTGGGCACCCCCCTGCTCATCCACCAGCCGTCCTACTCGATGCTCAACCGGTGGATCGAGCACGACCAGCTGCTCGACACCCTCGACGAGGTGGGCGCCGGCTGCATCGCCTTCACGCCGCTCGCCCAGGGCCTGCTGACCGACAAGTACCTCCACGGCGTCCCCGAGGGCTCGCGCGCCACCCAGGGCAAGAGCCTGTCGACCACGATGCTGTCGGAGGAGACGCTCACCCACCTGCGGGCGCTGAACGAGATCGCCGCGAGCCGCGGGCAGACGCTGGCCCAGCTCGCGCTCGCCTGGGCGCTGCGCGACGAGCGGATGACCTCCGTGCTCGTGGGCGCCAGCCGCCCCGAGCAGCTGGAGCAGAACGTCGGCGCGCTCGACCGCGTCTCGTTCACCGCCGACGAGCTCGCGCTCGTCGACCAGCACGCCCGCGACGCCGGCGTCGACCTCTGGCAGGACGCCCGGCTCGGATGACCGAGGCGCTCCTCGACCGCTGGCTGGCCGACGCGGAGCTGCTCGCCCCGCGCGCCGGCCGCGACCGCTGGCTGCGGGAGGGCTCGCTGCTGCTGCGCGGCTGGGGCGAACCGCACCGCGGCTACCACACGGTCGAGCACCTCGCCGAGATGCTGGCCGCGCTCGACGAGCTCGAGGCGGCGGGCGCGCTGGGCGTGGGTGAGGCGCTGCTGGCCCGGGCGGTCGCGTGGTTCCACGACCTGCACTACGACCCCCGGGCCGCCCCGGGCAGCAACGAGCACCGCAGCGCGACCATGGCCCGCGACCACCTGCACTCCCTCGGCGTCGACGACGCGCTCGTCGACGCCGTGGAGGCCGGCGTGCTCCTGACGGAGGCGCACCGGGTCGAGGCGGGCGCACGGCATACCCCGATGCTGGAGGCGGTGCACGACGCCGACCTGTGGATCCTCTCCGCCCCCCAGGAGAGGTATGCCGCCTACCGCGCCCAGGTGCGCCGCGAGTACGCCCACGTGCCCGACGACGCCTTCCGCGTCGGCCGGGCGCAGGTGCTCGCCGGCTTCGCCGGGCGCGAGCGCATCTACCGGACCGACCACGCGCACGCCGCCTGGACGGAGCGCGCCCGTCGCAACCTCGCCGCCGAGCTCGCCGACCTGGGGCGGCCGTGAGCGCTCCGGACGCCGTCCTCGTCGCGCAGGTCCGCGAGGCGCTGGCCGCCGCGGGCGACCCGGAGCGCGCCACCTGGGAGGCGACGGTGCGCGAGCTCTGGGACGGCGCCACCCACCGCGAGGAGCGCTATGCCGCGACCACCCTCGCCGAGCACCGGTGCGCCCGGGAGTGGCAGGACCCCGAGGTCCTCGGGCTCTACCGCCACCTGGTCGTCACGGGCGCCTGGTGGGACCACGTCGACCGGATCGCCAGCCACCTCGTCGGGGGCGTGCTGGCGGGGCACCGCGAGGCCGTCACCCCCGTGATGGACGCCTGGGCGGTCGACGACGACCTGTGGCTGCGGCGCACCGCGATCCTGAGCCAGCTCGGCCACAAGGAGGACACCGACACCGCGCTGCTGCGGCGGTGCGTGCTCGCCAACCTGGAGGGCTCCCGCTTCGGGTCGGAGTTCTTCGTCCGGAAGGCGGTCGGGTGGGCGCTGCGGCAGCACGCCCGCACCGACCCGGAGTGGGTGCTCGCGCTCGTCGACGAGCTGGGCGACCGGCTCAGCGGGCTGAGCCGGCGCGAGGCCCTCAAGCACCTGGGCGGCTGAGCCGCTCAGCGGCGCGCCCACCACCAGTCGACCAGCGGCCACCACGGCTCGTCGCCGCAGAGCCGCTCGGCCAGCCGACGCCCCGCCCAGCGCGCCTCGACGACGTCGTCCAGCAGCGGCCGGACGTCCGCCCGCCCCGTCAGCTCGGCGGCCATCACCGCGAGCACGTTGACGCCCTCGGCCCAGCTGCCCCGGGCGTGTCCGGCCGCGACCGTGATCCGCTCGTAGCCCACGGGGGCCAGCCCGTGCGTCCCCACCCGCAGCCCGGTCTCCTCCTGGAGCTCGCGCACCGCGGCCTGCCGCACCGTCTCGTGCGGTTCCCGCTTTCCGCCGGGCGGGGCCCAGCCCTCGCGCGAGGCGCTGCGGACCAGCACCATCTCCCCGGTGTCCCGGGCCGCCACGAGCACGACGGCCGCGGACGCTGCGGGCGGCGGCTCGTGCGGCGAGGCAACCACCTCCAGCAGGTGCGGCAGGCCGAGCCAGGCGAGCCCGTCCCGGTGCCGGGCGAGGGGATGCTCGCCGCGGCGCTTGCGGAAGCGCAGACCCGAGCCCTCCAGCCGGCGGACGAGGTCCGCCCCGGTGGTGGGCCGGGCGCCCGCGGCGAGGACCGCGTCCCGGCGTTCCTCGGGGACGTCGTAGTGGTCGCCCTCGAAGGACCGCGGCGGGATGCCCGCGCGTCGGGCGAAGGCGTGCAGCTCCTCCAGCGAGACGTCGCTGATGACGTGGCACCACAGCCGGCCGTGCGCCGGCCAGATCGGGGTGTCGACCCAGATCGTCATGCGCCGACCGAGCGGGGGGCGTACATGATGAGCGCGACGCCGACCAGGCACACGAGCGCGCCCGCCACGTCCCAGCGGTCGGGCCGGAAGCCGTCGACGACCATGCCCCAGAGCAGCGACCCGACGATGAAGACGCCGCCGTAGGCCGCCAGCACGCGGCCGAAGTGCGCGTCGGGCTGGAAGGCCGCGACCACGCCGTAGAGGCCGAGGCAGATCACCCCGAGGCCGACGAGGATCCACCCGCGGTGCTCCTTGATGCCCTGCCAGACGAGCCAGGCGCCGCCGATCTCGAGCACGGCGGCCAGGGCGAAGAGCAGGATCGAGCGGCCGGTCATGGGCACGAGCGTATGCGGTGCGCCGGCTGCGGGCGGCCTGTGGACAACTCCTGCGCGGCCCGGGACCGGCCGCCTAGCGTCGGGGCACGGGCGGTGGCGCCGTGCCGCCGCCCGCCACCGCACACGGGAGGAACGGTCCATGAGCAACCACTTCGCGGTCGACACCGCACGCCTGGCCGCGGCGTCGGGCGACGTCGAGCGCATCGCCGGCACGATCGACTCGGAGGTGCGGGCGATGATGGCCTCGCTCGTGGCCCTCCAGGACTGCTGGCAGGGATCGGCGTCGGCGCGCTTCCAGGCCGTCGTGCAGGACTGGCGCGCGACCGAGGAGCGGGTGACGGCGTCGCTGCAGCAGATCTCCTCGACGCTGCGGATGTCCGGCCAGGACTACGAGCAGGTGGAGCAGGCCAACCGGATGCGGTTCACCGCCGGCTGACGGGAACGCCGACGGGGCGGCCCCTCCAGCTGGAGGGACCGCCCCGTCGTGCCGTGGACCACCCGCGCGTGGCGGGCGAGCTCGGATCCGGATGGATCAGAAGTCCATGCCACCCATGGCGCCGTCACCGGCCGGCATCGCCGGGGTCTTCTCCGGCTTGTCGGCGATGACCGCCTCGGTGGTCAGGAACAGGGCCGCGATGGAGGCGGCGTTCTGCAGCGCGGAACGGGTCACCTTCACCGGGTCGGCGACGCCGAAGCCCAGCATGTCGCCGTACTCGCCGGTGGCCGCGTTGAGGCCGTGGCCCGGGGTCAGGTTGCGCACCTTCTCCGCCACGACGCCGCCCTCGAGACCGGCGTTGACCGCGATCTGCTTGAGCGGGGCCTCGATGGCCACCTTGACGATGTTGGCGCCGGTCGCCTCGTCGCCGGAGAGCGAGAGCTTCTCGAAGGCGGTGGACGCCTGGATGAGCGCGACGCCACCACCGGCGACGATGCCCTCCTCGACCGCGGCCTTGGCGTTGCGGACGGCGTCCTCGATGCGGTGCTTGCGCTCCTTGAGCTCGACCTCGGTCGCCGCGCCGGCCTTGATGACCGCCACGCCACCGGCCAGCTTGGCCAGGCGCTCCTGCAGCTTCTCGCGGTCGTAGTCGGAGTCGCTGTTGTCGATCTCGGCACGGATCTGGGCCACGCGACCGGCGATCTGGTCGGCGTCGCCGCCGCCCTCGACGATGGTGGTCTCGTCCTTGGTGACGACGACCTTGCGGGCGGTGCCCAGCAGGTCGAGCTCGGCGGTCTCGAGCTTGAGGCCGACCTCCTCGGAGATGACCTGGCCACCGGTGAGGATGGCGATGTCACCGAGCATGGCCTTGCGGCGGTCGCCGAAGCCCGGCGCCTTGACGGCCACGGACTTGAAGTTGCCGCGGATCTTGTTCACGACCAGGGTCGCCAGGGCCTCGCCCTCGACGTCCTCGGCGATGATCGCCAGCGGCTTGCCGGACTGCATGACCTTCTCGAGCAGCGGCAGCAGGTCCTTGACCGAGGAGATCTTGGAGTTGACGACGAGGACGTAGGGGTCCTCGAGCACGGCCTCCATGCGCTCGGTGTCGGTGACGAAGTAGGGGCTGATGTAGCCCTTGTCGAAGCGCATGCCCTCGGTGAGCTCGAGCTCCAGGCCGAAGGTGTTGGACTCCTCGACGGTGATGACACCCTCGTTGCCGACCTTGTCCATGGCCTCGGCGATCATCTCGCCGATCTCGGTGTCGGCCGCGGAGATGGACGCGGACTGCGCGATCTGCTCCTTGGTCTCGACCTCCTTGGCCATGCTCAGCAGCTCGTCGTTGACGGCCTTCACGGCGACCTCGATGCCGCGCTTGAGGGCCATCGGGTTGGCGCCGGCCGCGACGTTGCGCAGACCCTCGCGCACCATCGCCTGGGCGATGACGGTCGCGGTGGTGGTGCCGTCACCGGCGACGTCGTCGGTCTTCTTGGCGACCTCCTTGACCAGCTCGGCGCCGATCTTCTCGTAGGGGTCCTCGAGCTCGATCTCCTTGGCGATGCTCACACCATCGTTGGTGATGGTGGGGGCGCCCCACTTCTTCTCGAGCACGACGTTGCGGCCCTTGGGGCCGAGGGTCACCTTGACCGCGTCGGCGAGGGTGTTCATACCCCGCTCGAGGCCGCGGCGGGCCTCCTCGTCGAAAGCAATGGTCTTGGCCATCGTGGTTTTTCCTCCACACGTGATGGGCGGTCGACCGGGCTGTCGCCCGCGACGGACGAGCCGCGCTCGGAGGCTCAGGTCGCCCCGTCGCACGGCCCTCGACAGGGCCGGTCAGGTGTTATCACTCTCGTGGCGAGAGTGCTAGGTCCATGATTAGCACTCGACCCCTCCGAGTGCAAATGGCGCGGCCGCGCGTCGGGCTCAGGGCCGGAGCTCGAGCGCCCGCAGGCTGGCGTCGCGCAGCGTCTGGTCCTCCAGGCCCAGCCCACGGCAGGCGCTGACGAGAGCGTCGACCCCCGCGAGCCCCCCGTCGAGCACCTCGGTGAAGCGCTCGGCCATCTGGGTCAGCTGGGCGCACTGGGCCTCGACGAAGGCGCGGTCGACGACCCTGCCGTGCCCGGGGACCCAGAGGTCGCACAGCTCGGCGGCGGGCCTGGCCAGCAGCGTGCGCAAGGTGGCGGCCCACTCCAGGGGGTAGGAGTCCTCCATCGCCGGGTCCGCGCCCTCCTCGACGAGGTCGCCGGCGAAGACGACGTGCGCGTCGGGCACGGCCACGGCCAGGTCGTGGTCGGTGTGCCCCCGGCCCGACCAGAGGAGCTCGACGGTGCGTCCGCCGAGGTCCAGGACGGTGTCCTCCTCGACGAGGTAGAAGGGCGGGACGAGCTCGGTCTCCTCCATCATCCGGGCCATCTCCTCCCGGTCGGTGGCGCGGAGGTGCTCGACCACCTGCTCGCGCTGGTGCTCCCCCGTCCGCAGCAGGTCGTCGACCAGGCCGACGTGCGCGTAGATCTGCGAGTCGCGGAAGGCGGAGTTGCCGAAGCAGTGGTCGTAGTGGGCGTGGGTGTTGACGACCACGATCTCGAGGTCGGTGATCTCGCGCACCGCGGCGAGCAGCTCCAGGCCGTGCTCGTGATAGCTGCGGGTGTCGATGACCAGCGCCCGCTCCTGCCCCACGACGAGGCCGCAGTTGAGCTTGAGCTCCTCGTGGCGTCGCACGAACACTCCGGGCGCGACGCTGCGCCAGGTCACCTCCGCCATGCCGGCCAGTCTACGGGCCCCGGCCGGGCCGCCGGGCCACCCGCGGGGCCGCGACGTGCCGGTTCGGGTGGAACGGCCCGGGGGGCGTCGTTACGTTGCCAGGCACCTCCTCCACCGTCGAAGGACGTCGTATGCCGTTCCCGCACCGCATCCTGCTCGCCAGCGACGGGTCACCGACCGCCCGGCTGGCGCACCACCGCACCCTCGAGCTGGCGCGCGCGACGGGGGCCGAGGTCCACGTCGTCCACGTCGCGCTCATCTCCCCCTGGACGCACCCCGTGCCCCTGAGTCCCGCGCTGCGCGAGCGCGTCGAGGACGAGGCCCGACCGGTGCTCGACTCCGTCGTCGCCTCCTTCGAGGCCGAGGGGATGCCGGTGACGCCCCACCTGAGGTCGGGGCGGGCCACCGACGAGATCCTGCGGCTGCGCGACCAGCTGGACGCCGACCTCGTCGTCCTCGGCAACCGCGGCCATAACGCCTTCTCCCGGGTCCTGCTCGGCAGCGACGCCGAGAGCGTCGTGCGGCACGCGCCCTGCGCCGTCCTCGTGGTCCGCGCCGACGAGGAGGCGGGTCGGTGACCGCGGCGGCGCTCGTGCTGCCGGCGCAGGCGGGCGGCGAGGGCGGGATGCCGAACTTCACCGTCACCGCCCTCGACCTCACGGTGATCATCGCCTACCTGCTGCTGAGCCGGATCATCCCGCTCGTGGCCAGCAGCCGGATGAAGAAGAAGGCCAAGGCGGGCGGGCACGAGAGCGACGAGTCCGAGGACTACTTCCTGGGCGGTCGCAACTTCATCTGGCCGTTCGTGGCGCTCTCGCTGGTGGCGACCAACATGTCCGGCGCGACCTTCGTCGGGCTGGCCGGCGGCGCCTACGAGCAGGGCATCTCGATCTTCGCCTACGAGTGGATGTCGGCCGTCATCCTCGTGATCTTCGTCTTCTTCATCCTGCCCTTCTACCTGCGCTCGAAGGTCTTCACGCTCCCGGAGTACCTCGAGAAGCGCTACGACCGCCGCTCCCGGATGGCGTTCGCGGGCTTCAACCTCTTCGCCAACATGTTCATCGACATGGCCGCGGCGCTCTTCGCCGGCGCGGTCATCGTCAAGGTGCTCTACCCCGGCATCCCGATGATCGTCTCGGTGGCCGCGCTCGCCCTCCTCGCCGCGATCTACACGGTGATCGGCGGCCTCGGGGCGGTCATGATCTCAGACTCGATCCAGGCCACGGTGACCCTGATCGGCGGCGTGATCGTCCTCGTCGCGACCTTCAACGCGATCGAGTCGTGGGACGCCATGACGAAGGTGGCCGGCGACGAGAAGATGAGCCTCATCCTGCCCCCGGACCACCCCGACCTCCCCTGGCCCGGCCTGATCACCGGCGTCCTCGTCATCGGCCTCTACTACTGGACCACCAACCAGCTGGTGGTGCAGCGCACGCTGGGCGCCCGCTCGCTCGACCACGGCCGGTGGGGCTCGCTCTTCGCCGGCCTCATCAAGCTGACCTTCCTCTTCCTCTTCATCCTGCCGGGCGTCATGGCGCTGAGCCTCTACCCCGAGCTCGAGGAGTCGGACACCGTCTTCCCCACGCTGGTCTTCGACCTGCTGCCCGTGGGGCTGCGCGGCCTGATCCTCGCCGCGGTCATCGCCGCGATCACCTCGACGGTGGACTCGATCCTCAACTCGGCCTCGACGATCGTGACGATGGACTTCGTCAAGACGTTCCGACCCGACACCTCCCAGCGCAAGCTCGTCTTCACCGGCCGGGTCGCCACCGTCGTCGCCCTCGTCGTGGCGATCGTGTGGGCCCCCTTCATCGGGCAGTTCGACACGCTCTACGAGTACCTGCAGTCGGTGCTGTCCTTCCTGGTCCCGCCGGTGGTCGTGGTCTTCCTCGCCGGCATCGCGTGGAAGCGGATCAGCGCCACCGCGGCCTTCACCACCCTGGTGGTCATGCAGCCGCTGGGCGTGGTGGGCTTCGTCGTCACCCAGGTGCTGCCCGAGGAGCCGACGATCCAGTTCCTCTACGCCTCGGGCATCAGCCTGGCGCTCTCGGTGCTCCTCATCGTCGTCGTCAGCCTGGTGGGTCCGTCCCCGGACGAGGAGAAGACCGACGAGTTCACCTGGAAGAACTCCTACTGGACCGCCGAGAGCAAGGAGCTCAAGAGCACGCCGGTCTGGGCCAACTACCGCTACCTGTCGATCGGGTTGCTCGCCGTCACGGCCGTCATCGTCGTGCTCTTCGCCTGACCGGCCGGGTCCGGCCGGTCAGGCCCGACGTCCGTCAGGACAGCCCGCTGATCGTCCCGTCGCCGGCGATGTCCATGCCGACGGCGGCGGGCACCTTGGGCAGCCCGGGCATGCGCAGGATGTCGCCGGTGAGCGCGACCACGAAGCCGGCCCCGGCGTTGACCACGAGCTCGCGCACGGTGATGCGGAAGCCGCGGGGCGCGCCGAGCAGCGTGGGGTCGTCGGAGAAGGAGTACTGCGTCTTGGCCATGCAGACCGGCAGCGAGCCGTGCCCGTTGGCCTCGAGGTCGGCCAGCTGGGTGCGGGCGGCCGGCGCGAGGTCGACGCCGTCGGCGCGGTAGATCTCGGTGGCGATCGTCTCGATCTTGGTCAGCAGGTCGTCCTCGGCGGAGTAGAGCGGGGTGAAGGTGCTCTCCCGGTCGCACAGCTCGACGACCGTGCGGGCCAGCTCCTCGCCACCGGCGCCGCCGTGGGCGAAGACCTCCGAGAGCGCGACCTCGACCCCCAGCTCGGCGCACCGGCGGCGCACCAGGTCGAGCTCGGCGTCGGTGTCGTCGGGGAAGCGGTTGAGGGCGACGACGGCGGGCACGCCGAACTTCGCGACGTTCTCCAGGTGCTGCTCGAGGTTGACCAGGCCCGTGCCGAGCGCCTCCAGGTCCTCCCCCGCCAGCTCCTTCTTGTCCTTGCCGCCGTTGAGCTTGAGGGCGCGGACGGTGGCCACCACGACGACGGCGTCAGGTGCGATGCCGCCGGCCGGGCAGACGATGTCGAAGAACTTCTCGGCGCCCAGGTCGGCCCCGAAGCCGGCCTCGGTCACGACGTAGTCGGCGAGCTTGAGCGCGGTCTGCGTGGCCAGGATCGAGTTGTTGCCGTGGGCGATGTTGGCGAACGGCCCGCCGTGGATGATCGCCGGCGTGTTCTCCAGGGTCTGGACCAGGTTGGGCCGGATGGCGTCCTTCATCAGGAGGGCCATCGCGCCGGGAGCCTGCAGGTCGGCGGCGGTCACCGGACGCTTGTCGTAGGTGTAGCCCACGATCATCCGGCCGAAACGCTCCTTGAGATCGTCCAGGCTGGTCGCCAGGCACAGAGCGGCCATGATCTCGCTGGCCACGGTGATCTCGAAGCCGGACTCGCGCACCACCCCGTCGCCGACCTTGCCCAGGCCGATGACGATGTTGCGCAGCGCACGGTCGTTCATGTCCATCACGCGCGGCCAGGTGATGCGCTTGGGGTTGATGCCGAGCGGGTTGCCCTGGTGGAGGCTGTTGTCGAGCAGGGCGGCGAGCAGGTTGTGCGCCGAGGTGATGGCGTGGAAGTCGCCGGTGAAGTGCAGGTTGATGTCGTCCATCGGCACCACCTGGGCGTAGCCGCCACCGGCCGCGCCGCCCTTCATCCCGAAGGACGGGCCGAGGGAGGGCTCGCGCAGGGTCGTCATCGCGCGGTGGCCGATGCGGTTGAGCGCCATGGACAGGCCGACGTTGGTGGTGGTCTTGCCCTCGCCCGCGGCCGTGGGGTTGATCGCGGTGCAGAGGATGAGCTTGCCGTCGGGGCGGTCGCGCAGCCGGTCCAGCACGTCCAGGGAGATCTTCGCCTTGGTGTGCCCGTAGGGCTCGTAGTCCTCGGTGGTCAGCCCCAGGCCCTCGGCGATCTCGCCGATCGGGCGGAGCGTGGCCTCCTGGGCGATCTCGACATCCGTCTTCACCGTGCACCGGCCTCCTTGAGCGCGCCTCGTGGGACCGACGCCGGCCCACGCAGGGCAACGTTACCCATCGCGGCGCCCGGCGACGGACGACCACCACGCCCCGGGTATGCCGTGCACCCCGGACGCAGCAACGCCCGGCGCCGTGAGGTCGCCGGGCGTCGGTGGAACCTGGGAGGTCAGACCTCGATGCCGAGGCGCCGCGCGGAGCGCGTGCGCTGGCGACGGGCGCGCTGACGGCGAAGACGCTTGATGAGCATCGGGTCGTAGGCGAGCGCGTCCTCGCTGTCGATGAGCTGGTTGAGGATCTGGTAGTAGCGGGTCGGGCTCAGGTCGAAGAGGTCCTTGACGGCCTGCTCCTTGGACCCGGCGTACTTCCACCACTGGTGCTCGAAGTCGAGGATCTGACGGTCGCGCTCTGACAGGGAGGTCGACTCGTCGACATGCACCCGCGGCGCCGCACCCATCGATCGTCCTCTCGCTCGTCCCTGCAACCTGACCGGAAGTCTACGGCACGGGAACTACAGGCGTGTCATTTCCGGTCGAGCGAGTCGCCGCGTCGTGCACGACATACCCTCGTGCCGTGCCCGCCCCGCTCCGCACCCTGGTCCACCCGACCTGGGCCGACGCCCTCGCGCCGGCCGAGGAGACCGTCGCCCGGCTCGGCGAGTTCCTGCGCGAGGAGCTGGCGTCGGGGCGGGGCTACCTCCCGGCGGGCGAGCACGTGCTGCGCGCCTTCGAGCGACCCCTCGACGAGGTGCGGGTGCTGATCGTCGGGCAGGACCCCTATCCGACGCCCGGGCACGCGGTGGGCCTGAGCTTCTCGGTGGCGCCCGACGTGCGCCCGGTCCCACGGAGCCTGCAGAACATCTTCGCCGAGCTCGAGGCCGACCTCGGCTGCCCGCCGCCGCCCCACGGCGACCTGACGCCGTGGACCGAGCGCGGCGTCCTGCTCCTCAACCGCGTGCTCACCGTGCGGCCGGGTGCCCCCGCCAGCCACCGGGGCAAGGGCTGGGAGCAGGTGACCGAGCTCGCGATCGAGGCGCTGGTGCGCCGCGGCGGGCCGCTCGTCGCGATCCTCTGGGGCCGAGACGCCCGCAACCTGGCACCACGGCTCGGTGACGTGCCGCGGGTCGAGAGCGCCCACCCCTCGCCGTTGTCGGCGCGCAACGGCTTCTTCGGCTCGCGGCCGTTCAGCCGCGCCAACGAGCTGCTGGTCCGCCAGGGCGCGGACCCGATCGACTGGAGGTTGACGTGACGCAGCAGGACCCCCGCCCGGACGACGTGCGCGGCGCGCTGGTGCACGGCGCGGCGGGCAGCGTCCGCCCGCAGCCGCGCACATGGACGCGCTACGTGGCGATCGGGGACTCCTTCACCGAGGGCATGAGCGACCGCGATCCGGAGCGGCCCGACGGCTTCGTCGGGTGGGCCGACCGACTGGCCGGGCTGCTGGCGCCCCACGCCGAGGAGTTCTCCTACGCCAACCTCGCGGTGCGGGGGCGCAAGCTCGCCGACGTCGCCGGTCCGCAGGTCGACGCCGCGCTGGCGCTGCAGCCCGACCTCGTGAGCATCGTCGGCGGGGGCAACGACATCCTGCGCCCGCGCGCCGACGTCGACGCCCTCGCCGCGACCCTCGACGCCGCGGTCGCCCGGATCCGCGCGACCGGGGCCGACGTGCTTCTGGCGACGCCCACGGACCCGGTCGGGGCGCCGATCATCGGCCGCACCCGGGGACGCGCCGGCGTCTACGTCTCGCACGTCTGGTCCATCGCCCAGCGGCACGGCTGCTTCGTGCTCAACCAGTGGGCCTGCGACTTCCTCCAGGACTGGCGGATGTGGGCCGACGACCGGATCCACATGACGACCGAGGGGCACCGGAGGGTGGCGCTCGCCGCCTACGCGGCGCTCGGCCACGACCCGGACGACGCCGACTGGCACCTGCCGCTGCCCCCGCAGCCGGCCCCGGGGATCGTCGAGAGCGTGCGCGGCAACGCGCAGTGGGTGCGCGAGCACGCCGGCCCGTGGGTGCAGCGGCGCCTGCAGGGCCGATCCTCCGGCGACGGGCGCGTCGCCAAGCGCCCCGACCTCGGCCCGGTCGACCGATGAGCGCCCCCTTCCGGTCGCCGCGCGGGCTGTGGCTGACCGTCCTGGGCGCCGACCAGCTCGAGGCGCTGCCGCTCGAGGGCGCCGGCTGGCTCGGCGTCGACCTGCAGCACGGCTGCCTCGAGGTCCGGGACCTCGCCGGCATCCTCCGCGTCAGCCCGGTCCCGGTGCTCGCCAGGGCGGCGTCGCAGGACACCGCGCACCTGGCGCGGGTGCTCGACACCGGGGTCGCGGGCGTGATCGTGCCCGGGGTCGGCTCGGGGCAGGAGGCGGCCGCCCTCGTCGCGGCGGCCCGGATCCCGCCCGAGGGCCGGCGCAGCACGGGTATGTCGCGCTCCGCCCTGGTCGGTGGACCCGCCCGGCCCCTGCTGCTGGCGATGGTCGAGACCGCCGAGGGGCTGGCCGCGGCCGAGGACATCGCCGGCTGCCCCGGCGTGGACGGCGTCTTCGTCGGTCCCTACGACCTGTCGCTGTCGCTGGGTCGACCCTCGGTGGTCGACGACGAGGTCGTCGAGGGGATCCGACGGGTGGCCCGGGTGGCGGCCGGGGCGGGCGTGCTCGCCGGCACCTTCAGCGGGTCGCGGGAGCTCGACCCCCTGCTGCCGCCGCTGGACCTGGTGGCCGTCGACTCCGACGTCGCCGCGCTCCGGCTCGGGGCGGCCGCGCTCCTCGCCTGAGTCCGGGCCGGTCGGCCCTGAGGGCCCCGTTCTGGCGCGCGGGCCCTGGAAATGCCGCAGATGCGGCCCTATGCTCGCTTCCATGACGCAGATGCGTGTCCGTGACGCCGCCGAGCTGCTCGGGGTCTCCCCCGACACCGTGCGCCGGGCCATCGAGGCCGGCCGCCTCCCCGCGACGAAGGACGCCGCGGGGCGGACGGTCGTCGAGGGCCGGGACGTCGCCGCACTGGCCCAGGAGCACGCGACCCCGGGACCGGGCGGCACCGGCTCCAGCTCGGCCCGCAACCAGCTGCGCGGCATCGTCACCCGGGTCCTCAGCGACACCGTGATGTCCCAGGTCGACGTCCAGGCGGGCCCGTTCCGGCTCGTCTCGCTCCTCTCCACCGAGGCGGTGCACGAGCTCGGCCTCGAGCCGGGCTCGGTCGTCGTCGCCTCCGTCAAGGCCACCCACGTCACGCTGGAGGCGCCCGCGTGAGAGGCGGCTCCCGGAGCGGCGCGACCGCCGGGGGCGGGACCGCTGCCGTGGTGCGAGCGGCCGCCATCGTGGCGGCCATCCCCCTCGCCCTCGCCGGGTGCGGCTCCCCCGACGACGCCGAGACCCTCACCGTGCTCGCCGCCGCCTCGCTGGCGGACGTCCTGCCGGCCGTCGCCGACGACCTCGAGGCCGACCACCCGGGGCTGCGGGTCGAGCTCTCCTTCGCCGCCAGCTCGACCGTCGTGCAGCAGGTCGACGAGGGGGCGCCCGCCGACGTCGTCGCGCTGGCCGACGAGGCCGCGCTCGACCCGCTCGACCCGCGGCCCGAGCACGGCGACCCTGTGCTCTTCGCCACCAACACGCTCCGCATCGTGGTCCCGGCCGACAACCCGGCGGGCATCGGCTCCCCCGACGACCTGGAGCGCGACGGCGTGCGGCTGGTCGTGTGCGCGGCCCAGGTGCCGTGCGGCCGGGCCACGGCGACGCTCCTCGAGCAGCTGGGGATCGAGCCAGCCGTCGCCTCCCACGAGCAGGACGTCCGCGCCACCCTGACCAAGGTGGTCCTCGGGGAGGCCGACGCCGGGGTCGTCTACGCCACGGACGCCGCCTCCGCGTCCGACGCGGTCAGCGTGGTGCCGCTGCCCGCCGGGGCCGAGGTGCGCACGGCATACCCGGTGCTGAGGGTGTCCGACCACCCGCTCGCGGACGCCTTCGTCGAGGAGCTCCTGTCGGAGCGCGGTCGGGCGCACCTGGCCGACGCGGGGTTCGGGCTGCCGTGACCGCGCCGCAGCGCGAGACCCGCGCAGCACGGTCGGGCGCCGCGTCCCGCGGTCCCCGACCGCGTGGCGCCGTCCGCACCCGGCTCCCCCTCCTCGTCCCCGCCGGCGTCGGCGTCGCGCTCCTGGTGCTCCCGCTCCTGGCGCTGCTGCTGCGCGCCGACTGGCCCTCCCTCCCGGAGCACCTCGCGGCCCCCGTCGTGGGGCAGGCGCTGCGGCTCTCGGCGGTGACCACCTCCGTCACGATGGTCGTCGTCTGGCTGCTCGGCACCCCGCTCGCCTGGTTGCTGGCCCGCTCCGACCACCCGCTCACCGCCTGGGCGCGCGCGCTGGTCACCGTGCCGCTCGTGCTGCCGCCCGTGGTCGGCGGCGTGGCCCTCCTGCTCACCTGGGGGCGGCGCGGCGTGATCGGCGGCTGGCTCGAGGAGGCGCTGGGCGTGACGATCCCGTTCACCACGACCGCGGTCGTGCTCGCCGAGGTCTTCGTGGCGATGCCCTTCTACGTCATCTCGGTCGAGGGCTCGATGCGGGCGCTGGACCGGCGCTACGACGAGGTCGCCGCCACGCTCGGCGCCGGGCCCGTGCGGGTCTTCCGCACCGTCGCCCTCCCCTTGGTCCTGCCCGGGATCGCCGCCGGATCGGCGCTCGCGTGGGCCCGGGCGCTGGGCGAGTTCGGCGCGACGATCACCTTCGCCGGCAGCTTCCCCGGGCGCACGCAGACGGCGCCGCTCGGCGTCTACTCCGCCCTCGAGCAGGACCCCGACGCCGCCATCGCCCTCGCGCTCGTCATGCTCCTCGTGAGCGTGCTCGTGCTCGGCCTGCTGCGCACGAGGTGGCTGCGATGACCGTGCTGGACGCCCACCTCGTCGTGGCTCTCGGCTCCTTCGACCTCGACCTCGAGCTGCGGCGCCCCGCCGGGGTGACGGGGATCCTCGGCCCCAACGGCTCGGGCAAGACCACCGCGCTCAAGGCCCTGGCGGGCCTGCTGCCTCTGGACCGGGGGCACGTCCGCGTGGCGGGCGGGACCTGGGCCGCCGAGCGGACCGCCCTGCCGCCCGAGCAGCGCAGCGTCGGGCTGGTGCTCGCCGAGCCGATGCTCTTCCCGCACCTCAGCCTGCTCGACAACGTCGCCTACGGCCCGCGGGCCCGGGGCGCCCGGCGTGCCGTCGCCCGCGAACGCGCGGCCGAGGAGCTGACCCGGGTCGGCCTCGAGGACCTGGTGGACCGCCGCCCCTCCCAGGTCTCCTCGGGCCAGGCCCAGCGGGCCGCCCTGGCGCGGGCGCTGGCCACCGACCCCGCCCTGCTGCTCCTCGACGAGCCGCTCTCGGCCCTGGACCCGCAGACCCGCACCGCCACCCGGGCCGAGCTGGCCCACCGGCTCCGCGACTACCCCGGCACCACCGTGCTCGTCAGCCACGACCCGCTCGACGCGCTCACCCTGGCCGACGAGCTGCTCTTCGTCGACGCGGGACGGCTGGTTCAGTCGGGCACGCCGGCCGAGATCGTCGCCCGCCCGCGCTCCCCCTACGTCGCCGGCGTGGTCGGCCTCAACCTGCTGCGGGGCACGCTCGCGCTCGGCGGAGCCCCGACGCTGCGGCTGGCCGGCGGCGCCGAGCTCGTGCTCGCCGACGCACCGGCCGGCGTGCCGGACGGCGCCGACGTGCTCGCGACCGTCAACCCGGCCGCCGTCACCCTCTACACCGACCGGCCCACCGCCTCCGCCCGCAACCTCTGGCAGGTCGAGGTCGGGGCGGTCACCGTCACGGGGCAGCGCGCCCGCGTGGTGCTGCACGGCATACCCGGGAACGACCTGGTCGCGGAGGTGACGCTGCCGGCGGTGGCGCAGCTCGGGGTGGTCGCCGGGGCCCGGCTGTGGGCGGGCGTCAAGGCGACCGAGGTGGAGGCCTATCCCGACTGAGCCGCCGGTTAGGAGGTGACGCGACGTCCGGGGATATCGTCGCCGCATGGTGCAACGCGTGCTCCCCACGGAGGAGGCCTCCGACCTGCTCGCCCTCGTGCGCGAGATCGCCGACGAGCAGCTCCTCCCCCAGGTCGACGAGGCCGAGGCGCAGGCCCGCTTCCCGCGCGAGGTCTTCGCCACGCTCGGCCGGGCCGGGCTGCTCTCCCTGCCCTACCCCGAGGAGCACGGCGGCGGCGGTCAGCCCTACGAGGTCTACCTCCAGGTCGTCGAGGAGATCGCCCGCGCCTGGATGTCCGTGGCCGTCGGGGTCTCGGTGCACTCCCTCACCTGCTTCCCGCTCGCCACGCGCGGCACGCCCGAGCAGCAGGAGCGCTGGCTGACCGGGATGCTCTCGGGCGACCAGCTCGGCGCCTACTGCCTCTCCGAGCCGCAGGCCGGCTCCGACGTCGCCGCGATCCGCACCCGCGCGGTGCGCGACGGCGACGACTACGTCATCACCGGCACCAAGGCGTGGATCAGCCACGCCGGGCACGCCGACTTCTACACGCTCTTCGCGCGCACCTCCGACGACGGCGGCCGCGGCCTGTCCTGCTTCCACGTCCCCGCGGACTCCCTCGGGCTGGGCTTCGCCGAGCCCGAGCGCAAGATGGGCCTGCACTGCGACACCGTCGGCGAGGTGATCTTCGACGGGGTGCGCCTCGGCGCGGAGCACCGCGTCGGCGACGAGGGGCAGGGTATGCCGCTCGCGCTCGCCGCCCTCGACTCCGGCCGCCTGGGCATCGCCGCCGCCGCGACCGGCCTGGCGCAGCGCGCCCTCGAGGTGGCCTCGGCCTACGCCACGGAGCGCGAGCAGTTCGGCCGCCCGATCGCCGACAACCAGGGCCTGGCGTTCCTGCTCGCCGACATGGCCGCGGCCGTCGGCTCGGCCCGCGCCACCTACCTGCACGCCGCCCGCCTCAAGGACGCCGGCCTGCCGCACACGCAGGAGGCCTCGATCGCCAAGCTCGTCGCCACCGACGCCGCGATGCGGGTCACCACCGACGCGGTGCAGGTGCTGGGCGGCTACGGCTACACCACCGACTTCCCGGCCGAGCGCTACATGCGCGAGGCCAAGGTGACCCAGATCTTCGAGGGCACCAACCAGATCCAGCGCCTGGTCATCTCGCGCCAGGTGCTGGCCGCCCACCGCTAGGCACGCCTCGCCCGGCGTCGCCGCCGGGCACCCGCCGGCGGGCAGCCGCCCGACCCAGCCGCACGTCATACCGGAGGAACGCATGAAGATCACCGACTCCACCGTCGCGCTCGTCACCGGGGGCGCCTCGGGCCTGGGCGAGGAGACCGCCCGCACCCTGCTCGCCGCCGGGGCCCGCGTGGTGCTCGTCGACCTGCCGAACGGCCGCGGCGAGGAGCTCGCCGCGGAACTGGGCGAGCGGGTCTCCTTCGCCCCCGCCGACGTCCGCGACGAGGAGCAGGTCGCGGCCGCGGTCGCGCACGCCGCGAGCCTCGGCGAGCTGCGCGTCGTCATCAGCTGCGCCGGTGTCGCCACACCGGGCCGCATCCTGTCTCGGCGCGGCGTGCTCCCCCTCGACGCCTTCCGCACCGTGGTCGAGATCAACCTGGTCGGCACCTTCAACGTGCTGCGCCTGGCCGCCGAGCAGATGGCCCAGAACGAGCCGCAGGACGGTGACCGCGGTGTCGTCGTGATGACCGCCAGCGTCGCCGCCTTCGACGGACAGGTCGGGCAGGCCGCCTACTCCGCCTCCAAGGCCGGCGTGGCCGGGCTGACGCTGACCGCGGCGCGCGACCTCGCCGACAAGGCCATCCGGGTCATGACGATCGCACCGGGCGTCTTCGAGACCCCGATGATGGTCGGCCTCGGTGACGAGGTGCGCGCCTCCCTCGAGGCGCTCGTGCCGCACCCGCCGCGGCTGGGCCGCCCGGAGGAGTACGCGAGCCTCGTGGCGCACATCGTCGACAACCCGCTGCTCAACGGCGAGGTCATCCGCCTCGACGGCGCGCTGCGGATGCCCGCCCGCTGAGCGCAGTCCCGCCAGGGGCGTCCCGCCGAGGGGCGCCCCGCTCAGACCCCGACGTGCCAGCGGCGCAGCCGCTCCAGCTCGGTCGGCGGCACGCCGAGCAGCGGGATCACCTCACCGTCGCGGAGCACGGCCGTCAACCGCCACGGCTGCTCCGGCGGGTCGGCCCGCACGTCGAGGATGTCGGCACGGCCCAGCCGTCGGGGCCGCCGGCCCAGGACGACGGTCAGGGCGTCGGGCTCGAGGCGGGTGCCGGTGCGCTCGAAGCGGCTGGCCCACACGAGGAAGACGCCGAGCAGCATCCAGGCGGGGATGACGAGCAGCGCCCAGGTCCGCCAGGGCCAGCTCAGGGCGAGCACGACGACGGCGACGAGCAGCATGGCCAGGCCGATGCCGGCGCGCAGCCGGGGCAGCCACGCGGGCTGCATGAGCCACTCCTGCTGCTGGTGCGGAACGGGCGAACCGGTCATAGCGGCCAGGGTAGGACGCCGACCACCGGCGGTGGCTGCCGGACTCAGCCGCCGGAGAGGACGAGGCCCTTGTCACCGGCGCGCAGCGTCAGCTGCGAGGCCTCGATCTCGACGGTCAGCTCGCCGGCGTTGAGGATCTCCAGCACGGCCGTCTCGAGCTCGCCGCGCGGGCCGTCGCAGAACATCCGGGTCAGCGCGACGGCGCTGACGGTCACGGTGCCCTCGCCCTTCTCGTAGGTGCCGCTGCCGCGGTTGCAGCCCGGGGAGACGGTGAGACTGCCGTCCTCGCCGAAGGTCATGCTCGCCTCCACGCCGGCGGGGACGGAGGAGACCGCGTCGCCGGAGAGCAGCGAGGTGACCTTCCACTCCGTGCCCTCGAGCGGGCGGTCGGGGTCGGCCACGACCCGGTCGAGCAGCGTGACCACGGTGTCGCCCGAGGTCACGGTCAGCTCGTCGCCGTCCAGGGCGAGGGTGGGGCGCGACGACAGCAGCTCGGCGATCCAGGTGTCCTGGTCCATGAGCTCCTGCGGGCAGCCCATCTCGGTCATCGCCAGCTGCTCGGCGACGAGGGTGTCACCCTCGAAGGAGTAGCCGCCGAACATCGAGTTGCAGCCGGCCTGCGCACGGACCCGGCCCTCCTCGAAGGACAGGCGCAGCTGGGAGCCGTCGACGAACGCGCGGTCGCCGGTCACGCCGGTGCCGAGGAAGGTCCGGCCGTCGACGTCGGGCGTCTCGCCCTCGCCGCTCCCGGAGGAGGTGACGGTGCCGCAGGCGGTCAGGAGCAGCAGCGGGAGCGCGACGAGCAGGGCGAGCCTCATGGGGCGAATGCTAGGGCCAGCCGGGCCCGAGTGGTTGGAGGGTCCTGGGACGGGCCAGGTCCCTCACCGGTGCGTCCACGTGGGAGGGCGCTTGTCCAGGAAGGCTGCCACCCCCTCGGTCGCGTCGTCGGAGGAGAAGGCGGCCGTGAAGAGCGCCCGCTCGGCCTCGACGCCGGCACCCAGCCCGGTCTCGAAGGCGGTCCGGACGGCCTGCTTGGCGAGCCGCTGGGCGACGGAGGAGCGCGACGCGATCGTGGCGGCCACCTCCTCCGCGAGCTCCAGCCAGGCCCCCTCCTCGGAGACCCGGGACACCACGCCCATCGCGAGCGCCTCGTCGGCCGAGAGGACACGCCCCGTCAGCACCATGTCCATGGCGACCGCCTTGCCCACGGCACGCGGCAGCATCTGGGTGCCTCCGGCGCCGGGCAGCAGCCCCAGCGCGGTCTCGGGCAGGCCGAGCTTGAGCGAGGGCGAGGCCACGACGACGTCGCACATCATCGCCAGCTCCGCGCCGCCCCCGAGGCAGTAGCCCGAGACGGCGGCCACCGTCGGGGTGCTCAGCCCGCGCAGCCGGGACCAGTTGCGGGTGCGGTCGCCGTCCATGGCGGCCATCGCCGTGCGGCGAGCCAGGGACCGCAGGTCGGCGCCGGAGGCGAAGACCCGCTCGGACCCGGCCAGTACGATCGCCCGCACCTCCGGATCGCGGTCGGCGGCCTCGGCGTGGTCGGCGAGGGCCTGCAGCAGGTCGTCGGTCAGCGCGTTGCGGGCCGCCGGGTGGTCGATGCGCAGGACGACCCAGCCGTCGCGCGGCACGACGTGGATGACTCCGACGTCGCTCACGCCGGCCGGTCCTGCAGCAGCCTGGTGGCGGCCTCGCGGACCGTCAGCCCCTCCTCGACCCCCAGCGCACGCGCCAGGTCGTTGCACACGCTGATGCGGCCCACGGCATACCCGCGGAAGGCGTCGCCGATGGGCGCGGTGCGGCCGTCGATGCAGGCGCCGGGCAGCCCGTGCTCCTGCGCGGTGCGCAGCCCGGTCGTGCCGGAGTCGTTCTTGGCGCGCCCGCCGTCGTGGCAGATGAAGCCCCACGGGTTGGCCTCGATCAGGAACTTGGCGCCCGAGCGGCCGGTGTGCCCCGCCGTCACCAGCACGCTGCGCTGCTCGTCCTCGGGATAGGCCCAGACGATGGAGTCGGTCACCACGACCCGCCGGCCCGAGGGGTGCTCCTCGACCACCTCGCGGCGGATCTTGTTGCCCACCTCGGTGCCGGTCGGGTCGACGTCCCGCATGAGGCGGGCCGCCTCCGCGACCGGCATGCCGACTGACACGCCCACGCGCTCGGCCGGGTAGTTGAGGTAGGAGACGACCCCCTCGGCGTAGAGGTCGGGGCCGTTGCCCAGCTCGGCCGACATCCCGTCGGCGGTGGCGGCCGGGATCCCCAGCGCCTCGAGGTACCACAGCCCGGCGATGCCGGCCGCGTCCGCGCCGACGCACGCGTCGTGCCCGATCACCCCGCGTGGGCGGTGCACGGCCATCATCCGCGCGGGCAGCACGCCCACGTAGGACGCCGCGACCACGACGTCGCGGTCGGTGTTCTCGGCGTTGACCCAGCGCGCCGAGTCCAGCAGGACGATGCGGCGCCCGTCCTTCTCCTCGGCGATCTCCTGGTGCGACTCCCGCTCCCGGTGCAGCAGGGTGCGGTCGAGGTCGTGCTCGGTCTCGGGCGTCATCGCTCCTCCGGTCTGTCTCGGGTATGCCGTGCTCGCTCGGGGCGCGGTCAGCGGGTCTTCTCGCCGTTGGACCGCAGGCCGAGCGTCATCTCGCCGATGAGGGCGCGGTGGATGTCGTTGCTGCCCTCGACGATCTGCAGCACCTTGGCGTCACGGTAGAACCTGCCGATGCGGTGCTCCGGGGAGACCCCCGCGGCGCCGAGGATCTGCATCGCGTCCGTGGCGCTGCGCTGGGCGACGTCGCTGGCGTACATCTTGGCCATGCTCGTCAGCTTGCGGGCACGGCGCCCCTCGTCCATCGCCCGGGCCGTCTCGCGCACGAGCAGCCGCGCGGTCTCGACCCCGACGGCCATGTCGGTGATCTTGGACTGCACGATCTGGAACTCGGCGATGTTGCGCCCGAAGACCTCCCGGTCCTTGGCGTAGGCCACGGTGTCGTCGAGGCAGGCCTGCGCGACGCCGACCGACCGCGCGGCCACCCCCAGCCGGCCCCGCTCGACGGCGGTCATGGCGGCCAGGAAGCCGTCGCCCTCGGCCCCCAGCAGCGCCTCGGGGCCGACGCGGACGTCCTCGAGGAAGATGTCACCGGTCGTGATGGGTCGGAACCCGAGCTTGTTCTTGTAGGGCGCGAAGGTCATGCCCGGGGTGTCGCGGGGGATGACGAAGGCCGAGATGCCCCGGTGGCGCAGCGTGCGGTCGAAGGAGGCGAAGGTGACGATGAAGTCGGCGACGTCGAGGTTGGAGATCCAGGCCTTGGCGCCGTTGATCACGAAGGAGTCGCCGTCTCGCCGGTAGGTCGTCGTCATGCCGGCGACGTCGCTGCCGGACCGGGGCTCCGTGACGCCGGCACCGCCGAACATCCGGCCCTCGGCCAGCGGCTTGAGCCAGGTCTGCTTCTGCTCGGGCGTCCCGTAGGCCTCGATGGCCGACCCGACGAGGCCGGAGGGCATCGAGACGAAGGTGCCGAGGATGTGGCAGGTCTTGGACACCTCCTCGATCAGGTCGGCGAAGGTCACGTAGTCGAGCTCCAGCCCGCCCAGCTCGGCCGGGAGCACCCCGCCGAAGAACCCGAGGTCCGCCATCTTGTCTAGGATCTCTCGCGGCATCCGCTCCGCCTGGTCGTACTCCGCGACGTGGGGGGCGACCTCGCGCTCCATGAACTCGGCGACCATGGACAGGAAAGCGGTGCGGTCCTCCAGCGTGAGGGTCATGGACGCTCCTCGGTGTCGACGTTCATAATGATGATTATGAATAGTAGGATCGGGGGTGTCAACTCTTCGCGGCCTGTCAGGGCTGGCCGCCGTCGACCGCGATGACGGCGCCGGTCGTGTAGCTCGAGGCGTCCGAGGCGAGGTAGAGGGCGGTGCCCACGATCTCGTCGGGCTCACCGCCCCGGCGCAGCGCGAAGGTCGCGGCCCGGCGGGCGAAGACCTCGGGGTCCCAGGCCTTGCTGACGTCGGTGAGGAAGGTGCCGGCCATGATCGCGTTGACGCGGACGGTGGGGCCGTAGGCGTGGGCCATCCCCACCGTCAGGGCGTTCAGCCCCGCCTTGGCGGCGGCGTAGGGGAGGATGTGCGGCCGCGGGCGCACGGCCCCCATGCTCGTGACGTTGATGATGGACCCCGCGGCACCCCGGTCGACCAGCCGCTGGGCGACGACGGCCGAGAGGCGGAAAGGCCCCTTGAGGTTGACGTCGACGACCTTGTCGAAGAGCGCCTCGGTGATGTCCGTCGGTCTGTCGTAGACCGGGGACATGCCGGCGTTGTTGACGAGCACGTCGATCGGCCCGAGCTCGGCCTCCACCCGGTCCACGAACGGCTCGAGGTCGTCCCAGCTCCCGACGTGCAGCCCCAGGCCGAGCGCCCGGACCCCGGTGGCCTCGGCGACCTCGGCCGCCACCGCCTCGCAGGCCGCCGCGTCGCGACTGGCGACGACGACGTCGGCACCCGCCTCGGCGAGCGCCCGGACCATGGACCTCCCCAGGCCCCGGCTGCCTCCGGTGACGACGGCGGTCCGTCCGTGCAGGTCGAAGAGTGACATGGCGCTCACCTCGGGGTCATGGTCGTCAGGATGCCGGACTCGGTCCGGCGGGAACAGATGTCGCGGACGGCGAGATAGCCGTAGGCCATCGCGCGGCTCAGGGAGTATCCCGAGTTGTAGCCGACGCCGGCGGCCGCCCGGGCTGAGGCCTCGCCGACGACGTGCACGCCGGGCACCTCCGCACCGTCGCGGTCGAGGAGCCGGCCGGCGCGGCCCGCCACCACACCGGAGGCGGCGATGCCGGTGGACAGCAGCCGCAGCCGCATACCGAAGAAGGGCGGGCGGTCGAGGGGCCCCACGCACGGGTTGGGGCGCTGGTTGCCGTCCCCGCGGAAGCGGCGGACGGAGAGGTTCGACCCGCGGCCGAGCTCGGGGTCCTCCCCCTCCGCGGCGCCGGCGTTGTAGCCCTCGACGGTGCCGCGCAGGGTCCCGCCGTCGATCCCGAGGAGCTGGCCGAGTTCCTCGAGCGAGTCGGCGCGGCAGACCAGCCCCTCGGGATAGTCGCCGCCGGGCGGGGTGGCGCCAAGGCCGTACTTCGCGTGGTGCTGGGAGTCCCACACCAGGAAGACGGGGAACCGGGGCGGGTCGGTGGCGAGCACACCGCGCACGATCGCCGGGTGGAAGGAGTCGTCGGCGAACCGGCGCCCCTCGGCGTCCACGATGACGGTGTGCGGCAGGCAGTGCTCGAAGCAGGCGCGGTAGCCGGTGTCGCCCGGGAAGGACGGTTCGGAGAGCCGGTAGCCGGGCAGGACCGGTGCAGCCCAGGCGGGCAGCGTGGCGATCGTGGCGCCGAGCCCGGCGAGGAGGTCGCGCGCGTCGCCGCGGACGGAGGGGGGCACCACGGTGCCGCCGTTCTCCGGGGTGATCCCGGTCAGCTCGACCATGAGCTCCTCGGACCAGTCGTGCGCACCGGTGGCCACGACGACGTCCCTCGCCAGCACGGTCCAGGTGCCGGCGGGCGTCGTCGCCGTCACCGCGAGCAGGTCGCCCTGCCGGGCGACCGAGGCGACCCGGTGCTGGAGGAGGACGGGCACGCCCCGCTCGAGGACGGCCCGGAAGAACGGGGCGACGATGCCGGTGCCGAAGGTCAGCACGTGCTGCGCACGTCTCCGCGCGACGAGGTCGAGGTCCCACTCGGTCCGGCTCGACATCCCGCCCCACGCGAACATCTCGCCGTAGGTGATGCCCACGGGGAAGTGCGGCGAGACCAGGAGCAGGTCCAGGTCGTCGCCGAGCAGGCGGCCGTCGTAGGGCGAGGAGGTCAGGTAGCGCCCGGTGACCGCCGCGCCAGGGGCGTCCGGGTAGTAGTAGTCGGGGTAGTCGGGCACCAGGTCCCAGGTGATCACGCCGGTCCGCTCGAAGTACTCCGCCGCCTCCGCGGCCCCGGACAGCCACTCCCGGGTGCGGTCCTCGTCCAGGCTGGCCAGGTCCTGGCGCGCGGCCCAGCGGACGTAGGCGAGCGCGTCCTCGAGCGAGTCCTCGATCCCGCGCTCGCGGCCGACGTGGTTGGCGCCGACCCACACCTGGACGCCGGAGTACGCGGCGGCACCCCCGACCTTCTCGCCCGCCTCGAGCAGCACGGTGGTCAGGCCGGCGTCGGCGGCCGTCACCGCCGTGGCGAGGCCGCCCATGCCCGCCCCGACCACGACGAGGTCGACGACCTCGGGGCCCGGCTCGCTGCTGGTCATCGCTCTCCTCGGGTATGACGTGCTGGGCCGCCGGGGATCGGTCCCCCGCGACGGGTTGCGGTGGTGGTGGAGCGCCGGCCCCGGCGCAGGTGGTCAGGGGAGGCGTCGGGCCCAGGGCAGGGCCTCGGCGGGGGGTGGCTCGCCCTCCGGGTCGCCCAGCCCGTCGGCGGTGATGCCGATCCGGACCAGGCGCAGCCCGATGTCCAGGGCCCGCGCCGCCCGGAGCGCCGGCTCGGCACCGCGCTCGCGCGCCCCCGGGTCGCCGCGCGGGACGTCGACCCGGTAGACGGACCGGTCGCCCGGGCCCCCGACCCGGACGGTCAGGACGTCGTCGACGGCGAAGAGCAGCTGCGCCACCTCGGCGGCCTGCTCGTGCCCGACGACGTCGAACTCGACGACGACGGTGGCGATGTCCCACGCCTCGAGGAGCCCGGTCCCCGCCGCGGGGCCCGGCGAGGGCGGGGACCCGGCTCCCAGGACGTGCACGTGCGCCGCTCCTTCGTCAGAGGTAGGTGACGATCTCGTCACCCTCGCGGACGACCTCGTAGGAGCGCACCCGCATCCGGTCGGGCTCGGTCAGGCTGCGGCCGTCCTTGAGCGTGAACTTGTAGCCGTGCCACGGGCACACGACGACCCGGTGGTCCTCGTCGTCACCGCTCCACTCGTAGGTGTGCGGCTCGGAGGGCAGCATGTGGCCCTGGACCCGGCCATGGCACAGGGGGGCACCGTGGTGCGGGCAGACGTTGCGGAGCAGGTGCAGACGTCCCTGGTCGTTGATCAGGGCGAAGGAGCGACCCTCGACGACCACCTCGGTGTTCGTGCCCGGGGGCACGTCCGCGGCGGCGGCGAGCACGTGACGGGTGGCCTGGCGCTGGGCGGGCTGCGTCGTCATGGGGCCCCTTTCAGAGCCGGTGGCCGTAGACGGCCATCGGGTTGTCGTGGCAGATCTTCTGCAGCAGGTCGCGGTCGATGCCGGCCAGCGCGAGCTTGGGGTCGTCGAAGTCCCAGTGCGGGTAGTCGCTGCTGAAGAGCAGCGTCTCGTCGGCGTAGACCATCTCGAGCACGGTGTTGAGGTGCTCGCGCTTGTGCGGCTCGATCATCGGCTGCGTCGTGAAGCGCACGTTGCGCCGGATGTAGTCGCTCGGCTTGCGCTTGAGCCACGGCACCTCGTCGCCCAGGCCCTTGTAGTCACGGTCCAGCTTCCACATGATCTCCGCGGCCCAGGCGAAACCGCCCTCGCAGATGACGTACATCAGGTCGGGGAACTTCTCGAAGACGCCGTGGCAGACCAGGCTGAGCAGGTTGGACTGATGGATCTGCGCCAGGGCCGTGTGCCACTCGATGTAGTACGTCGGGGTGCCGGCCATGCGCGGCGCCTGCGCGAAGACGTTCTCGGTGCCGCTGGGGTGGACCATGATGGGCAGGCCGTACTTCTGCGCCGCCTCGTAGATCGGGTAGTAGTGCCGGTTGCCGTGCAGGATGTCGTGCAGCGGCAGGAAGATCGAGGTGATGCCGGGACGACCCTGGACCCGTTCGATCTCCTTGACGGCCTGGGCCGGGTCCTGGGGGGCGACCGCCAGGGCACCGCGGTAGCGCGGGTCGACGGCGAGCCACTGCTCGCACATCCAGTCGTTGTAGGCCGAGGCGACGGTCGCGGCGACGTCGGCGTCGGGGAAGGCGCCGATGCCGAACAGCTGGCCCGCGATGAGGATGCCCACGTCGATCCCGTGCCCGTCGAAGAGCTGCTTGGCCGAGAAGACGGGGTCCGTCGCCGGCGCCTCGCCGTTGTGGATGGCGTCCTCGCGGTAGGCGCCCGCGGAGTTGATGTAGAGGTAGTCCAGTGGCAGCACGTAGGAGGCCGCCGCGAACCGGCTCGCCCAGGTGGCGTCGCCGCCGATCCCGAGCTTCCGCTGCCAGGCCTCCGTCATGTAGGGACGCAGGTCGCGCAGACCGTCCTTGAAGTTGGGGTGGACGTCGCTGTCGATGATCCCCGTGATGGAGCCGGCGCCCGTCTGGCGCTCTGTCTGGGTCGCAGTCATGATCGTGCCTTTCGTTGCCGCGGGACGCTGGCGTCGGTGCCGCAGGACTGCGAGCGCCCCGACATGGACGCCGCCGTCCTAATGATGATCATCATAGGGCGCAAAGAGAGTTCGTCAAGGGTCACCCCCCGGACACCCCGGTCGGCAGCTTGCGGAAGTCCCAGGAGCGGACCCGCACCGGCAGGAGGCGGACCCACTGGTGGTCGACGCGGTCCGCCACCGGAGCACCGCCGGGCAGGTAGCGCCGCCCGAAGGCGGTGAGCACGGCCTGCGGCACGTCCTCGAAGGCCCACGCCTCGGCGCGCACCAGCGCGAGCACCCCGCGCAGCTCCGCATAGGCGGTCCCGTCGTCCACCGTGACCGAGACCTTGCCCCCGCCGAGGAGCCGCCCGGTGCGCCGCGCCCGACGGAGGTTCCAGATCCAGAACGCCCCCTCGTGCCAGACGAACCAGACCGGGGTCGCGACCGGCCACCCCTGCTCGGTGACGGTGGCCAGGCGCAGCGTCCTCGCCCCGGCGAGGAAGGCGTCGAGCTCCTCCTCCGTCATGCCCACCCTGCTCACGGCTCTCCTCCTCGCGCTCGCGCTCTACCGGACACGGCTGACCACCAGCCCCAGGACGGCCGCCACCGCGGCGCAGGAGGTCGCGGTGGCGAAGGCCGCCAGGTGCCCGGCGGCCGGCCCGCCGGGCCAGGCCACCGAGACGATCAGCACCACCTGGGCGCCGACCGCGGACCCGAGCCCCCGGGCCAGCGAGTTCAGCCCGGCCGCCGTGCCCACGTCCGCGGGGGGCACCGCAGCCATGACGACGCTGGGGAGGGCGGGGAAGGCCACCCCGACACCGACGCCGGCGACGGTCGCCAGCAGCAGCACCGCCGTCAGGCTCCAGGGCGCCACCACCAGCCCGAGCATCCCGGCCGTGCACAGCAGGTTGCCGACCACGATGACGGGACCGTAGCCGTGCAGGGCGCCGAGCCGGCCGGCCACCGGCCCCGCCAGCACCATGCCCAGCGCACCGGGCACGAGGACGAGGCCGGCGGCGACGGGACCGAGCCCGAGGCCGACCTCCGAACGGTCCTGGACCAGCTGCGGCACCGCCACGAACAGCCCGTACATCGCGGCGGCGCTCCAGATGCTGGCGAGGTTGCCGATGACGCCGACCCTGTTGCGCAGGACGGCGAGGTCCAGCAGCGGGGTGGTGGCACGGCGGAGCGCCCGGACGAGGGCGACCGCGGCGAGCACCGTGAGACCGAGGGCGGCCAGGGTGGAGCGGGCCAGCGGTCCGGAGACGCCGAGCTCGGTCAGGAAGGCGAGCAGCCCGGCGAGCACGAGGGCCACGGCCACCGCCCCCGGCACGTCGAGGGCCCCCCGCCCCTCTCCCCCGCTGTCCGGGAGCCAGAGCCACAGGGACAGCGTGGAGAGCAGCCCGACCCCGATGCCCAGGACGAAGATCGCGTCCACCCCCACGTGGGCGGTGAGCACTCCGCCCACGACGAAGCCGATCGCGGGGCCCGTGGCCACCACGCCCGAGAGCAGGCCGATCTGCACCGCCCTGGCCGCCCGGTCCGGCACGATCTGCTGCAGCCCGGCGATGTGGAGGACGAAGACGCCGGCCGAGAAGCCCTGCAGGGCCCGCCCCAGGCTCATCGCGCCGCCGTGGTCCCCGGCGGCGAGGCAGATCCCCGAGCCGAGGACGTAGGCCGCGCTGACGAGCACGGCGAGCAACCGCCGACCCCGGAGGTCGCCGAGGCGCCCGACCAGGGGCGAGGCCAGCGACGCCCCGACGAGGAAGGCGCTGAGCAGCCATCCGGACGTGCCGGCGGAGTAGCCCCGCTCGTCCACGAGGACGGGGAGCGCCGGGATGAGCACGGTCTGGGACGAGGATGGCACCAGGACCGACAGGGCCATCGCGGCGAGCCGACGCGGCGACGCGTGGTCACCGTGCCGGGAGGGCACGGTGACCACGCGTCAGTTCCCGGGTGCGGGAGGGGTCACTGGCTGGCGAGGCAGGACGCCACGCCGGTCTTGTAGTCCGGGTACTCGGGCTCGGCCACCCGGAGCGCCTCGGTGTAGGCCTCGATGACCGCCTCGGCATCGGCACCGGCGTCGGTCGCGGCCTTCTTCCAGTCCTCGTAGATCTTGTCGGCGCCGGCAGCCCGGAGCTTCTCGACCTCGGCCTCGGAGAAGACGTGCAGCTCGGAGCCGGACTCCTTGACCGTCTCGCAGGACAGCGCGTCGAACTGCGCGTCGAACTCGCCGACCTTCGCCGGGACCTCGGCGCTGACCTCCATGATCACGCGGCGCTGCTCGTCGCTGAGCTCGTCCCACAGGTCCTCGCCGATCGACAGCGCGTTGGCGCTCGCGACGCCCATGCCGGTGTCGGTGAAGCTGTTGACGACCTCGGGGTACTTGAGCGGCCCGACGAAGCCGAAGGGCACGCCGTAGACGCCGTCGATGAGGCCGCGGTCGAGCGAGCCGTAGACCTCGGCGAGCTCCATGTTGATGATGTTGGCGCCGGCCGCGCCCATGACCTGGGAGCTGCGGTCGTTGCCGCGGATCCGCAGGCCCTTGAGGTCGTCGACGGTGGCGACCGGCTTGACCGTGCCGAGGGCGGACGAGCCACCGATGGCCCAGGCCAGCGGGCGGATGCCCTTGGCCTCGAACTCGCCGAAGATCGGGCCGCTCTCGTCGCTGGCCATCTCGGCCATGGCCTGGGAGACCGCCGGCGAGTTGGAGCTCTGGAAGGGCAGCTCGTGCACGCTGGTGACCGGGAAGGTGGTCGTGTAGAGCGTCGGCATGACCTGCGCGACGTCGACACGACCGTCGGTGAGCGCCTCGACGATCTCCGGCCCCTTCACGAGGGTGCCGTCCCAGTAGGCGTCGAAGGTGATGGAGCCGTTGGTGCGCTCCTCGATCTCCGCCATCCACCAGGCCCAGACCTGCCCGATGGGCGTCTTCTCGCCGGTGTGGTAGCCGAAGGTCAGGGTGCGGGGCTCCTCCGCCGCGTCCCCGCCGCCGTTCCCGCCGTTGTCGCTGCCGTTGTCCGCGGTCGACCCGTTGTCACCGTCGGTCGAACCGGTCTCGCCGGCCTCCGCGTCGCTGTCCGTGCTGCCGCACGCCGCGAGCGAGACGGACAGGGACACGATGCCGGCGATGGCCGCCAGGCGCGATCGGCGCCAGCTCCGTGCGAATGAGGCCATGGTCTGTCTCTCCTTCGTGGTGCCTGCGCCTCTCTGCGCAGGGCATGATAATGATGAATATGATAGTGCCGAGAGTGGACGTGGTGTCAAGCAACTCCTCCACGACCCCCGACCCAGACCTGCCCCAGGACCCGAGAGGCTGACCGACCATGAACGACTGGTATGCGGTGCGCGTCGTCGCCACCCGTGAGGTGGCGGACGGGGTGCTCGAGCTGCGGCTCGTACGCCCGGACGGTCAGGCCCTCCCGGACTGGGAGCCGGGGGCGCACCTGGACGTGCAGACGCCCGCCGGCGTCCGCCAGTACTCCCTGTGCGGGGATCCCGCGGACAACACGTACACGATCGCGGTCCTGCGGGAGGAGACCGGACGGGGCGGGTCCCGCGCCCTGCACGACCTCGCCGCTCCGGGCGTCGAGCTCCAGGTGCTGGGCCCGAGGAACCACTTCCCGCTGGTCGAGGACGCCGAGGACTACCTGCTCATCGCCGGCGGGATCGGGGTCACGCCCATCCGGGCGATGGCCGACCGGCTGGCGCGCACCGGCGCCCGCTGGCGGCTCCACTACGGCGGCCGGTCCCGCGCCAGCATGGCCTACGCCGACGAGCTGCTGGACCTCGGTGGCGACGTGGTGCGGCTGTACCCGCAGGACACCGACGGCCTGCTCGACCTCGGGGCGATCCTCGCCGAGGCCGGCCCGGGCACCGTGGTCTACTGCTGCGGCCCCGCACCTCTTCTCGACGCCGCCGCTGGGGCTGTCGCCGCCTCGCCGGCGCGCGAGCTGCGGGTCGAGCGGTTCACCGGTCCCACCGCACCGATGCCCGAGCCGGGCGGCGCCCCGGCCGACGACGCGGTGACGCCCACCTCCTTCGTGGTCGAGCTCGCCGCGTCGGGCGGCTCGGTCGAGGTCGGCCCCGACCGCTCGATCCTGGAGGCCGTGCGGTCGGCCGGGGTCGACGTGATCTCCTCGTGCGAGGAGGGCTGGTGCGGCACCTGCGAGACCCGGGTGCTGGCGGGCGTCCCGCTGCACCGCGACGAGGTGCTCACCCCGTCGGAGCAGGCGTCCAACGAGGTCATGATGATCTGCGTCGGACGTTCCTGCAGCGAGCGCCTGGTCCTCGACCTCTGACGCGTCGCCGGAGCCGGGAACGGCAGGTGCCCGTCGCCGGAACGGCGGACGGGCACCTGCGACGGTCGTCGTGCCTCAGTCAGCCATGGACGGCAGCCAGGTGACGATCCCGGGGAAGAGGATCATCAGCAGGACGATGACCATCTCCGCGGCGATGAAGGGCAGGACCCCGCGGAAGACGGACTCGACCTTCGCCGCGCGCACGACGCCCGAGATCATGAAGACGTTGAGCCCGAAGGGCGGCGTCAGCAGCCCGATCTCGACCATCTTCACCGCGATGACGCCGTACCAGAGCCCGTCGAAGCCCAGCTCCATCATGATCGGGTAGGTCAGCGGCATGGTGAGCAGCAGGATGGACATGCCGTCGATGAGAGCACCCAGGATGAGCAGCACGAGCAGGATGATCGCGAGCACCAGGTATCGGTTCATGTCGAGCTCGACGATGTAGGCGGTGAGGTTCTGCGGCACGCGGGTGGTCACCAGGAAGAGGGTGAAGACCGACCCCGCGATGAGCAGGGCGACGAGCATCGCGGTGTTGGCCGCGGTCTCGCGAAGGGCGTCCCCGAGGGCCCGCAGGAGCCCGCCCTCCACCTGGCGGCTGCGGATGAAGAGGACGACGAGCGCCAGCAGCGCCCCGACCGCCCCCGCCTCGGTCTCGGTGAAGAAGCCGCCGTAGATGCCACCCAGCACCGCGCCCGCGATGATCCCGATGTAGAGCACCGCCTCGGCCTCCCGGCCGGTGATGAACCGGCCACGGGGGGTCGCCGCCCCGGGCTCGGCCGTCGTGCCGGTCCCGGCCGGGGACGCCGCTGCGTCACCCGGGACCTCGGCCTCGGCGGCGGTCTCGGCCGCGACCGCCCCCGCGGGGACGAGCTCGCGGTGGGCCGGTGCCGCCGCGACCCTGTCCGCCTCTTTCGCGAGCTGGCGTCGGGCCAGGATCATGACGGTGACGATGTAGGCGACCGCGGTGAGGATGCCCGGGATCACGGCGGCGATGAGGAGCTGGCCGACCGACTCGTTGGTGAGGATGCCGTAGATGACGAGCACGATGCTGGGCGGGATGAGCACGCCCAGCGTCCCGGACGCCGCGACGATGCTCGCGGCGAAGGCGGTGGGATAGCCGTGGCGCCGCATCTCGTTGACGCACAGGCGCCCGAGCGTCACGACGGTCGCGGCGCTGGAGCCGGTGACCGCCGAGAAGCCGGCCGCCGAGAGGACGGTCGCGACGCCGATGCCACCGGGCAGCCGCCGGGTGATGCGGGCGGCGAAGTCGAAGAGGTTGGTCAGGATGCCGGACCTGGCGACGAAGACACCCATGAGGATGAACATCGGTATGACGACGAGGGAGTAGCTGCTCGTCGCCTGGTAGGCCGCGTGGCCCAGGGTGGCGGCGGTCCGCGGGACGCCGGCGTTGAGCAGGAGACCGGTGATGCTGGCTGCGAGAAGGGCGATCGCGACGGGCGCCTCGGCCGCCAGCAGCAGGATGAAGACCCCGAGGGCGATGAGGATGATCAGGGTGACGCTCATAGCGCGGTGACCTCCAGGCTCTCGTCGAGCTCGATCTCGTCGGGGGCACCGGACCGGATGGCCCGGAGATCCCTCACGAGGTGGATCGCGACGTGGATGGCGAACACGGTGAAGCCCAGCGGGACCAGGACCTGGGCCGGCCAGGTCGGGATGGCGACGAAGCCGGGGGTGACGTCGGCGTTGCGGACCGCGTTGATGGCGCGGTCCAGGGCCTCCCACGCGACCCAGCCCAGCACGACCAGGCAGACCGCGGAGCCCGCGGCCCGCACGATCCGGGCCAGGGTGCGCGGCAGCCGGCTGGTGACCATGGAGGTGCGGACGTGCACGCCCGTCTGCTCGGCATACCCGAGCCCCAGACAGGTGGCGGAGAGCAGCAGGAGGGGCGCGACCTCGACGACACCCGTGATCGACTGCCCCGTGAGGGTGCGGCGGGCCACGTCGGCGACGGTCAGCAGCATGATGGCCGTGATGGCCACCGCCCCCAGTGCCGCCACCGCACCGGTGAACCGCTCGATGATCCGAATCATGCTCCAGTCCCTTCGAGACGGGGATCGACGGCCCGGGGCGGGACGTCGACGATGCGGGCGACGTGCTGGCCCAGGACGGTCGCGGCGCCCGCCGCCGCTCGGGCCCTGGCTGCTGCGGCCAGCGCCGACCCGACGTCCTGGTGGCCGGTGACGCGGACGACGTCCGCCGTCACGGGGAAGCGCCCCTCGTGGGCGTCGCGGTCGGCGACGATCGCCCCGCCCGCGTCGCCCTCCTCGGCATCGGCCAGCCGCGAGGCCAGCTCGGTGGGGGCGGTGCCGGGCTCCGCCCGCAGCAGGGTGAGGACCTGGATCTCTCCGCCCTCGCCGAGGTCGGCGTCCCGGTCCGGCCGCCAGCTGCCGACGACGCCGCGGAAGCGGGACTTGTCGACGAATTCGGCCTCGTCGGCCCGGACGGCCTCGAGGAAGTGCGGGGCGGCGAAGGCCGCGTCCATGTCCTCGAGGGAGTCGAAGCGCAGCGCGGAGCAGGCGTCGAAGCCCGGGTGGTCGAGGAGCGGGGCACCGCCCTCGAGGACCGCGTGGAACTGCTGGTAGCGCCGCAACCCCGGCAGGAGGGAGACGACGTCGGCGTGGCTGCTGCGCCAGTGCGCCTGGAACTCCTCGCAGGTGAACGCGTCGATGCGCGGCGCCATGCCGAGCCGGACGATCATGCGCGCACCGCCGCCGCGTCGTGCGCCGCGGACCGGATGACCTCGGCGGTCGCCTCCGGCTGCTGGTCCGGGAAGAAGTGCCCGCCGGGGACCGTGCGCCCCACGACGTGGGCGCAGCGGCGGCGCCACTCGGCCTCGATGTCGAAGAGGTCCTTGAGGAGACCCTCCGCCCCCCAGACCGGGAAGGTCGGCACCTCGAGGAGGACGTCGAGGTCGGCGGCGTCGTGCTCGAGGTCCACGGTCGCGCCGGCGCGGTAGTCGGCGCAGCTGGCGCGGATCATCTCGGGATCGCGCCAGGCGGACCGGTAGGCCTCGAGCTGCTCGGGGCGGAAGCCCTCCTCGAGCCCGGTGCCGCCGTTGGTCACCAGGCAGTTCTCGAAGTAGTAGTCGGGGTCGCCTCCGATGAGGCGCTCGGGGAAGGGCGGCGGCAGCGGCAGGAAGTACCACTGCCAGTACCTGGCCGCCCGCTCGCGGTCCACGCCGTGGTACATCGCCCAGGTGGGGACGACGTCGCAGGGGACCAGGGCACTGACGCGCTCGGGCGCGTCGAGGGCCATCCGGTGGGCGACCCGTCCGCCCCGGTCATGGCCGGCGACGACGAAGGTCTCGTGCCCCAGCTCGTCCATGACGGCCAGCTGGTCGGCGGCCATGGCGCGGAAGGAGTAGACCTCCCCCTCCCCCTCGGGCTTGGACGACCGGCCGTAGCCTCTGAGGTCCGCGCACACGACGGTGAACTCGTCCGTCAGCAGCGGCGCGACGTAGGCCCACTGCTCGAGGGTCTGCGGATAGCCGTGGAGCAGCAGGATCGCCGGACCGCTCCCCCCGGACACGGCATTGATCCGGACCGGCCCGACGTCGACGGTGTGGCGGGCGAAGCCCTCGAACATGGCATCTCTCCGACGTAGACTTAATCTGATAATGGTGACTATAGTCTTCACGGGTTGCCCCCACAAGGAGCAATCGAGACATCCACTGCAAGGGCGCAGCGACGCGCCCCGGGCCAAAGGAAACGGTATGAAGACGACATCGAGGACGGCCACCGGGGCCCTCGTCGCCGTCGCAGCACTCACCCTTGCGGCGTGCGGCGACAGCGGTGGCGGCACGACCGCCGAGGCCGAGTCCGAGGAGCGCACGCTCCTCTTCTCCTACATGGCCGGCGAGGCCACGCCGATCGGCGAGGTGTGGACGTGGTGGCTCGACGAGGTCGAGACCCGCACAGACGGCGCCCTGACCTTCGAGCGCTACTGGGACGCCACGCTGCTGGGCGCCACCGAGACGGTCGAGGGCCTGACCGACGGTCGCGCCGACGTGGGCCAGGTCCTCCCGACGGTCTACGCCGGCCGGTTCCCGGTCAGCAGCGTGGGCGAGCTCCCCTTCGAGAGCTCCAACGCCGCCGCCGTCTCCCAGGCTCTCGGCGAGCTCGGCCGCGACGAGTCGTCGGCACTCGCCCAGGAGTGGGGCGGCCAGGGCCTGGTGCCCCTGGCCTGGTCCATCGGCTCGTCGAGCGCACTGGCCACCAACGAGCCCATCGAGACGGTCGACGACCTCAAGGGGATGCGGCTCCGCGCCAACGACCGGGGCAGCAAGGTGCTGTCCTCCGTCGGCGCCGACCTCATCAACATCGAGCTCGCCGAGATCTACGGCTCCATGGACCGTGGCCTCATCGACGGCATCTACGGCATCCCGTTCAGCTTCGCCGGCCCGCTGAAGTACCCGGAGGTGGCCGACTACTTCACCGACCTGGGCATCGGCGTCTCGACGGTCAACGCGCTGTCGATGAGCAAGGAGACCTGGGAGTCGCTGACCGACGAGCAGCGGGAGGTCATCGCCGAGCTCAGTGCGGAGGTGCCCGCCAAGATCGCCGAGGTCGAGCAGCGCTGGGACGAGACCTCCTGCGAGCAGGTGCAGGCCGACGGCGACACGGTCTTCGTGCTGCCGCAGTCGGAGTCGGACAAGATCCGGGAGGCGGGCAAGGAGAAGGTCGACGCGGAGTGGCGCGACCAGGTGAGCAAGGCCGGCGTGGACGCCGAGGCCTTCTACCAGACCTACCGCACCGCCCTCGAGTCCGCGGAGAAGGACCACCCGACCTACCAGACGGGCGTGGCGCGCTGCGCCGACGCGGGCTGACGCCGCACCCCAGGCACGAGAGAAGGGCCCCGGCCGGACGGCCGGGGCCCTTCTCTCGTCGTCCCGTGAGGAGCGGGTGATCAGGGGGCCACGAGCGGGGTCGTGAAGGTCCCGTCGAACGCGCGGGCGGCCTTGCGCTGGAGCAGGCCCCAGGTGAGGTTGAGGTAGTCGGCCTTGGCCAGCAGGACCCGGACCGCCTCCGCGTGCTCCTCTGGCATCTCCGGCGCGTCGGCCGGCGCCGTGACGTCGAGGCGCGCGACGTAGTCGAGGGTGTGGTGCAGGGCGGCGGCCTCGGCGATGTCCTTGCCGAGGGTGATCGACCCGTGCCAGGGGATGATGATGGCCACGTCGCCGTCCTTGAGCGAGGGCGCGATCGAGGCGATCTCGTCGTCCGGGGCGATCGCGGTGCGACCCTTGAAGTAGGTCGCCATGTTGTGCAGCACCCGGGGCTCGCGGCCGAGCGCAGCCTGGGCGGTGATCCAGAAGCCGTGCGTGTGCACGATCGCGTTGACGTCCGGCCGCAGCTTGTAGATGCCGTGGTGGAAGTCGATCCCGGGGCTGACGATGACCTCGGGGTCGGCGGAGCGGCCCTCGAAGTCGAGCAGCACGATGTCGTCGAGCTGCATCTCCTCGAAGGTCTTGCTCAGCCGGTTGGTCCAGTAGAGCTCCTTCCCGGGGATCCGGATGCTGACGTGGCCACCGATGCCGGTGCCCAGGCCCTGGGCCGCCATCGCGCGGCACGCGGTGAGCGCGAGCTCCCGCTCCTCTTCGTACGCCATCGACTTACCTCTCGTTGTGTGTGCTTTCCAGAACGCGTCGCCCGTCTGCCCGGGCGGCGGCAACCTCGGAGACGTCCTGCCCCACCACGGGCGGGAACGTCCCGAGAAGATCTCGGCCGACGCCGTCGAAGGAGCGCACCCCGGCGAGCACCATGGCCGCCTCCAGCTCCTGCGCCAGCACCTGCACGGCCCGGTCGGCGCCGGCGCGACCGCCGGCCCCCAGGCCGAAGACGATGGGCCGCCCCACCAGGCAGGCCCGCGCCCCCAGCGCCCGCGCCTTGAGGAGGTCGGACCCGCGGCGGACACCGCCGTCGAGGTAGACCTCCGCCCGGCCCCCTACCGCCTCGACCACCGCGGGGAGCGCGGACAGGCTGGCGGGCGCCTGGTCCAGCTGCCGACCTCCGTGGTTGGAGACCACAACCGCGTCCGCGCCCAGCGCCACCGCCCGTCGGGCGTCCTCGGCGTGCAGCAGGCCCTTGACGACCAGCGGCCCGTCCCAGCGCGCACGCAGGTCCTGCAGGTCCTCCCAGGAGGCGGAGGCGTCGAACTGCGCGTCGACGTAGGACGCCACGCTCACCGCGTCGCCACCGTGGTCGGCGACGTTGCCGCCCACCACCCGAGCCCCGCCGAGGAGTCCGGCGGTCCACCTGGGGTGGGTGAGCCCGTCGACGACCGAGCGCGGCGTCAGCCTCGGCGGCACGGTGAACCGGTGCTTCCGGTCCCGCCGCCGGTCGGAGGACCGGGGCACGTCCACGGTGACCACGAGCGCCTCGTAGCCGCTGGCCGCGGCACGCTCCAGGAGTCCGTCGACGACGCCCCTGTCCCGCCAGAGGTAGGTCTGGAACCACAGCCGGGCCGTCGGCGCGGCAGCGCGGACCTCCTCGATCGTCGAGGACGACATGGCCGCGAGCACGTAGACGGACCCGTGCGAGGCCAGCGCCGCGGCCAGACCTTCCTCGGCGTCGGGGTGCACCAGCCCGCACAGGCCCGTGGGCGCACCCAGGACCGGGACGTCGACCGGCCGACCGAGCACGGTGGTCGAGGTGTCCACCCGGCTGACGTCGACGAGGAAGCGGGGGACGAGACTGAGCTCGTCGAAGGCCCGGACGTTGCGTGCGAGGGTCACCTCGTCGCAGGCACCGCCGTCGACGAAGTCGAAGATGACCCGGGGCAGGGCACGGCGGGCCGCCTGCCGCACCTCCTCCACGGAGCCGAGGGCGGCCAACCGCTCCCGGCGCCCGCTCGGGCGCAGCGGTGCGGCCAGCGCGTCGCGTGCCTGCGCGACGGCCACCTTCACCAGGTCGTGCACTGCTCCAACTCCTCGGCCTCGAGCACCCACACCATTGAGGAAAACTGTTATAACAGTACACATGAAAGTGTACGCCGCGCTAGCCCGTCAGCTGGCCCACCTCGGAGTCACCGATGTCTTCGGCCTCATGGGCGACGGCAACCTCAAGCTGATCCCGACCCTTGTCCACGACCACGCGGTCCGGGTGCATTCCGCCCGGCACGAGGCCGCCGCCGTCGCGATGGCGGACGGCTGGGCCCGCCGGACTGGGGGCGTCGGGGTCTGCACCGTCACCCAGGGCCCCGGGCTGACCAACGCCATCACCGCGCTGGTGACGGCGCACCGTGGGCGCACGCCGCTCGTGGCGTTCGTCGGCGACACCCCGCTGTCCGTCCGCGGGCTCCCCCAGGACATCGACCAGGCACCGCTCATCGCGGCGGCCGGCCTCACCCGGGCCCCGTTCCACCCGGCCACCGCGCACGCCGACGTGGCCGCCGCGTGGCGCACGGCGCTGGACACCCGGCGACCTGTGGTGCTCAGCCTGCCGACGGACGTGCAGGAGCTCGAGGCCGGCGACAACCTTCGCCCCCTGCCGCCCTCCACCCGCCCGCGCGTCGTCCCGGGTGACCTGACGGCCGCGGTGGAGGCGCTCGAGGCCTCTCGCCGCCCGCTGGTCGTGGCCGGCCGCGGCGCCCTGGAGAGCGCCGACCGGGAGGACGTCGTCCGCCTGGCCGACCACGTCGGAGCACTCCTGGCCACCTCGCTGCCGGTCAAGGGCTGGTTCGCCGGGCACCCGTACGCCGTCGGCGTGGCCGGCGGCTTCGCGCACGAGGAGATGCGCGACCTCATGCACGAGGCCGACTGCGTGCTGGCCCTCGGCGCCTCGCTCAACCACTTCACCACGCGCGGGAGCTCGCTGTTCGGGCGCGACGCGGTCATCGTCCAGGTGGACGAGACGTCTGCGGCTCACGGCCGGTACACCCGGTTCGACGTGCCGGTCGTCGGCGACGCCGGCCTCGTCGCCCGCCAGCTCACGGCCCGGGTGAGCCCCGGCCGGCGGTGGCGCACCGGCGAGGTGAGGGAGCGGATCGCCCTCGGCACCCGTCCTCCGGCCGACGCGAGCGACGAGCGTGGGCTCGACCCTCGGCTGGTCGCCCGCAGCCTCGCCGACGCCCTCCCCGACGACTGCGTGGTCGCCGTGGACGGTGGGCACTTCATGGGCTTCCCGTCCATGGACATCCCCGTCACCGACCCCCGTCGCTACGTCTTCACGCTGGACTTCGGCTCGATCGGCCTGGGGCTGGCCGCCGCGGTCGGGGCGGCGGTCGCCGACCCGACGCGTCCGGTGCTGGCCGCGGTCGGCGACGGCGGGCTGCTCATGAGCCTGGGGGAGCTCGACACCGTGGCCCGCAGCGGCCTGCCAATCGTGGTCGCCGTCTTCAACGACGGCGCCTACGGTGCCGAGCTGCACTTCCTGCGGATGTCCGGCATACCCGAGGAGACCAGTCGCTTCCCCGGGACTGCCCCGCTCGCCCCGGTGGCCGAGGCCCTGGGCCTGCGCGCCATGGCCGTCACCGACCACGCCGGGCTCGAGCAGGCACGCGACCTGCTCTCCGGCGGCGTCACGGGGCCGGTCCTCCTGGACTTCCGCGTCACGGACACCGTCCGGGCCGCGTGGCTCGAGGAGGCCTTCCAGCGCGGGACGCACTGAGGCCCGAGGACGTCGAACGGCCCGGCGTCCGCTCCTCGAGGAGCGGACGCCGGGCCGTCGTCGGTGGGAGGGGGCTCAGCGGCCCCAGGTGACCGTCCGGTCCAGGACGTCGGCGTAGTGGCGCTCCATGTACTTGACGAACTCCCCCATGTGCTCGCTCATCGCCGCGTGCGAGCTGTCGCCGTCGTGGTCGTGGAGGGCCCCCAGGATGCGCTCGTGGGCGGCGAGGATGGCCTGGCGCCGGCGCTCGGGGTAGTCGACGCCCATGTGGGTGCCGTCGACGATGTCGATCAGGGCGTCGATGAGGAAGCCGTACATCGCGTTGCCCGACCCCCACGCGATGACCTCGTGGAACTCGCGGTTGGTGGCCAGGAAGATCTCACGGTCGGTGAGGTTGTCCCGCATCTGGTCCACCGAGGACGTCAGGCGCGTCATCGCGTCCTCGTCCATGCGGCTCGCCGCGTGCCGGGCCATGATCGGCTCCAGGTCGTGCCGGGCCTCGACGATCATCGAGAACCGCGCGTCGCTGAACTGCAGCAGCAGCATCAGCCCGTTGGCCAGGTGGGTCGCGTCGGGCTGCTCGATCACCGGGCCGCCCCCCGGCCCCGGCTTGAGCGTCAGGATCCCCTGCAGCTCGAGGAAGCGCAGCGCCTCCCGCAGCGTGCCCCGGCCCACCCCGTAGTCCTCGAGCATCACCCGTTCGGGGGGCAGCCGGTCGCCGGCCGAAAATCCGCCCCGGTGGATCTCCTCCACCACCCGTTTGGCCACGATCAACGCCGTCTTCTGCGGCCGGACCGTCGTAGGCATCCCTGTCACCTCTCTGTCACGCAGACCGAACCTATCAATGATTCACACCGTTAGCGGGTGGATCGTCCCCCCTGATGAGGGACGCCATGATGCCACCCGCTCAGCCCCCGTGGTCGTAGAAGCCGCGGCCGCTCTTCCGGCCCAGCCGGCCCGCGGCGACCATGTTGCGCAGGACCACCGGCGGGCGGAAGCGCTCGCCGTGCGCGGCGTGCAGACCCGTCAGGGCGTCGAGGTAGGTGTCGAGGCCGTTGAAGTCCCCGAGCTCCAGCGGACCCATGGGGTGGTTGAACGCGAGCCGGACGGCCTTGTCGATGTCCTCGGGGCTGGCCAGCCCCTCCTCGAGCATGTGCAGGGCCTCCATCCGCAGGATCGCCGAGATGCGGGAGGTCAGGAAGCCGGGGCTGTCCTTGAGGCAGACGACGGTCTCCTTGCCCAGCGAGCGGGCGAAGTCCTCCGCCCGGCGCAGGGTGTCTTCCGAGGTCTCCAGGCCCTTGACCAGCTCCACCAGCCGCATGAGGACCGCAGGGTTGAAGAAGTGCATGCCGACCACGCGGGAGGCCCCCTCCCCCAGGACCGACCCGATCGCCGTGATCGACAGCTGCGAGGTGTTGGTGCCCAGGATGGCCTCGGCCGGCGCGTGCGCGGCGACCTCCGTCATCACCTGGTGCTTGACCTCGAGGCGCTCCAGGACGGCCTCGACGACGACGTCCACCCCCTCGACCGCCTCGGGGATCCGGGTCGCGGGAGTGATCCGGCCGAGGATCTCCTCGCGCTGGTCGGTCTCGAGCCTGCCCGACCTGATGAAGCGGTCCAGGCTCGTCCCGATGGCGGCGAGCGCCGTCTCCAGGCGCTCGGGCGAGACGTCGACGAGGCGGACCTCGTGCCCGACCGTGGCGGCCAGCTGGGCGATGCCGCTCCCCATCACGCCGCCGCCGATGACCGCGACCTTCTGCACCGTGCCGTTGTCCGTCATGTCCTCAGAGCCTTTCGATGATCGTCGCGTTCGCCATGCCCGAGCCCTCGCACATGGCCTGCAGGCCGTAGCGGCCCCCGGTGGCCTCGAGATGGTTGAGCAGGGTGGTCATGAGCCGGGTCCCGGAAGCGCCCAGCGGGTGACCCAGGGCGATCGCGCCGCCCCGGGGGTTGAGCCGGTCGAAGGGGAGGCCGATCTCGCGCTGCCAGGCCAGCGGCACCGAGGCGAAGGCCTCGTTGACCTCGGCGACGTCGATGTCCTCGACGCCGAGCCCGGCCCGCTCCAGCACCATGCGGGTGGCGGCGATCGGCCCGGTGAGCATGAGCAGCGGGTCGTCGCCGATCACGCTCATCGAGATGATCCGCGCCCGCGGGCGCAGCCCGAGCCGCTCGGCCGCCTGCTCGCTGGTCACCAGGAGGGCCGAGGCGCCGTCGGCGAGCTGGGAGGAGTTGCCCGGCGTCACGCCCCAGCGGATCTGCGGGAAGCGCTGCTCGTCCTCCTCGCGGCGGAAGACCGTGGGCAGACCGGCCAGCTTCTGGGCCGTCGTCCCCTCCCGGATCGTCTCGTCCTCGGTGAAGGTCGCGCCCGTGCCGTCCATGAGGTCGACCGGGACGATCTCCCGGGCGAAGTGGCCGCTGCGCCGGGCCTCGGCCGCGCGTGCGTGGGACTCCACGGCGTAGGCGTCCATCTCCTCGCGGCTGATCCCCCACTTCGCCGCGACCAGCTCGGCCGCGACGCCCTGGAAGGTCAGGCCGGGGGCGTAGCGCTCCCTGACCGAGGGCCCGAAGACGTCCGCGTCGCCGCGGGCCGATCCCATGGGGACGCGACTCATGCTCTCGACGCCGCCCGCGATCACGACGTCATGGCAGCCCGACATGATCGCCTGGGCGGCGAAGTGGACGGCCTGCTGGCTGGAGCCGCACCGGCGGTCGATGGTGGTCGCCGGCACGTGGGAGGGATAGCCCGCGCCGAGCCAGGCGATGCGGCCGGGACAGGCCGCCTGCTCGCCCCCCTGGCTCACGCAACCGATCATCACGTCCTCGACGACGCCCGGGTCGATGCCGGACCGGTCGACCAGTCCCTCGAGGGTCTGGCGGAGCAGCTCGACCGCGTGCACCCCGGAGAGCCCTCCCCCGGGCTTGCCGCGGCCCGTGCCGGTGCGGACGGCCTCGACGATGACGGCGCTCTGCATGCTGGTCCTTCCGTGGTGTGTGGGGTCGCGGTGCGCGACGGGTCTGGGGTCAGCCGCGGGCGGCGGCGCGGGCCTCGAGCGGGGCGAGGATCTCGGCGAGGTTTCCCCCGAGGATCCGGGCGGTGTCGTCGCCCCCCAGGCCGAGATCGCCGATCGCGGTGATCTCGCGGGCTGGGTCGGCGGTGGGCCAGTCGGAGGCGAAGACGACGCGGTCCGGCCCGTGGACGCGCACGAAGTCGCGCACCCAGGCCGGGTCCAGCTCCGCCAGGCCGGGCGGCCAGGAGGTGTCGACGAGGATGCCCGAGCCGCGGACGAGCTCCGACGCCTCGTCCAGGCTGTGGTAGCCGCCGAAGTGGCAGGCCAGGACGTTGAGGTGGGGCACGGCCCGCGCCAGCGCCACGAGCAGGTCGGCGCTGCTGCCGGGGACGGGCCGTCGGTCACCGCCGGTCCCGACGTGGATGACGACGAGCATGCCGGGGTCGAGGGCGTCGAGCCGCTCGACCAGGCGCGGGTCGTCCAGGCCGAAGCCCTGGTAGAGCGGGTGCACCTTGATGCCGACCAGCCCGTGCTCGCGGAGCAACCGCACGTTGTCCTCGACGGGCAGGTCGACGTGGACGGCGCCCAGGGGGACGATGTCCGGCGCGGCGATCGACGAGCTGAAGCGGCAGACCTTCTCCACGGCGGCGGCGTCGTTGGCGACGCCGAGCACGACGGAACGGTCCACGCCCGAGGCCGCCATCGAGGATCGGAGGCCGGCCAGCGTGCCGTCGCCGACGTGCGAGAAGCCGGTCTCGTTGCCGGCGAGCGCGCGGTGCGCGACCTTGTCCGGCCAGACGTGGGTGTGGGCGTCGATGATCACAGGTACTCCCCCGGCAGGTCGCGGGCGATCGTCAGCTTGAGCACCTCGTTGGCACCCTCGTAGATGCGCATCGGGCGGGCCTCGCGGGCGTAGCGCTCGATGTCCGAGCCCGCGATCAGCCCGAAGCGGCCCATGACCTGCACGCACCGGTCGGTGACGCGGCCGGCGGCCTCGGTGGCGGCCACCTTGGCCAGCGACGTCGCCGAGATGGCCCTGAGCGGCTCCTCGCGGGCGAGCCAGGCCGCGTGGTAGGTCACCCAGCGCGCCTGCTCGAGGTCGATCTTCGCCTCCGCCAGCAGGGCCGCGACGGCCTCGACGCGGGCCAATGGACGGCCCTTGTTCTGCCGTTCCTGGGTATGCCGCACCGCCACGGCGAGGGCGGCCTCGGCCAGGCCCACGGCGGCGGCGCCCACCGAGGCGCGGAAGATCGCCAGCGTGCCGAGGGCGGCCTCGAGGCCGCGGCCCGGCTCGCCGAGGCGGGCGGTGTCATCGACCCGGACGTCCTCGAGGAGGACCTCACCGATGACGTGAGGCGCCATCAGGTCGGGCGTCCGCCCGAAGGAGACGCCCGGGGTGTCCTTGGGCACGAGCACCAGGGAGAGCCCGACGTCCTCGCGCACGAGCACGGCATACACGTCGGCGTAGGGGGCGTTGGAGATGAACGACTTGGCGCCGTTGATCACGTAGGAGCCGCCGTCGCGCGTCATCGTGGTGGTGATGCCGCGCAGGTCGGACCCGGTCTGCGGCTCGGTGAGGGCGACCGCGGCGAGGGCGTCCATGGAGGCGATCCCGGGCAGCCAGCGAGCCTTCTGCTCCGGGGTGCCGACGGTGGCGATGGCGTTGCTGCCGATGCCCTGGAGCGCGAAGAGCGCGTCCGCCGCCGAGCTGGCACCCATGAGCTGCTCGCGCACGAGGGCGATCGCCAGCGGGTCGAGGCGCTCGGTCTCACCGCCGAACTCGGCCGGGACCATGAGGCGGGCCAGGCCGCTCTCCCGCAGGATCGAGCGCAGCTCGTCGGTGAGCAGGTTGGCCTCGTCCCACACGTGGGCGTGGGGGCGCACCTGGCGCGCGACCTCGGCCGCGCGCTCCTGGATGCGTCGCTCCTGCGGGGAGAGGGAGAAGTCCATGCCGTCCTCGGGGTAGGTGGTGTCGTCGGGTGGGTGGGTGAGCTATCGGGCCGCGGCCGTCGCGGTCCGGTCCAGCGCGCCCTCGCGGCCGGCCGCACGCAGCGGGGCCTTCTGGAGCTTGCCGGAGGGGGTGGTGGGCAGGGTGTCGGCGAGCTTGAGGAAACGGGGCACCGCGAAGGCCGGGATCCGGGTGTCGAAGTAGGCCCAGAGCTCCTCGGCGTCGGCCTCGGCGCCGTCGGCCAGCACGACGACCGCCATCACCTCGTCCTCGGCGCCGATGCCGTCGGCCGGCACGGCCACGACCGCGCACTCGGCGACCGCGGGATGGCCCAGGATGGCCTGCTCCACCTCGTAGGAGCTGATGTTCTCGCCCCTGCGCCGGATGGCGTCCTTGAGCCGGTCGACGAAGTAGTACCAGCCCTCCTCGTCCTTGCGCAGGCCGTCACCGGTGTGGAACCAGCCGTTGCGCATCGCCTCGAAGGACTTCTCGGGCATGTTGTAGTAACCGCTGCAGATGGTCCACGGCACCTTGGGCCGCACCACGAGCTCGCCGACCTCGCCGACCGGCACCTCCGTGTCGGTGAGCGGGTCCACGAGCTGGACCTCGAACCAGTCGGCGACCTCCAGCCCCACCGCACCGGGCGGACGGGGCACGCCGTAGGGCGTGAGGATCGGCATCGACACCTCGGTGAGGCCGAAGTTCTCCACGAGCTCCTCGATGCCGAAGCGCGCCTTGAACTCCTCGGCCACGCGCGAGGGGTTGGGCACCGCCCAGACGCACCTGAGCTGGTTGTCGCCGTCGTCCTCGGCGGGCGGCTGCTTCCACAGGAAGTCCGACATCACGCCGACGAGGTTGGTGACGGTGGCGCCGCTATCGCGGATCCAGGTCGTCCAGCGGCTGGCGCTGAAGCGCTCGTGCAGGACGAAGCGACAGCCCTTGATGAGCGCGGGATAGGCGGCCAGGAACTGCGCGTTGCCGTGGAAGAGGGGCCCGACGGAGAGGTAGACGTCGTCCTCGGCGAGGCGGACGAGCGAGGCGCCCTGGTCGGCGAAGAAGTAGAGCTGGGAGTGCGACATCGCCACGCCCTTGGACAGGCCCGTGGTGCCCGAGGTGAAGAAGATCCCCGCCAGGTCGCGGTAGTCCGCCTCCGGGAGCTCGACCTTGGACTGCGTGCAGAGCAGTGCCGAGAACGGCTCGGCGTCGAAGCCGGCCTCCTCCAGCGCCACGACGGCGGGCGCGACCTCGGGGTCCTCCCCGACGACGTAGAAGCGGCGCACCGCCCGGCACTCGTCGGCGGACTCGACGAAGCGGTCGGCGAACTCCGGGGTGATCACGGCGGCCGACGGCTCGACGGTGCGCACCTGGTGCTCCAGGAACGACCCCCGGTATGCCGTGTTGATCGGCACCTCGGCCATGCCGGCGAGGTTGGCGCCGAACCACGCCAGGATGTAGTCCGGGTTGTTGGGCATCATGATGACGACGCGGTCGCCGCGGGCGTGGCCGCGCGCCAGCAGGCCCGAGCCGATGCGCTCGGCGAGGTCGAGGACCTCCCCGTAGGTGAGGGTGACGCCCCAGGTGGGTGCGTCGAGGAAGATCTTGTCCGGGTGCCGGGCGGTGCGGGTGCGCAGCACGCGGGGCAGGGTCCAGTCGGCCTGGTCGGGGTCGGTGGCGTGGTGGTCGCGGTAGGTCAGGGGTGCCACGTCAGAGATCTCCTCGGGTGGTGAAGGAGGGGCGCCGCTTCTCGAGGAAGGCGGTGGCGCCCTCGCGCATGTCCTTGGAACCGATGGCCTGGACGAGCATCCCCAGGCCGCTCACGTAGTTGTCCCGCGCCGAGTTCCACCACAGGTTCGAGGAGATCTTGGCGATCTCCAGGTAGCGCGGGCTCATCTGGGCCAGCTGCGCGACGATCCCGTCGACGGCTGCCTCGAGCTCGCCGTCGGGGACGACACGGTTGATCCAGCCCATCTCGAGGGCCTCCCGGGCGGGATAGCGGCCGCAGAGGAAGGCCACCTCCTTGGCACGCTTCTCACCGATCGTCATCGCGAGCATGTTGGTGCCGCCGAGCACGGGAGCGCTGCCGATCTTGACGCCGGTCTGGCCGAACCACGCCGACTCGACGGCCACCGCGAGGTCGCAGGCCACGACGAGCTCGTTGCCGCCGCCGGCGGCGACGCCGTTGACGGCGGCGATGACGGGCTGGGGCGCGGTGCGGATCTGCTCGAAGAGCTCGAGGCTGCCGAAGAACATCGAGCGCAGCTCGTGGACGTCCGGCTCGGCGAGGTTGGCGAGGAAGCCTCCCGCGCAGAAGGAGTCCTGGGTGCCGGTGATCACGATGGCGGTGACGTCGCTCGCGGCCGCCTGCTTGATGGCCGCCACGATCGAGGCGCACATCTGGGGGTCGTAGGCGTTCTTGCGGTCCGGCCGGTTGAGCGTGATCCAGGTGGCCCCGGCCCGCTCGGCGACGAGGACGTCGTCCTGCTGCTTGGCGTCCCGGTGGTCGGTGTCAGTCACGGGCGGGCTCCTTCGTGTCGTCGTTCCAGGCCACCAGGAGGGCCGCCGCCTCCTGGCAGGTCATCCCCTCGCTCACCCCCGCGGCGCGGGCGAGGTCGCTGACGGCACTGATGATCCCGGTCTCCCAGCTGCTCAGGGCGTCACCCATGCGGGCGGTCCGCGCGTCGACGGTCGCGCCCGGGACGCCCTGGGCGTCCAGGACGGGCAGGGCGGCCACCCCGGACCGCTCGCGACCCATCCCGCCGTCGGAGCAGATGTAGGCGTGCGGGTGCACCTTCTCCAGGTAGGGGACGGCGCTGCGCCCGGTGTGCCCGGCGGTGACCAGCACCGTGGCGCCCCGGTCCTCGGGCAGGCCGAAGGCGATGGAGTCGGTGCACACCACCGACCGCCCGGACGGGTGCTCCAGCATGGTGCGGCGGTTGGTCACCTCGGACGCGGACGCCGGGTGCTCGGACCGACCGGCCAGCATGGCGCGGGCGGCCTCCTCGACCGTCTGGCCCTCACGGACGCCGAGGTCCCGGGCGGGCTGGTTGAGGAAGGAGATCCGGCCGTGCGTCCACACGTCGACCCCGTCGCCCAGGCGGACGCCGCTGACGTCCACGGTCGCCGCCGGAAGGTCGAGCGCCTCGAGGTACCAGAGGCCCGCGATCGAGGCGCCCTGCGGACCGACGGCGCAGTCCAGCCCGATCGCGCCGGCGGGCGCCTTCTCGGCGATGAAGCGCGCCGGCAGCACGCCGGTGTAGGAAGCGTTCACCACGACGTCGCGGCCGCGGTTCACCTCGTCGACGTGGTAGGCCGAGTCGACGGCGACGACCTGGGCGTGCCCCAGGTCGAGCACGACCCGCTGGCCCGCTGCGTTGCGCTGCTCGTCCACGATGGCACCGACCTCTCCTCCGGGGTCGCCCCTCACGGGCGACCGACTGTGAACAGAATAATGATATTCAACGATTTAGTCACGTTGCAGGAGGAGCACGTTGTAGTACTGCGCTCCCGCGCCCGCTCCCCCGGCCATGGCGGTGCGGGCGCCGGGCACCTGTCGGGCCCCGGCCTCGCCGCGGAGCTGACGGACGGCCTCGACGATCCGCAGGGTCGGAGCGCCCCACCCGATGTGGCTGAACGACATCAGGCCACCGTCGGTGTTGACCGGCAGGTCGCCGGTCCGGGAGATGTCCACGTCGTCGAGCAGGTCGGCACCCTCCCCCTGCCCGCAGAAGCCGAGCACCTCGAGCTGACGGACCACCTCGAAGGAGTTGACGTCGTAGACCTGCAGGACGTCCAGGTCGGCCGCGGTCAGCCCGGAGGCCTCGTAGGCGCGACGCACGGCGTCCTGGCCGATCATGCCGACCTCCTCGTAGCGCGCCGGCTGCACGTACTGCTGGCGGTACCACTCGCACCCGCCGCCGACGATGCGCACGACCGGACGGTCGAGGTCGAGCGCCCGGCTCTCGGAGGTGATGACCATCGCCGCGGCCCCCTCGTTGGCCAGGCAGAGGTCGAGGCGGCCGAAGGGCTCCGCCACCCGCGGCGCGGCCAGGACGTCGTCGAGCGTGTAGGGCCCCCGGCCGTGCATGACGGCGTCGGGGTTGTCGTGCCCGTGGTTGCGGATCGTCACCGCCACCCGGGCGATCCGCTCCCACTCGACGCCGTAGACGTGGAGGTAGCGCTGGGCCACCAGCGCGAACTGGGCCGCGGTGAAGGCGCCCCAGGTCGCGACGAACTCGTTGTCGGGGCGCGTGTAGGACGCGACCGACCCGCCGGCCAGCTCGCCGGCCTGCCCGCCCAGGATCAGCACCGTGCTGCAGAGGCCGGCCTCGATGGCCGCCGCGGCCTCGAGCGCCGCGGGGATGCCCTGCGGGTAGGTGTCCGAGACCCACCGCAGCGGGATCCCCAGCATGCTGCCCCAGTCCAGGGAACCGGGGTGGAAGACGGTGCCACCGGGCCCGGGCCAGCGTCCGGCGATGCCGTCGACGTCGTCGAGGGTCAGGCCGGCGTCGTCGAGGGCGATCCGGGCGGCCTCCAGGCAGGCCTCCAGGGTCGAGACTCCCTCCAGCCGCCGGGCCTGGCGGGTGACGCCGATCCCGGCGACGGCGACGCGCGGGAAGCGGCTCATCCGCCCACCTGCGCCCGGATCGCCTTCTTGTCGAACTTGCCCACGAGGTTCTTGGGCAGGTCGGGAGCGAGGACGAAGCGACCCGGGATCTTCAGGGACGCCAGCCCCTGCTCCCGGCACCAGTGGGCCAGCTGCTCCGCGTCGACCGTCCGGCCCTCCTTGGGGACGACGACGGCGCACAGCGCCTCGCCCCACTCGGGGTCGGGCACCCCGACCACCGCCGCCTCGAGGACGTCCGGGTGGTTGAAGAGGACCTCCTCGATCTCCTTGGGGGCGATGTTGTGCCCGCCGCGGATGATGAGGTCCTTGATGCGGTCGACGATGTAGAGGTAGCCCTCCTCGTCGAGGCGGCCCACGTCACCGGAGTGCATCCAGCCGTCGACCACGGCCTCCGCGGTGCGCTTCTCGTCGCGGAAGTAGCCGCGCATCACGTGCGGGCCGCCGAAGATGACCTCGCCCCGCTCACCGACCGGCACGTCCTCGCCGGTCACGGGGTCGACGACCCGCACGACCATCCCCATCGAGGCGCGCCCGGCGGAGGCGAAGAGACGTTCCTCCCCGGCGACCGCCCGGGCGTGGTCCTCCCGGCGCAGCAGCGTGCCGATGGAGGCGATCTCGGCCATGCCGTAGAGCTGCACGAACTTCGGCCCGAAACGGCGCACCAGCTGGTGGACGCGGTCGGCGGGGATGGAGGACGAGCCGTAGCCCAGCACCCGGAGCGGGTCGAGCAGGCTGTCGTCCTCGAGCTGCTCGAGCAGGCGGTAGAGCATCGTGGGCACGAGGAAGGTGTGCGTGATGGCATCCCGGTGCACCCGCTCGGCGAAGCGCTGCGGGTCGAAGCCGCGGCTGTCCTCCATGCCGATGGCCGCGCCGCGGACCAGGCAGGGCGCGAAGGTGATGTTGACGCTCGAGTTGTGCGGCAGCTGCACCAGGTAGCGGCTGGTCTCGTCGATCTCGTACTCGAGCGCGGCCACCGTGGCGTGCTGCAGCACCGCCGCGTGGTCGAAGAGGATGCCCTTGGGCACACCGGTCGTGCCGCTGCTGTAGACGATGCACGCGTGGTCCTCGGGCCGGACGTCGTGGCGGGCGGGGTGGTCGCCGGAGGGTGCACCCGCCAGGAGTGCGGCATACCCCTGGGGCGAGGGGTCGTCGACGCCCAGGTAGGGAATGCCCCGGTCGGCGCACAGCGGCCGGAGCAGGTCCTCGAAGGCGGCCGCGCCGAGGAGGACGACGGGGCCGGCGTTGTCGAGGATCTGGTCGAGCTCGCGGCGGTCGAGCCGGAAGTTCAGACCCACGTAGACCGCACCGACCTTGGCGCAGGCGACGAGCACCTCGATCACGGGGAGACCGTTGGCCACGTAGAGCGCGACGCGGTCCCCGCGCCGCGCCCCGTAGGTGTCGGTGAGCACGTGCGCGAGCCGGTTGGTCCGCTCGTGCAGCTCGGCATAGCTGACGTCGCCCTCCGGGTCGAGGTAGGCGGGAGCGCCGGGGCGCTGGACGGCGTGCCGCGCGACGGCGGCCCCGACGTTCACGCCGTGCCCCCGTCGGCCGGGGTGAAGACCGGCAGCACCATGTCACCGGCCTCCTGCCAGGTCACGCGGACCCGCTGCCCGATGCGCAGGCCCGCCGGGTCGGCACCGACGATGTTGGTCATCAGCTCGAATCCTTCCTCGAGGTCCACCACGGCCAGGACGTAGGGCGGGTCGAAGCCGGGCTGCGGCGCCCGGTGCACGACGGTGAAGCTGTAGAGCTCACCCCGGCCGGAGCTCTGCGCCCACTCCCAGTCGGCCTCACGGCAGTGCGGGCACACCAGGTGCGGCGGGAAGAACCAGCGCCCGCAGGCCCGGCACCGGGGCGCCAGCAGACGACGCTGCGCCGCGGCCTCCCAGAAGGGCCGGGTGACCACTGTGGGTTCCGGCAGCGGCCGCGATGGCTCCATCGACCTCGCCCGTCCTTCCTCTTCGCTCCTGCGCGACCCTAGAATAGTATCATTGATTATCACTGTTGTTGCCGACCGCACGAGACCCCGGGAGAACCGTCATGCAGCTCGCCACCACCGCCGCCGTCGTCACCGGAGGCGCCTCCGGCCTGGGGGCCGCCACCGCTGCCACCCTCGCCGCGAAGGGCGCCACCGTCTACGCCCTCGACCTGCCCGGATCCATCGAGCGAGCACCCTCGGTCGAGGGCGTGACCTACCTGGCGACCGACGTCTGCGACCCCGAGCAGGTCGAGGCCTCCGTCGCGACGGCCGCCTCCGGCGACGCGCCGCTGCGCACCGTGGTCAACTGCGCCGGCATCGTCACCTCCCAGCGCATCCTGGGCCGCTCGGGGCACCACGACCTGGGGCTCTTCGCCCGGACCGTGCAGGTCAACCTGGTCGGCACCTTCAACGTCCTCACCCTCGCCGCGGCCCGGATCGCCGAGACCGAGCCGGACGCCGACGGCCAGCGCGGCGTGATCGTCAACACCGCCTCGGTCGCCGCCTTCGAGGGCCAGGTCGGGCAGGCCGCCTACGCCGCCTCCAAGGGCGGGATCGTGGGCCTGAACATCTCCGCCGCGCGGGACCTCGCGCAGCACGGCATCCGCGTCAACACCATCGCGCCGGGCATCGTCGACACCCCGATGCTCGCCCAGGTCACCGAGGAGTTCCGGGCCGGCCTCGCCAAGGGCGTGCCCTTCCCGCAGCGCCTGGCCCGCCCCGACGAGTACGCCCAGCTGGCGGTCTTCCTCGTCGAGCACGACTACATCAACGGGGAGGTCGTCCGGATGGACGGCGCCCTCCGCATGGCTCCTCGCTGAGCCCCCGCCGAACCCCATACCCCCGCCGCTAGGAGAGACCATGGACCCCCAGAAGATCGTGCTCGTCGACGGGGCACGCACCCCGGTTGGCCGCTTCGGCGGCGCCCTCAAGGACGTTCCCGCCCACGAGCTGGGCGCCCGCGCCACCGTCGCCGCTCTCGAGCGGGCCGGGGTCGACGGCGCCGACGTGCAGGAGGTCGTCATGGGCTGCATCGGCCAGGTCGGGCCGGACGCCTACAACGCCCGGCGGGTGGCGATCACCGCCGGCCTGCCAGCCTCCACCCCTGCGTTCACCGTCAACCGGCTGTGCGGCTCGGGCCTGCAGGCGATCTGGTCCGCCGCCATGGAGATGCGGTGGAACGGCCTCGACGTCACCGTCGCCGGCGGCGACGAGTCGATGTCGCGGATGCCCTTCTACGACTTCGGCGCCCGCGCCGGCTACCGGCTCGGCGACCGCACCCTGGTCGACGGCACCGTGATGATGCTGACCGACCCCTTCCACGGCATCCACATGGGCGTCACGGCCGAGAAGGTCGCCGAGCGATATGGCGTGTCCCGGCAGGAGCAGGACGAGTTCGCCGCCGAGTCGCAGCGCCGCGCGGCGACCGACGCTGCGCGGACCGCCTTCGCCGAGGAGATCGTCCCGGTCGAGATCGGCGGTCGCCGGCCCGTGACCGTCGAGGTCGACGAGCACCCCAAGCCCGACACCACCGTCGAGTCGCTGGCAGCCCTCCGGCCGGCCTTCACCCCCGACGGCACCGTGACCGCGGGCAACGCCTCGGGCATCAACGACGGCGCCGCGGCCGTGGTGCTGGCCACCGAGCAGGCCGCCGCGGAGCGGGGCCTGACGCCGCTGGTCGCGCTCGAGGCGGTCGCCACCGGCGCGATGGAGCCCGACCTCATGGGCTACGCCCCGGTGCTGGCCCTGCGCTCGCTCTTCGAGAAGACCGGGCTCGGCCCGTCCGACGTGGACGTCGTGGAGCTCAACGAGGCCTTCGCCTCCCAGGCCGTCGCCGTCGTCCGGGACGCGGGACTCGACCCGGCGCGGGTCAACCCCTACGGCGGGGCGATCGCCCTGGGGCACCCCGTCGGCGCCACCGGCGCGATCCTGTCGCTGCGCGTCGCCCGCGACCTGGTCCGCCGCGACCTCGAGACCGGCATCGTCACCATGTGCATCGGCGGCGGCCAGGCCCTGGCCGCGCTCTTCCGGAGGGTGTGAGCCATGACCCTCGTGAGCTACTCCTGCACCGACGGCGTCGCGCACCTGCGCCTGGAGCGGCCGGCTTCGGCCAACGCCTTCGACCTCGACACGACGCGCGAGTTCCGGCAGGCCGTGGACCGCGCGGCCGACGACCCCGACGTCCGGGCCGTGCTCGTCTCGGGCGACGGGCCCCGCTTCTGCGCCGGCGGCGACGTGGCGAGCTTCGTCGCGGCTGACGACCCGCCCGCCTACATCCACCAGCTCGCCAGCGAGCTGGACCAGGCCTTCGCGGCGCTGGCCGCGATGGCGAAGCCGGTGGCGGCCGCGGTGCAGGGAGCGGTTGCCGGCGCGGGCCTGGGGCTGCTGCTGAGCGCCGACGTCGCGGTCGCGGCCCCCGGCACGAAGTTCGTCTTCGCCTACCCCGGGATCGGCTTCACCCCCGACTGCGGCGTCTCCTGGCTCCTCCCCCGCGCGGTCGGCTCGCAGCGAGCCCTCGAGCTGGCCCTGACCGGCCGGGTGCTCGACGCCGCCACCGCCCAGGACTGGGGGCTGGTCGCGATGGTGGACGAGGACCCGCTGGGTCGGGCCTGCGTGCTGGCCAGCTCGTGGGCGAAGGGCCCTGCCGTCGCGCTCGGCCGGACCCGACAGCTGCTGCGCCAGGGCTGGGAGTCGGACCGCACCTCCACCGGCGCTCGCGAGGCCGACACGATCTCCGACGCCGTCCGCGGGGAGGAGGCGCAGCGGCTCATCGCCGCCTTCGTCGCAGGTCGCAGGTCCGGCTCTTGACAGGGTCCTGATTCCACATAATGGTGTTCATCATCCGTCAGTTTCCGCGGACCACCCCTGGCCGGCCGACGAAGCCCGGCAGCACCCCCAGGAGAGACAGATGACAACCGTGACAGAGGGCCTGGACGTGCGCGTCCCCGGCCTCGACAAGCTGTTCATCGGCGGCCACTGGGTCGACCCCGCCACCGACCGGATGGTCGACGTGGTGATGCCCTCCACCGAGGAGGTCATCACCCAGGTGGCCGACCCGTCCCCCGCCGACGCCGACCGGGCCGTCGCCGCGGCGCGGGAGGCCTACGACCGCGGCCCGTGGCCGCGGATGACGCCGCAGGAGCGCATCGAGGCCTGCACCCGGCTGGCCGACGAGCTGGAGGCGCGCCTCGACGAGATGAACCGGGCCTGGACCTTCGAGGCGGGCGCCCCGAAGTTCCACGGCGACATGATCAACAGCGGCGCCGGCCGCATGGTCTGGCGCTACGCCATCCAGCAGGCCGAGAACGTCGTCTGGGAGGAGAAGCGCACCTCCATCATGGGCGAGACCCTCGTCGTGCGGGAGCCCATGGGCGTCGTGCTCGGCATCCTCACCTACAACGGGCCGGTGGTCCTCATGGGGATGAAGATCATCCCCGCCCTGCTCGCGGGCAACTGCGTGATCATCAAGCACGCCCCCGAGTCGCCGCTGACCAGCCGTCTGGTCGCCGAGGCGGTCGAGGCCGCCGGGCTTCCGGAGGGCGTCGTCAGCATCCTCCCCGCCGGCGTGGAGACCACCCAGCACCTGGTCGGCCACCCGGACGTCGACATGGTCCACATCACGGCCGGCACCGAGATCGCCAAGGACGTCGTGCGCCGCACCGCCGACAGCCTGACCCGGACCGCGCTCGAGCTCGGCGGCAAGTCGCCGGCGATCATCCTCCCGGACGCCGACCTGGACGCCGTCATGCAGACGCTGCCCGACGGCGCCTGCGGCTTCAACGGCCAGGTCTGCGTCGCGCTGAGCCGCGTCCTGGCTCCGCGCAGCCGCTACGACGAGGTCGTCGACCGGCTGGCCGAGGCCTACACCCGCATCAACGCGGGGATCGGCGACCCCTTCGACCCCGCGACCACCCGCGGCCCGCTGGCCGTCAAGCGGGCCGTCGAGCGCTGCGAGCACTACGTCAAGGTCGCGCTCGAGGAGGGCGCCACGCTCGTGGTGGGCGGCAAGCGTCCGGACCACCTCGACCGTGGCTACTACTTCGAGCAGACCCTGCTGCGCGATGTCGACAACTCCATGCGGATCGCCCAGGAAGAGATCTTCGGCCCGGTCACGGTCGTGATCCCCTACGACACCGTCGACGAGGCGATCGACATCGCCAACGACACGATCTACGGGCTCGCGGCGTCGGTCTACTCCTCCGACGAGGACCAGGCCCTGGCCGTGGCGCGTCGCATCTACGCCGGCGGCGTGGCCATCAACCTCGCCGGCGTCAGCCTCTGCGAGCCATTCGGCGGCTACAAGCAGTCCGGCTGGGGCAAGGAGTGCGGCCTCGAGGGCATCCTCGAGTTCACCCAGATCAAGCAGATCCTGCTCCGCGGCAGCTACAGCGAGATGTAGGCCGTCACGCCGTCCCGTCCCGTGACCGACGAGGGGAGCGCCGCCGACCGCGGTGCTCCCCTTCGTCGTTCCCGCCCTCGCCCCAGGGGCTCCGCTCCGGCCGGTCCCTAGGCACCCGCCCCGGTGCGCAGCCGGGCCGCGGTCGCCCGCGCCGCGTCCGCCAGGGTGCGGCGCAGCCGGTCGTCGTCCCGGTCCACCAGCCAGGTGGCCGCGACGCCGAAGAGGATGCCGAGGACCTGCTCGGCCACGATCTCGACCGGCGCGTCCCAGGTCGTGCCCGCGGTGGACGCGACGTCCTCGAGCAGCCGGGCCGTCATCGCCCGGTAGGCGTCGTTCTCCTCCCGCACCAGGGGGCGCAGGGCCGGGTCGCGGGCGCCCATCAGGCTGAGCTCCTGGAGGACCAGCTCCGTGTCCGGATCGGCCACGAGCCGGTCGGCGTATGCCGTGAACGCGCGGGTCAGGACCTCGCCCGGGTCGCCCTCGACCCCGACCGCGGTCAGGAGGACGGCGGCGGCCTCGGTGTCGGCGGCGAGGACGGCTCGCAGCAGCTCCTCCTTGGAGGAGAAGGCGTAGTGCACCGAGCCGTGCGAGACGCCGGCCTCCGCCGCGACGGCGCGCGTCGTCAGGGCCCACGCCCCCTCCCGCCGCATCACCGCGATGGCGGCCTCGACCAGCTGCGCCCGCCGCTGCGCGACCGGCACCTGGGGGCGTCGGGTGCGCCCCGTCATACCCCCGCCCCCTCGGGCACGGACGCGACCTCGTCGGCGCCGTCGACCACCCGACCCCCGAGACCACGCCAGGCGATCACCACGGCGAGCAGCATGGCGGCGGCGCAGACCCAGGAGACGACGGAGATGCCGGAGGCGAAGGCGAGGGACGACGCCTCCCGGAGCGCCTCCCCCGCCCCCTGTGGCAGTCCGGCGGCGATCTCGTGGGCGGCCCCCAGCGTCTGCCGTCCGGCCTCGAGGTCGTCGGCAGGAACCCCCTCGACGTCGCGCAGCCGGCTGGCGTAGACGGCCATGCCGAGGGTGCCGAGCACCGCCGTCCCCATCGCCCCGCCGAACTCGTAGCCGGTCTCGGAGATGGCCGAGGCCGCCCCGGCCCGCGCCGGCGGCGCGGTCGTGAGCACGACGTCGTTGGTCAGGGTCTCGGCCAGCCCGGCTCCCAGTCCGACCAGCAGGGAGGCCGCGAGGAAGGCCCCCATGCCCGCGCCCGTGCCGAGGCGGGTCGCGGCGACGTAACCCACGGCCAGCAGGAGGAGGCCGGTGACGACCACCCAGCGGACCGGCACGACCCTGGCGACGAACGGCGAGAGGAGGGAGCCGACGATCGTGGCCACCGCCAGCGGCAGCAGCCACCACCCGGTCAGCGCCGGCCCGAGGCCGCGGACGAGCAGGAGCCACTGGGGCAGGTAGAACATCATCCCCAGCAGCCCGAAGATCGCCAGCACGTTCACCAGGACCGCGGCCGAGAAGCCGGGCCGGGTGAAGAGCGCCAGGTCGATCATCGGGTGGGGGTGGCGGCGCTGCCGGCGGACGAAGGCCGCGAGCACGGCCGCGCCGACCACGAACGCGAGCGCGGCCGTCAGGTCGGGGTGGCGGACGCCGGTCTTGAGCGCGTAGACGACGAGCAGCAGCCCGGCGATGACGAGCGCCGCCGACGGCAGGTCGAAGGGCGCGGGGTCGGGATCGCGTGACTCCGGCAGCAGCAAGGCCGCCGCCACGACGAGCACCACCATGACCGGGGCGTTGACGAGGAAGACCGACCCCCACCAGAAGTGCTCGAGCAGCAGTCCGCCGAGCACCGGCCCCAGCGCCGCGCCGGCCGAGAACGCGGCGGCCCACACGGCCACCGCCAGCTGCCGCTCGCGCCGCGCGGGGAAGATCGTGCGCAGCAGTCCCAGGGTGGAGGGCATGAGCGTCGCGCCCCCGAGACCGAGCAGGGCCCGGGCGGCGAGGAGCATCGCCGGCGTGGTCGAGAAGGCGGCCAGGACCGAGGCCAGACCGAAGGCCGGGGCGCCGATCAGGAGCAGCCTCCGTCGCCCGAAGCGGTCCCCGAGGCTGCCCATGAGGACGAGCAGGCCGGCCAGCAGGAACGAGTAGATGTCGATGATCCACAGCAGCTGGCTCGCGCTGGGGCGCAGGTCGGCGCTCAGGGCCGGCACGGCCACACCCAGGACGCTCATGTCGATGCTGATGAGGAGGACGGGCAGCACCAGGACGGCCAGCGCGGACCAGCGGCGCAACGGGGACACGGGAGACCTCGGCTAGCGGGGAACGGGGACGCCCCAGTGTGGCAGAAGTTTGGCCAGGTGGCCAAACTTCGCGCTCAGCCGACGGTGGGGGCGTCGACCGGGCGCGCCAGCACGACCGACGGCCCGCGCGCCGCGTCCGCGACGGGCTCGAACCCCGAGGCCCGGTAGAAGGCCTGCGCCCCCGCGTTGGTGGCGCGCACCACCGCGCGCAGGGTGCGTATGCCGTGCGCCGGGCAGGCCGCGAGCGTGCCGGTCAGCAGCGCCCGGCCGACGCCTCTCCCCCGGGCGCCGTCGGCGACGAAGGTCGCGATGTCCGCCCACCCCTCGGGCAGGTCGTCCTGGAAGACCTCGACCGCCTGGAAGCCGAGCAGCTCGGAGCCGTCCTCGGCGAGCACGCAGCCGCGGCAGGCCGGCCCGTCGACGAACCAGTCCCGCGCCTCCTCGGGCGTCAGGTGGTGGTCGATCGCGGTCTTGTCCCCCTCGTCGACGACGCTGTTGAGCAGCGCGGCCAGACGCGGGGCGTCGTCCGGGCCCGCGGGCCGGACCCTGGGACGGGCTCGATCGGTGTCGTGCACCGTCCCAGGGTGACCCGGAGACCGCGGCGACCGCAGCCGCTTTTCGGCGGAGGCCCTACTTCTCGCCCTTGAAGGCGTGCGCGAGCACCCAGGACGGGAAGGAGGTGATCTTGGCGTCGACGAGCAGCGGGCCGGAGTCGGGCCGCTCGACCCAGTCGCGGATCGGGGTCAGGTCCTCGACCGTCCGCGCCGTGATCGCCTCGGCACCGAAGCCGCGCGCGATGGCCGCGATGTCGGTGTCGGGGAAGGTCACGACCCGGAGGGCGTCGTGGTCGTCGTCGAAGTGGTGCAGCTCGGCCCCGTAGGCCGCGTCGTCGTAGACGAGGACCAGCAGCCGGAGCCCGAGGCGCACCGCTGTGTCCAGCTCGGTGAGGCTCATCATGAACCCGCCGTCCCCGACGGCGGCCACGGTGACCACGTCGGGCCGGGCGACCGCGGCGCCGATGGCCGCACCGAGGGCGAGGCCGATGGACTGGAACGCCTGCGGGAAGACGAAGCTGCGGGCGTCCGGGACGGACAGGTACATCGAGGGGTAGCCGATGAAGTTGCCGCCGTCGGCCGCCACCACCCGGTCGGTCGGCAGGATGCCGTCCACCGCGATCGACAGCGTCCGGGGGTCGAGGTGGGTGGTGGTGCTGGTGTCCTCGTAGGGCACCTGGGACCAGCGGCCGCCGGTGTCTATGGCCGTCCGGGCCGCGTCGGTCCGGTAGCCGACGCCGGCGCGCTGCCCCACGATCGCGCCGGCGGCGCGGGCGATCGCGCCGGAGTCCGCCACGATCGCGTGGTCGGGCTCGTGGTGGAAGCCGATCGCGTCGGGGTCGGAGTCGACGACGATCACGGTCGAGCCCTCGAGCAGCGCGCCGTGCCGGGTGGTCCAGCCGTTGAGCCCGGCACCGAAGGCGACGACCAGGTCGGCGTCGGTGATGAGCTCGGCGGCGGCCGGCGTGGCGAAGCCCCCCATGACGTCGACCGACCAGGGGTGGCCCTGGAACAGGCCGCGCGCCACCGCGGTGGTGGCCAGCAGGGCTCCGCTGCGGTCGGCGAGGTCGACGAGCTCCTCGCGCGCGCCCAGGGCGCCACGGCCACCGAGGATCACGGGCCGCTCCGCCGCCAGCAGGGCGCGGGCCACGAGCTCGGCGCCCTCCTGGCTCTCGGGGGTCCGCAGGAGGGAGTAGCCGAGGGGCAGGTCCGGCCCGGGGTCGCCGGCGAGCAGCTGCTCCTGGACGTCGAGCGGGAGGTTGAGCACGACGGTGCGCCGCTCGTCACGGGCCCGCTGGTAGGCGCGGACCGTGTCCTTGACGGCCGTCGCGGCCGACCGCACCGCGGCGACCTCGACGCCGAGCCCGAGCAGGGTGGCCTCCTGGTCGATCCAGAAGTTGCTGGTCTTGGCGGTGGGCGGGGTGTCGCCGGTGAGGACGAGCAGCGGGGTCCGGCTCTTGGCCGCCTCCGTGATCGCGGTCAGCGCGTTGGTGAGGCCGCAGCCCTGGTGCACGCTCAGGGCCGTCACGCGGCCGGTGACGCGGGCGTGCGCGTCGGCCATCATGCCGGCGCCCAGCTCGTGCCGGGCCGAGACGTAGCGTGCGCCGCGGCGCACGAGCTCGGCGGTGACGACGTAGTTGCCGGACCCGACGACGCCGAAGATCTCCCGCAGCCCCAGGCGGTGCAGGGTCGCACCGACGACCTCGGCGACCGTGCGCAGCGACTGCTCCGTCTGCGGGCGCACCGCGGTGGTCACGGGGTCACCTGCTCGAGCTCGGTCTCGGACTGGGACATGGCCGTCTCCTTCGTGTCGAGATTGTCGGCGCTGACGCCGTGGGCGATCTGGGCCGGGACGATGCCCGCCTTGGCCAGCTGGATCTGCTCGTAGATGTGGTGCCGCAGCTCGGCGAACCGAGCCGTGGAGCGGGTCTCCAGCTGGGACCGCTGCGCGGGCAGGTCGATGTGGACGTCCTCCTGGACCACCGTCGGCGAGGAGGACAGGACGATGACGCGCTCGGCCAGGTAGACCGACTCGTCGATGTCGTGGGTGACGAAGAGCACCGTCACGCCGAGGCGCTGCCAGATGTCGCGGACCAGGTCCTCGAGGTCGGCCCGGGTCTGGGCGTCGACGGCGGCGAACGGCTCGTCCATGAGCAGCACGTGCGGCTCGTAGGCCACGGCGCGCGCGATGGCGACGCGCTGCTGCATACCTCCGGAGAGCTGCCAGGGGTAGCGCTTGTGCGCGTGGGCCAGGCCGACCGCCTCCAGGGCCGCCGCGACCCGGCGCTCGCGCTCGGCGGCGGGCACCCTGGCGTTCTTCAGCGGCAGCTCGACGTTGCCGTGCACCGTGAGCCACGGGAAGAGCGAGCGGCCGTACTCCTGGAAGACCACGGCCATCGTGCGCGGCGGGCCGGTGACGCGCTCGCCCTCGAGGATGACCTCGCCCGACGTCGGCTCGAGCAGCCCCGAGATGATCTTGAGCAGGGTGGTCTTGCCCGCCCCGGAGGGGCCGACGATGCAGGCCAGCTCGCCCCGGGCGACGTCGAAGGTGAGGTTGCGGACGGCCTCGACCGGGCCGGCGTCGGAGGCGTAGACCTTGCGCACGTCGCGGACCGAGAGCAGCACCTCGCGCTCGGGCCGGGGGCCGACCGGGCTGGTGGGCTGGGTGGTGTCACTCACTGTGCTCGACCTCTTTCAGGCCGTGGTACCAGCGCAGCACGCGCCGTTCCACGAGGGAGAAGATCGCGGCCATCAGCACGCCGATGAGGCCGAGCAGCGCGATGCCGCTCCACATCTCGGGCACGGCGAAGGACCGCTGGAACTGGATGATGGTGAAACCGAGACCGGACGAGGAGGCGAACATCTCGGAGATGACCATGAGGATCAGCCCGATGGAGAGCGCCTGCCGGATGCCGGTGATGAAGGCCGGGCTGGCGGCCGGCAGCGTCAGCATGCTGATCCGCGAGGGCCCCTGTATGCCGTAGACCTTGGCGGTGTCCGAGAGCACCTCGTCCACGGCCCGGACGCCCTCGATGGTGTTGAGCAGGATCGGCCAGGTGCAGCCGAAGACGATGACGGCCACCTTCATCGTGTCGTTGACGCCGATGAGGACCATGAGGACCGGGACGAGCACCGGCGGCGGGATCGCCCGGAAGAACTCCAGCACGGGCTCGGTCAGGCGCCGCAGCACCCGCGAGGACCCGATGGCCAGCCCCAGGCCGATGCCCAGGACGATCGCGCCGGCGAGCCCGACCGCGAGGCGGACCAGCGAGGGCAGGACGTCGTCGACCAGCCGGTCGCCGATCCACACCTCGCGGAAGACGGTGACCAGCTCGCCGGGCCTGGGCACCCAGAAGCTGTCGGTGTCGCGGCTGAGCAGCCACCACAGCGCGACGAGCACGGCGGGCAGCGCCACGGCGTAGAACGCCTTGCGCAGGAGGCTCATCGGGCCACCTCCGCCCGGACCGAGGGGTGCCAGGCGAGCACGCGGCGCTCGATCGCCCGGAAGACGGTGTTGATGGCCACGCCGATCAGGCCGGTGGCGAGGACCAGCGCGTACATCGGTGCGTAGGAGCCGCTCGACTGCGCCAGGGCGATCTCCCGGCCCAGGCCGGGGTTGTTGATCACGAGCTCGGAGGTGACGGCCAGGATGAGGGCGACCGAGGCACCCAGCCGCAGCCCGGTCATCAGGTAGGGCAGGACCGTCGGCCAGACCACGTGCCGCACCCGGGCGAGATAGCCCATCCCGAACGAGCGCGCCGTGTTGCGGGCCACCGGGTCGACGTCCGCGACGCCGTAGAGCACCTGGATGAGCACCTGCCAGAACGACGCGTAGACCACCAGCAGCAGCTTGGACTCCAGGTCGACGCCGAAGAGCAGCACGGCCAGCGGGATGAGCGCCACCGAGGGGATGGGGCGCAGGAACTCGATCGTGCTGGCGGTCAGCCGCCGCAGCAGCGTCGAGCCGCCGATGACCAGCCCGGCCACGACGGCGACCGCCGAGGCGAAGGCCAGGCCGAGGCCCCAGCCCTGCAGGGTGTCCCAGACCGCGGCCCAGAACTCGACGTAGGTCAGGTTGCGGGCGAAGACCGGCAGGACCTCGCTGGGCGGGGGCAGGTACTTCGCCGGGATGATCCCGAGCGCGGGCACGAGCTCCCAGACGAGCAGGAAGATCAGTGTCCCGGCCAGCCCCAGGACCGCGGGGGGCAGCGCCAGCAGCCGGTCCTCCAGGGACCGGGACCTGCGTGCGGCCACCCGTTCCCCGCTGCCCGGGACGGGCGTCGTCGCCACGTCGACCATGGTGGTGTCCGTCCTTGTCTCAGACCGTCGTCACGGCAGGCGTGACGACGGGCGTCCAGGTGGGTCGCGCGGCCTCGAAGCCGGCGATGTCGGCCTCGTGCCGCAGCGTGAGGGAGATGTCGTCGAAGCCGTTCTCCAGGCGCCACGCGACGTAGTCGTCGATCTCGAAGGTGGCCACGAGGTCGCCGCAGGTCACCTGCCGGGCGGGCAGGTCGACGGTGACGGTCGCGCCGGGCTCGGCCTCGAGCCGCTTCCAGATCAGCTCGATGTCGCCCTGGTCGATCTGGGCGGTCAGCAGCCCGCCCTTGCCGGAGTTGCCGCGGAAGATGTCGGCGAACTTCGAGGACAGCACGACCTTGAAGCCGTACTGCTGCAGCGCCCAGACCGCGTGCTCGCGCGAGGAGCCGGTGCCGAAGTCCGGTCCCGCGACCAGGACGGAGCCGGCGGAGTAGGCCCGCTGGTTGAGCACGAAGTCGGCGTCCTCGCGCCATCGGGCGAAGAGCGCGTCCTCGAAGCCGGTGCGCGAGACGCGCTTGCAGAACTCGGCCGGGATGATCTGGTCGGTGTCGACGTTGGAGCGCCGCAGCGGCACGCCGGTCCCGGTGTGGGTGGTGAACGCGTCCATCAGACCAGTGCCTCCTTGGACAGGTCGGCCGGGGAGGAGAGGGTGCCGCGGACCGCGGTGGCGGCCGCGACGGCCGGGGACACCAGGTGGGTCCGACCGCCCGCGCCCTGACGGCCCTCGAAGTTGCGGTTGGAGGTCGAGGCGCAGCGCTGGCCGGGCCGGAGCTGGTCGGGGTTCATCCCGACGCACATCGAGCACCCCGCGAGGCGCCACTCGGCGCCGGCCGCGAGGAAGACCTGATCGAGGCCCTCGGCCTCGGCCTGCAGCCGGGTCGCGTGGGAGCCGGGCACGACGAGCAGCTGGACGCCGTCGGCGACCGTGCGCCCGCGCAGCACGTCGGCGGCGGCCCGCAGGTCCTCGATCCGGCCGTTGGTGCACGAGCCGAGGAAGACGGTGTCCACCGCGATCTCCCGCATCGGGGTCCCGGCGGTCAGACCCATATAGTCGAGGGCGAGCCTCGCTGCACCGCGGGTCTCCTCGTCGGCGAAGGAGTCGGGGTCGGGGACGGCCTCGCCGAGCTGGACAGACTGGCCGGGGTTGGTGCCCCAGGTGACGTAGGGGGTCAGCTCGCCCGCGTCGATGTAGACCTCGGCGTCGAAGACCGCGTCGTCGTCGGTGCGCAGCTCGGACCAGGCCGCGACCGCGGCGTCCCAGTCGGCGCCCTTCGGGGCGTGGGGGCGGCCCTCGAGGTAGGCGAGGGTCTTGTCGTCGGGGGCGATCAGGCCCGCGCGGGCGCCGGCCTCGATCGACATGTTGCAGATGGTCATCCGCCCCTCCATGGAGAGGGCCCGGATGGCGCTGCCGCGGTACTCGATCACGTAGCCCTGGCCGCCGCCGGTGCCGATGCGGTTGATCACCGCGAGGATGACGTCCTTGGCCGAGACCCCCTCGGGCAGCTCGCCCTCGACCGTGACCGCCATCGTCCGGAACGGCTTCAGCGGCAGCGTCTGCGTGGCGAGCACGTGCTCGATCTCGGAGGTGCCGATGCCGAAGGCCAGGGCGCCGAACGCGCCGTGCGTGGAGGTGTGCGAGTCGCCGCACACGATCGTCATACCCGGCTGGGTGAGGCCGAGCTCGGGACCGATGACGTGCACGATGCCCTGCCCGAGCCGACCCCGGGCGTGGTGCACGATGCCGAACTCGGCGCAGTTGGCCCGGAGCGTCTCGAGCTGGGTGCGGGAGATCTCGTCCTTGACCAGGCCGAGGGTCGTGGGCACGTTGTGGTCCTCGGTGGCCAGGGTCAGGTCCGGGCGGCGCACGCGCCGCCCCGCCTCGCGCAGCCCGTCGAAGGCCTGGGGGCTCGTCACCTCGTGGATGAGGTGGAGGTCGATGTAGAGAAGGTCGGGCTCACCCTCGGCCGACCGGACGACGTGCCGCGCCCAGACCTTCTCGGCCAGCGTTCTTCCCACGTGTGTCTCCTTGCAAGATGGATGCGTATGTCGCGCACCCGGCCGGCGCGCGGAGGACCGCTCGTCGGGGTGCGACCTGAGGTCTGGAGGGGGTGACGTCACCCCTCGGGGTGACGTCCTCCGATGATTCGGGTGAGGCGCTCGGCGCCCTCCACGACGGAGGGCACCAGCTGCCGGAGCCGCTCCGGCGTGAGCCGGCTGCTCGGGCCGAAGACGTTGAGCGCCCCGAGGAGCTCTCCGCGCGAGCCGAAGACCGGCGCGGACAGGCCGCTCGATCCCGTCTCGCGCTCGTCGTGCGTGATGGCGTAGCGGTCGGCGGCGGTCTGCTCCACCGCCGCCCGGAGCACGTCCGGGTCGGTGATCGTGCCCGGGGCCACCGCCTCGAGCGGACCCCGCAGCACGGTGTCGAGCAGCCCGGGCGTCCAGGCGAGGATCACGCGCCCGGAGGACCCGACGTGCATCGGGGTCACCGTGCCCACCCGCATGTGGATGCGCAGGATCTGGCGGGTCTCGGCCAGGGCGATGCACACCCGGTGCCCGGCCGACTCGCGGAAGATCGCGACCGACTCGCCGATCTCGTCCCGGAGGCCGTCCAGCTCGGGCTGCGCCAGCCGGACCAGCTCCACGCCCTGGGTGGCGGGCGCCGCCCAGTAGGCCATCCGGACGCCGATCCGGTAGCCCTGCGCGTCGCGGTCGAGGAGGCCGACCGAGACGAGGTTGGCCACGAGGCGCTGGACGGTCGAGGCCGGCAGCCCGGTGCTCTCGCGGATCTCGGCCAGGGTGAGCGAGGGGCGGGCGAGCGTGAAGGAGTCGAGGATCGAGGTGATCTTGCCCAGCACGAGCAGGTTGGCCTGCCGGCCGCCGTTCTGCTGCTCCACGTCCTCTCTCCTTCCGTCGTCCGACCGTACCCAGCGTGGTGGTCCGGGGGTGGGACCGGGCGCTCGGCGCGCCCGGTCCCCCGGGCTCACGCCGAGACGTCCACCACGTTCATCACGAGCGGGTCCATCCCCGCGATCTCCAGCGTCACCACGTCGCCGTCGGTGATCGGGCCGACGCCCTCCGGCGTCCCGGTCGCGATGACGTCGCCCGGGTGGAGCGTCGTCACGGCCGAGTACTCCGCGATGAGGCGGGCGACCCCGTAGATCAGGTAGGAGGTGTTGGACGCCTGGCGCTCCTCCTCCCCGACCGTGAGGCGGAAGTCGATGTCGGTGGGGTCCGCCACCTCGTCCGCGGTCACGATGCACGGGCCCAGCGGGGTGAAGGTGTCCATCGACTTGCGGAACGACCGGTCCTCCGGGCCCCGCAGCGTGATGTCCATGACCGGGGCGTAGCCGAAGACGTAGGACAGGGCGTCCTCCTCGGCGACCCGGCGGGCGGTGCGCCCGATGATCACGGCGACCTCGGCCTCGTGGTCGAAGCGACGTCCGGCGAGCGGGAGCTCGATGCGGCCGTCCGGGCCGACGATCGAGGAGATGGACTTGAAGAAGCCCTTCGCCTCCTCGATGGTCGGGATGACCATGCCCTTGTAGACGCCGTTCTCGCCACCCATCTCGCCCTGGTGGGCGTGGTAGTTGACGGGCGCCGCCACGAGGTTGTGCGGTCGGGGCTGCGGGGCGCGCAGGGTGACGTCCTCGAAGGCGGCCCCGCCACCGGCGGAGGCGGCCGCGGCGACCTGGTCGCGCACGTCGTCCCAGGCCTCGATGAGGGCGGTCATCCGGTCCAGGGCCGGCACGTCGGCGGGAACGGTCGCGGTGATGTCCACGAGCGTGCCGTCCTCGGCCGCGACCCCCAGGCGGGAGTCGTCGAACATGTAGAGCTTCATGCGGAGTGGTGTCCTCTCGGGGTCAGGGGGTGCCGGCAGGAAGGACGCCGTCGAGGTCCGGCGCCTGCGAGATCGTGCCGTACTTGGCGGCCGCCTTGCCGAGGATCTCGGCGGAGGACCGGTTGAACTGCGCCAGGAAGCGCGGGAGCACCATCGACTGGGCGGTGGCCTCGTCGATCTGGGTGTAGGTCGGGACGATGCGGCGCACCTCGTCGGGGTTGTCGTTCGCGTACTCCAGCGAGGTCGTCATGGCCTTGACGAACTTCTCGACGAGCTCGGGCTTCTCCTCGATGGTCTTCTCGAGCGTGAAGTAGCCCGAGACGTCCATCTGCTCGCTGACCGCCACGTAGTTCCAGCCCAGTGCCCGACCGCCCTCGTTGAGGGCCTTGGTCAGGAAGGGCTCGACGACCAGGCCGGCGTCGATCTGGCCGCGCTCCAGGGCCGCCATGACCTCGGGGACCGCGACCTCGACGAACTCCAGGGTCGACCCGTCGCCGCCGTCCGCGTCCACCGTGTGGCGGATGGTGGTGTCACCGATGTTGGACAGCAGGTTGGAGGAGACGGTCTTGCCCTCCAGGTCGGCGGGACGCTGCAGCGGGGAGTCCTCGGCCACGACGATGGCGGCGATGTCCGCGCCCTCCTCGCCGGTGTTGGTCGTGCCGTTGGTGACGAAGGTGAT